>NZ_JAJHVW010000020.1:0-53628 GCF_027583855.1 Rhodococcus sp. BH5
GCCCGCATCGCCCTGCACCTCGCCCTCGAACTGCAACGCCGCGGCGGCGGCATCGGCGCAGCCGCACTCTGCGGCGGCGGCGGACAAGGCGACGCACTCATCGTCCGCGTCCCCAAGGCCTGAGTGTCTAAATACACCTGAACGAGCGCTCTCGCTCGGCGACGCCCCGTGGTTTTGCTCACACAACTACGGGGCGTCGTAGTTGTTCGGGCACAATGGCCTCATGGCGAACATCTTTGACGTATCCACTCCCGCGAAACGCTTCCGTCTGGTGGCGTGGTGGGAAGCTGTGACCTGGGCGGCCTTGCTGGTTGCCATGTTCTTCAAGTGGGTCCTCGGACACGAAGAAGCGATTCGCATCCCCGGAATGGTCCACGGAACCGCCGGCTTCCTGGTGTTCATCGTTGTTGCACTCCTGACCGCGTGGTCGCTCAAGTGGGACGTCAAGACCACGATCCTTGCGCTGATCTCGAGCGTTCCGCCCTTCGGCACCGTCATCTTCGAACGCTGGGCAGTGCGAAACGGCAAGCTCGGTGAGCTGTCCACGGAGTTCGAGGCGTCCAAGGGCAACGCGGCGCTCGTCTGAGTGCTGCATCCCTCTACGTAGCTTCTCGCAACTCGTGACAAACTGGGAGCCGTGACTCGACCAGGTTCCAGGCCCCCCGCGCGTTCGTCCGCAGTTGCTGCCGCCATGAGCGGCGCAGTCGACTTGTCCGCCTTCAAAGAGCGGGCCACGGCCCCACCACCGCCGCGTAACACCAGCGGCGACGGGGCCGTTTCTGCTGTCTCCGGGGCAGTGATCGAGGTGACCGAGGAGAACTTCGAAAGCGAAGTCCTGCTGAAGTCGAGCCAGGTGCCGGTGATCGTCAACATCGGTGGCCGCGCATACGAGCCCTCGGTCGTATTCACCGAAGTTCTCGAATCATTTGCGGCGCGAGCCGGAGGCAAGTGGATTCTTGCCAACGTCGACGTCGACGTGAGCCCTCGTATCGCGCAGGCATTCGGCGTCCAGTCGGTTCCGACGGTTGTTGCTGTCGCGGCTGGTCAGCCGTTGGCCGATTTTCAGGGCGCTCAGCCAGAGGCGCAGCTCAGCCAGTGGTTCGACGCAGTCCTCCAAGCTGTCGAGGGCAAGTTGAGTGGGCCGGTCTCCGACGCGGACGAACCGGTGGAGGAGGTCGAGGATCCTCGCTTCGTGGCCGCTGAAACCGCGCTGGACGAGGGCGATCTCGACGCCGCCATCGCTGCGTACCAGGTGATTCTCGACGCCGAACCCAACAATGCGGAGGCCAAGAGCGCTGTCCGCCAGGTGAAGTTCATGGCTCGGGTTCAGGGCGTCGATCCCGAGTCGATTGCGGCCGCGGATGCTGATCCGTCCGATCTCGAACTGCAGTTCGCTGCGGCCGACCTGGAAATGTTCGCCCAGCAGCCCGAGGCGTCGTTCGCCCGATTGATCTCGGTGGTCTCGCGAACTGCCGGCGACGACAAGGCTGCCGCTCGGACGCGCCTGCTCGAACTGTTCGAACTGTTCGACCCGGCAGAACCGATCGTCATCGCGGCCCGTCGTAAGTTGGCTTCCGCTCTCTACTGACGTGTGGACCGGCAGTCGCTACTCCGTGTAGCGGCTGTCGCACACTTCCCGGCCACCGAGAACGCCGGTCCGGAACGCGTCGACACGTGCGAACCCGCTCGGAACCGTCTCACCGTTGACGTCACTGGCAGCCAGGCCGTCGGTCAGCAGCCCCGATACGGCTTCGTCGAGGTCGCCGGGGGAGAGTGTGACCTGTGCTCCGGACGCCGCGGCGTTGGTGGGACTGAGCGCTGCGGTGATGACGCCGGACAGGCAGGCGGCGCGCAGGGCAGTCTGCGGAGTGTCGAGCGATTGGCCGTTCTCCTTCTGCATCGCGAGGGTGTACCTCGACGCGAGCAGGACATAGGCGTTGTAGTCACCGGTGATGTTGGTCTGGATCAACTCGCGTCGCCCGACGCGACCCGGCGTGCCGCGCTCGGCAAGGTCGTCGACGCTGATTCCGATGGTGTTCGTCGACGGGCAGTACGATACGGGTTCGGTCGCAACGGCATCGCTGCACCCGGTGTCTGCGCCGGTGAACACGACCTTCGGTGGCTGCGGTAGATCGAAGATCGCTTGGAAGGTCTTCACGAACTCGTCGAGAGTTGCCTCGGTGACGGGCAGTTCTCCGGAATCGTTGCCCTCGGCGAACTGCTGCGGGAGGTCTGCACGTCGTGACTCGATTTCGTCGGCGTCCATCTTCGCGCACGCACCGGCGCCGTCGGTGAAGCCGATCTGAGTGGCGGTGACGCGCTCGAACGCCGAACCATGGTGGCTCTCAGGATCATTAGGGTCTTCGTCGCGGATGGCGACCGCCGACGCCAACACCTTGTTGAGTCCGTCGGAGGTGTTCATCGTGAAGTGCGCGGCCTTGTCCTCGGCGACGTGCCGCAAGAAGGCGCCACCGAAACAGTCGGCTTGCTGTTCGCGCACCAGGGCTGCGTCTCGTTTACCGCCGACGATCCCGGCCTTGCGTTGAACGGCATGGCCGTACTCGTGCGCAAAGATGAACGCGACGGCCACGTCACCGAACTTCTCCCGCACCTCGGGCAGCAGCAATTCACGATCCCAACCGATGGTGTGATCGATGCTGCAGTACCCGGCGTTGATGAGTTCTTCGGTGGTCTCCTCACAGAAGTCCGGGCCGTTCGATTCGGTGGGGTCCCACGAGATCAGCTCGTCGACCGGTTCGAAGGGCTTGTCGAACAGAGCCGGGTACTCGGCGGCCCAGTAGGTTTCGATGTCTGTGATGGCGTTGGCTGCCAGCGCGTCGATGTCCCCGCCGTCGGTGCCGGTGATTGCTCGGTCGGCGTTGGGGGCTCCCGGACGCAACCCACTTGGTCCTGCCGTTGCGTCGAGTCCGGCGACGCGGAAGGGATCGTGATAAATCGAGACGGCGTGGCCACTCGTTCCCTGGGCACAACCGGCGAGCAGTGCTGCCACTGCCAACAGTGACGACGTGACAATGACTACTCGCCGGCCGACCATCAACGCTCCAGACTTATCCAAATCGCTCCAGCAGCTGGCAGCGCCACCTGTGCGGAGGCTGGCCGACCGTGCCACGAATGCGACGTTGCTGTGACCGCTCCGAGGTTCCCGACTCCGGAGCCGCCGTACACCTCGGCATCGGTGTTGAGAATTTCCACCCATCGGCCGGGCTCTGGTAGCCCGACGCGGTAGCTCGAGTGCTCACTGCCCGAGAAGTTGAACAGGCAGGCGACAATCGAACCGTCAGTACCGTAACGCAGAAAACTGAGGACGTTGTTCTCGGTGTCGTTGGCGTCGATCCAGGAGTATCCACCGGGCGAGGTGTCGAGGGTCCACATGGCCGGATGACGTCGGTACGCGGAGTTGAGATCGCCGACCAGTCGCTGGACGCCGCGATGGAGAGTGCCGGTGTACTGATCGTCGAGTTGCCACCAGTCGAGGCCGCGTTCTTCCGACCATTCCGCACTCTGACCGAATTCCTGTCCCATGAACAGCAGTTGCTTGCCTGGATGCGCCCACATGTATGCAAGCAGTGAGCGCAGGCCGGACGCCTTGGCGAAGTCGTTCCCGGGCATCCGGGTCCACAGAGTTCCTTTGCCGTGCACCACTTCGTCATGGCTGATCGGTAGCAGGTAGTTCTCACTCCACGCGTACATCAGTGAGAACGTGATCTCGTGATGGTGGTAGGTCCGGTGTACCGGGTCGTGACCGAGGAACCCGAGGGTGTCGTGCATCCACCCCATGTTCCACTTCATGTTGAATCCGAGGCCGCCGACATTGGTCGCCCGAGTGACTCCGGGCCACGCCGTCGACTCCTCGGCGACGGTGACGACTCCTCGATGGTTCTTGTGGACGGTGGCGTTCATCTCCTGCAGGAACGCAACGGCTTCGAGATTCTCGCGGCCGCCGTGAATGTTGGGAGTCCATCCACCTTCCGGGCGTGAGTAATCCAGGTACAGCATCGATGCGACGGCGTCGACGCGCAGTCCGTCGATGTGGAACTCCTCGAGCCAGAAGAGCGCGTTGGCGACGAGGAAGTTTCGGACCTCGCGGCGACCGAAGTCGAATACGTATGTGCCCCAGTCCAACTGCTCGCCGCGACGCGGATCGGCGTGCTCGTACAGGGGAGTTCCGTCGAAACGAGCCAGGGCCCACTCGTCTTTGGGGAAGTGTGCAGGCACCCAGTCGACGATGACACCTATCCCTGCGGCGTGCAGGTGGTCGACGAACCAGCGGAAGTCGTCCGGGGTGCCGAAGCGGGAGGTCGGTGCGTAGTACGAGGTGACCTGGTATCCCCACGATCCACCGAACGGATGCTCGGAGACGGGCAGCAGTTCGACGTGGGTGAATCCGGTTTCGGTGACGTAGACGGCGAGTTGCTCGGCCATCTGCCGGTAGTCGAGCCCGGGACGCCACGATCCGAGGTGCACCTCGTACACGCTCATCGGGGACTGCGAAGGATCGACACCGGCGCGGGTTTCGAGCCAGGCCGCGTCGTTCCACTCATGCGAACTGGTGGTCACTCGCGATGCAGTCGCCGGCGGGACCTCGGTACCGAATGCCATGGGATCGGCCTTGTCGCGAACGGAGCCGTCGTGGCCGTGGACCCGGAACTTGTACAGCGAACCGACTGCGATGTCGGGCAGGAAGAGTTCCCAGACCCCAGTGGATCCGAGGACTCGCATGGGGGCGAATTGCCCACTCCACCCGTCGAAGTCGCCGACGACGGTCACGCCGCGGGCGGCCGGAGCCCAGACGGCGAACGAGGTGCCGTCGACGGGTCCGTCCGGTGTCTCGTAAGAACGCGGATGTGCACCGAGGATGTCCCACAGTCGTTCGTGCCGACCTTCGCCGAACAGGTGTAGGTCGAGTTCACCGAGAGTAGGTAGGAACCGGTAAGGGTCGGCTGCGAGAACCGTGTGTCCACCCGGGTACGTCACGGAATAGCGATAGTCGATCAGGTCGGGGTAGGGGACCAGAGCCGCGAAGATTCCGTTCGAAACATGTTCGAGAGGAAAGTTTTTGCCGCCGATGACGGCACTGACGGACTCGGCGTTGGGACGCAACGCACGCAGAACGGTGCCGTCGGCGTGGGGATGGGCGCCGAGGACACTGTGCGGATCGTGATGTTCACCGCGCGCCAACAGCTCCAGATCGTGATTGTCCGGTGCGATACCCGAAGGGAACTTCTCGGTTGACATCACTTGCCTCCACCTGCGCGGTGCGCATTGCGTGCTTGGTAGGCCAGAGAGATCCGGGCCGGATACGGAACGGGTGGGAGCGCGAGGATGTGCGCCACCGAACGCCAGGGCTCGAGGCGGACGAAATTGGCTTGGCCCCAATTGAACTGCTCACCGGTTACCTCGTCGAGCACGGTCATGTGGTCGTGCCATTCGCGTCCGAGCGCCGGCATGTCCAACCAGACGGTGCCCTCTTCTGCAGCGAACGGGTTGAGGTTGATCACCGTCAGGACGGCGTCACCGGTCGAGGCGTCGAACTTCGAGTAGGCGATCAACGCGTCGTTGTCGATGTGGTGAAAGTGCAGGTTCCGCAACTGCTGCAGGGCCGGGTGTGCACGCCGGATGCGATTGAGTGCGGTGATCCACGGCTCGAGAGATTCGCCTCGCGCTGCTGCTTCGGCGAAACGGCGCGGCCGAAGTTCGTACTTCTCGGAGTCGAGGTATTCCTCGCTGCCGGGGCGAACGGCTTGGTGTTCGTAGAGTTCGTAACCGGAGTAGACGCCCCACGTCGGCGCCAGGGTGGCGGCGAGAGCTGCTCGTAGAGCGAACATTCCGGGCCCACCGTGCTGGAGGGACTCGTGCAGGATGTCCGGCGTGTTCACGAAGAGGTTCGGTCGGGCTTCGTCGGCCTTCGCCGCCAGCTCGTTACCGAATTCGGTGAGTTCCCACTTCGCAACTCGCCAGGTGAAGTACGTGTACGACTGCGTGAACCCGCGCCGGGCAAGGCCGTACATGCGCGCCGGACGAGTGAATGCCTCGGCGAGGAACAGGACGTCGGGGTCGGTCTTCTTGACCTCAGAGATGAGCGTCTCCCAGAAGTTCGGCGGCTTGGTGTGTGGGTTGTCGACCCGGAAGATCTTGACTCCGGCACTGATCCAGTGTCGGACGACTCGCAGGATTTCCTTGTCCAGACCGCGAGGATCGGTGTCGAAGTTGATCGGGTAGATGTCCTGATACTTCTTGGGCGGGTTCTCGGCGTAGGCGATGGTGCCGTCGGGAAGGACGTTGAACCACTCCGGATGCTTCTTGGCCCATGGATGATCCGGGGCGCACTGCAGCGCGAGATCCAGTGCCACTTCGAGATCGAGCTTGCGGGCCGCCGCGACGAAGGCCTTGAAGTCCTTGAGCGTGCCGAGTTGCGGGTGAACAGCGTCGTGCCCGCCGTCGACCGAGCCGATGGCCCACGGCGAGCCGACGTCACCGGGTTCGGGAGTGAGAGTGTTGTTGCGTCCCTTGCGGTTGATCTCGCCGATGGGATGGATCGGCGGAAGGTAGACGACGTCGAAACCCATTGCGGCGATGCGGGGTAGGTCTTCGGTCGAGGTTCGGAAAGTACCGTGTTGCGGCACCCCGTTCTCGTCCCAACCGCCCGTCGAGCGGGGGAAGAACTCGTACCACGATCCGAACAGTGCACGGTTGCGATCGACGACGACGGGGTGGGACTCGCCCTTGGTGACCAGTTCACGGAGCGGAGTGGCGCGGAGCAGTTCGGCGACGTCGGAGGCGAAGGCCGGCGCGACGCGAGCAGTCAGTGCCTGATCGCTGCGCAGCGACGCCGTGACGGCCTCGAGCCTGGACCTGTTGCCCCGCGGTACCTCGTGCGCGGCCTGTTCGAACAGGCGCGCACCGATTTCCAGGTCGTTGGCCAACTCGGCCGCCCCCTGCCCGACGGCGAGCTTCGCTTCCACGGCGTGCTTCCAGGTGGCGATGGGATCGCTCCACGCCTCGATCCGGAACGACCACATGCCTTCGGCGGACGGCGTGAACACCGCGTCGACGGTGTCCGGTTCGGTCCCGGGATCCATCGGAATGCGCAGCGGCTTGGTACCGCGCGGACCACGCACGACAAGAGTGGCGGAAATGGCGTCGTGGCCTTCTCGCCACACGGTGGCGTGCACTGGGAAGACTTCACCGACCACGGCCTTTGCCGGATAGTTACCCGAGATCTCGGGTACCACGTCGTCGATACCGAGGCGTCCTGACACGGGAAGCTCCATTTCTGGTGATGGATCGCGGTAAAACTTTCTTTCGCCGGGTTCAACCGTAGTGGGTGCGGCGCTGGAGTGCTGATAACGACGAATTCGGGTCTGTCGGTGGTCAGGTCGGCTCGGGCGTTCGGTTCCACCGGACAGAGTGCGAGGAACTCGACTAGGGTTCGCGGGGTGAAAGCCTTGCGTCGGTTCACTGTCCGAGCCCACCTTCCGGAGCGCCTCGCCGCGCTCGGCCCCCTGTCCACCAACCTTCGGTGGTCGTGGCATCCCGAGACACAGGATCTGTTCTCGCGACTCGACCCCGAACTCTGGCAAGCAGTCCAGTTCGATCCGGTCCGCATGCTCGGGGAAGTCGACCCCACCCGTCTCGACGAACTCAGCAGTGACGAGGCATTTCTCGGTGACCTCGACACTGCAGCAGCCGATCTCGATGCTTATCTGAGCACCCCGCGCTGGTACCAATCCCAGCAGGCCAAGGGCACATCGTTAGCCGGCGGAATTGCGTACTTCTCCATGGAGTTCGGAGTCAGCGAAGTTCTGCCCAACTACTCCGGTGGATTGGGCATCCTGGCGGGCGATCACCTCAAGGCCGCGTCCGACCTCGGGCTGCCGCTCATCGGCGTCGGACTGCTCTACCGATCCGGCTACTTTCGCCAGTCGCTGACCGCCGACGGTTGGCAGGCCGAGCACTACCCGCCGCACGACCCTCAAGGGTTGCCTCTTCGTTTGCTGACGGACGCAGGCCCGGCTTCCGAAGACGGATCGCCGGTCGTCATTCACGTCGCAATGCCCGGTGGCCGGGTGCTGCGTGCGCGAGTGTGGATCGCTCAGGTCGGACGAGTGCCGTTGCTGCTGCTCGATTCCGACATCGCCGAGAACGACGCGGATCTGCGCGGCGTCACGGACCGTCTCTACGGCGGGGACCAGGATCACCGCATCAAGCAGGAGATCCTCGCGGGTATCGGCGGCGTCCGCGCGGTGCGCGCCTACACCGCGGCGTACGGATTGCCCGATCCCGAGGTGTTCCACATGAACGAGGGGCATGCCGGATTCCTCGGCATCGAACGGATTCGGGAACTTGTCACCACCAGCGGTCTGGACTTCGATTCGGCTCTGGCCGCGGTCCGTGCCGGAACGGTCTTCACGACGCACACTCCGGTTCCCGCGGGAATCGACCGCTTCCCGGCGGATCTGGTCCGTCACTACTTCGGCGGAGCGAACGGCGAGAACGAATCGAGTTTGCTTCCCGGCCTGACCGTCGACCGCATCGTCGGGATGGGGCGTGAAGCCGATCCGTCGATCTTCAACATGGCGCACATGGGTCTTCGCCTGGGCCAGCGAGCCAACGGCGTCTCGAAGTTGCACGGCATCGTCAGCCGCGACATGTTCAATGGTCTCTGGCCGGGCTTCGACGCCGACGAGGTGCCGATCGGTTCGGTCACCAACGGTGTTCACGCGCCGACGTGGGCGGCGCCGGAGTGGATGGACGTGGCCAGGCGGATCGTCGGTCAGGAGCAACTCGAAGAAGCACGCGGGTGGGAGCGCCTGCACGAGTTGTCGGCCACCGAACTGTGGGAAACACGTAATGCGTTGCGCGGCAAGTTGGTCGACGAAGTTCGTCGTCGCGTCCGAGCGTCCTGGCTCGAACGCGGCGCGACCGAGGCCGAACTCGGCTGGACCACTGGAGTATTCGATCCCAACGTCTTGACAGTCGGATTCGCGAGGCGCGTTCCGACGTACAAGCGGTTGACGCTGATGCTGCGTGATCCCGAGCGTCTGCGTGCGATGTTGCTCGACGAGAAACGTCCGGTGCAGTTGGTGGTGGCCGGCAAGTCGCACCCCGCCGACGACGGCGGTAAGGCACTCATCCAGCAGGTCGTGCGGTTCGCCGACGAAGCGGATGTGCGTCACCGCATCGTCTTCCTGCCTGATTACGACATGTCGATGGCCCGCTACTTGTACTGGGGCTGCGACGTGTGGCTCAACAACCCGCTTCGCCCCCTCGAGGCGTGCGGTACTTCCGGCATGAAATCCGCGCTCAACGGCGGCCTCAACCTCTCCATTCGCGACGGATGGTGGGACGAGATGTACGACGGCGAGAACGGGTGGGCCATTCCGACGGCCGACGGTGTTCTCGACGACGTGCGGCGTGACGATCTGGAAGCCAGCGCCCTCTACGAACTTCTCGAGCATGCGGTACTGCCGACGTTCTACGACCGTGATGCAGCCGATCTGCCGACGCGCTGGGTCGAGAGGGTTCGCCACACCCTCGAGAATCTGGGCCCGAAGGTGTTGGCATCACGCATGGTTCGTGACTACGCCGTCGACTACTACGCCCCTTCGGCGGAATCAGCTCGAGCGGTAGTGGCGGATGATTTTGCCGGCGCGCGTGAGGTGGCCGAGTTCCGTCGCCGTATCGAGTCGCAGTGGCCGTCGGTCGCCGTCGAGCAGGTGGACGGTTCCGGCTTGCCGGACACCCCGGAGATCGGTGCGACCATCTCTTTGAAGGCCAAGGTCCGCCTCGGCGGCTTGTCGGTCTCGGATGTGGAGGTTCAGGCAGTCCTGGGACGCGTCAGCCCAGGCGAGGAACTCACCGACGTGGTGACGTTCCCGATGACGCACTTCGGCGCCGAGGACGGAACCGAGATCTTCGAAGCCGAGGTTGCGCTTCCGGTCTCCGGCTCCGTGGGTTACACCGTGCGGGTGTTGCCGCATCACCGGTTGTTGGTCGATGCGTCCGAACTCGGGTTGGTGACCACTCCGAGCGTCTGACGTATTGCATTCTGCCCCGGTCCGTTCGGTCGGTACCGGGGCAGAATTGTGCCCGCGTGAGAACCGGCTCAGGGACGTGAGTCGCGGATGCGGGTGAGTGCCTTGCGGACGACTTCGGGGTTGGTCGTCTCCCAGAACGGAGGCAGTGATGCGCGAAGGTAACCCGCGTATCTCGCCGTGGCCAGACGCGGATCGAGCACGGCCACCACACCTTTGTCGTCGGTGCTACGAAGCAGGCGACCCACGCCCTGTGCCAGGAGCAGCGCCGCGTGATTGGCCGAGACGCTGAGAAAGCCGTTACCGCCATGGGATTCGATAGCCTGCTGGCGAGCCATCAACAGTGGATCGTCCGGGCGCGGGAACGGAATCCGGTCCAATATGACGAGGCTCAGTGACGGACCCGGAACATCGACGCCCTGCCACAGGGACAACGTGCCGAACAGTGACGTGGGTTCGTCCTTGGCGAAGGCCTTGACGAGGGTGCCGGTGGCGTCGTCGCCCTGGCACAGGATGGGGGTGTCGAGGCGTTCACGCATCGCCTCCGAGGCGGCTTTGGCGGCGCGCATCGACGAGAACAGGCCGAGGGTGCGTCCGCCCGCAGCCTCGACGAGTTCGGCGATCTCGTCGAGATAGACCGGGGAGAGGCCGTCGCGGCCGGGCGTGGGCAGGTGGCGGGCAATGTAGATGATGCCGGTCTTTGCATGGTCGAAGGGCGACCCGACGTCGAGTGAGTTCCAGCGGAAAGCCGAAGCGTCAGAAGGTGCTTCGGTGCCGATGGCGGTACCCGAGTCGGGGCGCGCGGACGATTCCGCAGGAAGACCCCAGTTGACGGCGAGACCGTCGAACGATCCGCCGACGGTCAGTGTCGCGGAAGTGAGAACGACGGTGGATTCGGCGAACAGTCGCGAGCGCAGCAATCCGCCGACCGAGAGCGGAGCCATCCGGACGGAGCGCCGCACCGATCCGCGGAACTCGTCCGAGGACAGCCAGACGACGTCCTTGCGCTTGGCCGGGTCGGGTTCGTCGAAAGCGGTGAGAATACGCACGGCACTGTCGTGGACGTCGTCGACGGACGAGAGTGCGGCGTTGCGGGCCGCAGCGGCTTCGGGATCTGCGGCAGCCATACCCGGTTTGGCCGGACCGATAGCGGTGCGCAGCGACCAGGCCGCGTCGCGGATCGCAGCCAGTGCGGGTGCCGCCCCGTCCGGGAGGCCTTCCCAGCGACCTGGGCGCAATTCCTCGAGGAGTCCAGCCCACCCCTCGCCGGCAGCTTCGAGGCGATCGGCATCCTGCTCTTCGGCGATCTTGCCGCAACGCCGGGCCGCGGCACTGATCGACGCGGCAGTGAGATCGGCCGTGGCGACGCCGGTGACGCGGTCGACCAACTCGTGGGCCTCGTCGATCACCACGACGTCGTGGTCAGGCAGGATCTGGATGCCGGTGATGGCGTCGATCGCGAGCAGTGCGTGGTTGGTGACCACTACGTCGGCCTTCGACGCCTCGACTCGGGCGCGCTCGGCGAAGCAGTCCTCACCGACCGGGCACTGGTTCTTACCGATGCATTCGCGGGAGGTGACACTGACCTGCCGCCACGCCTGATCGGATACGCCCGGCACCAATTCGTCCCGATCACCGGTTTCGGTGTCGGAGGACCATTCGGTGAGGCGGACGACCTCCCGGCCGAGACGCGAGACCGTGAACGGATCGAACAACTCGTCCTCGGGTGGCTGCTCGGACGCGCCGGTATGGATCTTGTTCATGCACAGATAGTTGTTGCGGCCCTTGAGGATTGCGAACTCTGCGCGTCGGCCGAGTGGCTTCTTCAGGGCATCGGCGAGTCGAGGCAGATCTCGGTCGACGAGCTGACGCTGCAGCGCGATGGTGGCGGTGGACACGACCACGGTGCGTCCCGATTCGACCGCGTGGCGCAGGCTCGGAACGAGGTAGGCGAGCGACTTACCGGTACCGGTGCCGGCCTGGACGGCCAGATGCTCGCCGGTGTCGATCGAGTGCGCCACGGCGGACGCCATCGTCAGCTGACTGGTTCGTTCGGCACCGCCGAGCGACCGCACCGCTGTCTGGAGCAGTTCGGGAACGTTCGGGAGTTGATCGGCCACCCACGAAGGTTAATGGATCCCTACGTCAGAAACGTCCACGGATGATTCCCGGGGTGGTTCCCCGGCATTCGAGTCTTCTTGCGACGAGGCCTCGTCTCGCCCGATCAGCTGCACTCCCGCCTCCCGCATCTGCACCAATGCCGACTCGATCGTGGCGGTCGACACACCAGCGGTGAAGGGGAGAAGGACAGTCGTGGCGAACCCCGCGCGCGCGGCATCGACGGCCGTGGCCTTGACACAGTGATCCGTGGCAATTCCGATCACGTCGACGTCGGTGATCTCGTGGGCGCGGAGCCAGTCCTCGAGCGTCGTGCCGTCCTCGGCTGCTCCTTCGAAACCGGAGTAGGCCGCGCTGTAGGCGCCCTTGGAGAAGATCGCCGACCCGGCGACGGAAGCGTCGAACGCCGGATGGAACTCGGCGCCGGCTGTCCCGACGACGCAGTGAACCGGCCAGCTGTCGATGAAGTCGGGATTCTCGGAGAAGTGCGCCCCAGGGTCGATGTGGAAATCGCGAGTCGCGACTACGGCGTCGTACTCGTGGGAGTTGACGAAATCGTTGACGGCTCCCGCAACCGCAGCACCGCCGTCGACTGCAAGAGCTCCACCTTCACAGAAATCGTTCTGAACGTCGACAATTATCAGTGCTTTTGCACTCACTGGTGCTCACCTCCGGTGAATCGAACGGGCACAGCCGAGTCTCCGCGCGAGAGCTTGAGGCCTTCCCACGGCAGGCTCACGAGCCCTGCCTTCAGAACTGCTCTGCTCTCTTCGAGCGTCGGCGCGCTGTCGACGACCTTGCCTTCGCGAACCAGCGGGATCAGCAGTTCGGTCGCGCCGTCCGCCTCGGAGACAGGTGACGGTGATCCGGCGGGGTAGATGACTTCTTCGACGATCGTTCCGGTCGGACGCACTACGCGCAGTGCCTTCTTTGCGCCGCCGCGAGATGCCTTGTTGGTGCTTCTCTTCTCGACCGCGATTCCGTCGACCTCGACAAGTTTGTAGACCATGCCGGCGGTGGGGGCGCCTGATCCGGTGACCAGGGAAGTGCCGACGCCGTACGAGTCGACGGGTTCGGCGCGCAGAGCCGCGATCGCGTACTCGTCCAGGTCGCCGGAGACGACGATGCGTGTTTTGGTAGCACCGAGATCGTCGAGTTGTTGGCGTACCTGACGAGCAAGAACGCCGAGATCACCGGAGTCGATGCGAACTCCACCCAGTTCGGGACCGGCAACGGCGACAGCCGTTTTCACGCCCTCGGTGATGTCGTAGGTGTCGACCAACAAGGTGGTGGATACGCCCAGAGCGGCGACCTGACCGCGGAATGCCGCGGCTTCGTCCGGACCGTCATCGGTGGTGTGCAGGAGCGTGAAGGCGTGCGCGCTGGTACCTGCGCTGGGTACGTCGTGACGCCGCGCGGCTTCGAGGTTGGAGGTGGCGTCGAAGCCGGCGAGATACGCGGCACGTGAAGCGGCGACGGCGGCCTGTTCGTGTGTACGACGCGAGCCCATCTCGATCATCCGTCGACCGCCCGCTGCGCTCACCATGCGGGCTGCGGCCGAAGCGATCGCGCTGTCGTGGTTGAGGATCGAGAGAATCAAGGTTTCGAGGATGACGCACTCGGCGAAAGTTCCGCGGACCGAAAGGATCGGTGATCCGGGGAAGTAGAAATCGCCCTCGCGGTAGCCGTCGATGTCACCGGAGAATCGATAGTTGCGCAGCCACTCGACGGTCGTGTCGTCGAGAAATTTTGCAACGATCGCCAGTTCCGGTTCACCGAACCGGAACTGCTCGAGTGCGTCGAGAAGGCGCTCGGTACCGGCGACGACGCCGTAGCGACGACCGTCTGGCAGCCGCCGTGCAAATACCTCGAAACTGCAGTTGCGGAAGGCAGATCCGTCGGCGAGAGCCGCCGAGAGCATGGTCAGTTCGTACTGATCGGTGAGCAGTGCGGTGCTGGCACCGGCGTCGCGGATGTCGGAAATTTGCGTAGGCACGCACACAACTCTATGCGCGAGACGACGTGGGTGGGTGTTGTCGCCTCTCGTCGCGCCGTACCCTGGATACATGGTTTTCGGCGGCGCGACCGTGTCCGGCACTTACTCGGCGAACGTAACGATGAGAGGCGCTACGGCTTCTTCTCCTCAAGCCACGCCCGAGCAGTCGGAGGCTGTTGCGACCATCGAAGCCGCAGATCGGCCCTGGGTGACCATCGTCTGGGACGACCCGGTCAATCTCATGCACTACGTGACTTACGTGTTCCAGAAGTTGTTCGGCTACAGCAAAGCCAAGGCCACCGACCTGATGATGCAGGTCCATTCGGAGGGCAAGGCCGTGGTCTCGAGCGGTTCGCGCGACAAGATGGAGGCCGATGTTCGTCGCCTCCACGCTGCCGGTCTCTGGGCCACGATGCAACGCGACGACACCTGAGAAGAGCACTTTTTCGACCGATTTGTTCGCCTAACTCGTAGACGGGAGTCCGACGCGTGCGGACGTGGAGTAGGAAGAGTTCACTCGGCGGAGTGAAGTTCAAGTCCGAGATGGACGGCCACGAGGCGGCGGTTCTGCGCTCGCTCGTGGAGTCGGTGACCGGGCTTCTCGACGAGCGCGCGTCTTCGGCGCCGCAAGACGAGCTCGCCGCCCTGACGGGCCTTCGTACCGGAAATTCGGAGACACCCGACAATCCGGTATTGGCGCGTTTGCTGCCCGACTTCCAGCGCACCGATCCGGACAAGGTCGCTCCGGACAGTGACGATCTCGACGACGCCGGCGCCAATGTCAACGGCGCGCTGCGCAGTTTGCACGAACCCGAGATCATCGACGCCAAGCGTGAGTCCGCTCGCATGTTGTTGGCTTCGCTTCCGGAGGCCGGCGGCAAGGTCGTTCTCACGCAGGAACAGGCCGACGCCTGGCTGTCCTCGCTCAACGACGTCCGTCTCGCGCTCGGAACCAATCTCGGCATCGACGCCGACACACCGGAGAGCCTCGAACCCGACGACCCGCGAGCCCCGCATCTCGACGTCTATCACTGGTTGACGTGGATGCAGGACTCCCTCGTCCAGGCGCTCATGCCATGACCACAACGCGGACCGGGCCCACTGATTCACTGACAGATGTCGCCGGCCTCGCCGTCGGTCATCACCACAAGCTCGACGAGGGAGCCACTCTCGGAAGCGGCGCAGCCACCGGCTGCACGGTCGTGCTCGCGTCGGCCGGTGTGGTCGCCGGAGTCGACGTCCGGGGCGGCGGTCCGGGTACCCGCGAGACAGACCTGCTCGACCCGAGCCATTCGGTTCAGCAGGTCAATGCCGTGCTGTTGACCGGTGGTAGTGCCTACGGACTTGCCGCGGCCGACGGAGTGATGCGCTGGCTCGAGGAACACGATCACGGGATCGCGATGGGCGCTCCCGGCCAGGTGGTACCGATCGTGCCCGGCGCCGTGATCTTCGATCTGCCGGTGGGGGACTGGACCGTTCGTCCGACCGGCGATTTCGGATTCCTCGCTGCCGACACTGCTTCGCGCGAATTCGCCACCGGCACGGTCGGCGCGGGGGTAGGTGCCAGAGCCGGGGCGCTCAAGGGTGGGGTGGGAACGGCCAGCGTCGTGATCGTCGACGGCCCCGCCGAGGGGGCGACGGTCTCCGCCTTGATCGTGGCGAATCCGGTGGGTTCGGTCTTCGACCCCAGAACAGGCCTGCCGTGGGGCGTCGGCTCGGACGGCGCGGAGTCGTTCGGCCTCAGGCTCCCCGACGCGTCCGAACTCGCGGCGGCCAACGCCGTTGCAGCCAAGGGAACCGTCCTCAACACCACGATCGGTGTGGTCGCCACTGACGCCGCCTTGACGAAAGCCGGGTGCCGACGCGTCGCCGTCGCAGGTCATGACGGCCTGGCCCGAGCGATTCGGCCCGCACATTCGCCGCTCGACGGCGACACGATCTTTGCGCTCGCCACCGGTGATCACACTCCGAATTCGGAGATCACGGTTCCGGACGCTTTCCCGAACGATCTGCCGATACTCGACGCGGTGTGCGCGGCTTCGGCCCAGGTGGTCGAACGTGCGATCGTCACAGCGATTCTCGACGCCACGTCGGTAGCCGGAATCCCGAGCTACCGCGAACTCTTCCCGTCCGCATTTCTCTAGGCAGCACTCCTGGAATCGGCGGTAATCTCGAATTGAGCCTGGTCGCGAGTGACCGGATCAGAAGACCGGATCGACGGTGGAGGACGCACACGATGACGATGGATTTCAACAGTCCGGACTTCGGCACCCGGACGCCGGCACCGAAATCCGGTCCGCCCTCGGTGTGGAAGCAGTCGGCCGTGTTGGTGGGCGGCTTCGCGATCCTGCTCTACGTGATCGAGATCGTGGATGTCATCTCCGGTCAGAATGTCCAGAACGCCGGCGTCACCCCGCGCACGCTCGACGGCCTGTGGGGAATCCTGTTCGCCCCGGTGCTGCACGACGACTGGGGTCATCTGATCGCCAACACCATTCCGGTGCTGATCCTCGGATACCTCGTGCTGGTGTCGGGAATTGCGCGGGGACTCGCGGCGACCGGCATCATCTGGGTGATCGGCGGCGTCGGGACCTGGTTGTTCGCCGGCTCGAACTCGAATCACGTCGGTGCGTCCGTGCTGATCTTCGGCTGGGTCACCTACCTGCTGGTGCGCGGGTTCTTCACGCGGAGCTTCACACAGATCCTGATCGGCGTTGCCGTCTTCGTCGTGTACGGCGGAGTGCTGTGGGGCGTTCTGCCGAGCGATCCACGGGTTTCCTGGCAAGGGCATCTGTTCGGAGCGATCGGCGGCGTGGTTGCCGCCTGGGCGTTGACGTCGGGGGAGAGGGCCAAGCGCGCCGGGTCGGCGCCGGCCGTTCGACCACCGAGTTTCTGAACGGACGTGGGTCACACCCTCACTGCGGTGTGACTTCGACGCGCCAAAACCACCAAGAGCTTTTTCCCAGACGGGTAGACGTGGCAGCATGACCGGTATGCGCATGACCGTCCTGGGGTGTTCCGGCAGCGTCACGGGTCCGGATTCACCGGCTTCGGGATACCTGCTCACGGCACCGGGAACTCCGCCGCTCGTGATCGATTTCGGCCCGGGAGTTCTTGGGGCGTTGCAGCGATACGCCGATCCGGGCGAGGTGACGATCCTGCTTTCGCACCTTCATGCGGACCACTGTCTCGACATGCCCGGCCTGCTCGTCTGGCGTCGCTATCACCCCAACCCGCCGGTCGGCCGTGCTCTGGTTTACGGCCCCACCGACACCGCGTGCCGCATCGGAGTGTCCTCCGCCGAGTGCGCCGGCGAGATGGACGACATCTCCGACACCATCGACGTCCGGCTCTGGGCCGAGAACGAGCCGGTGACGTTCGGTGAACTGAGCGTCGTCGCCCGCCGTATGAATCATCCACCCGAGGCTTACGGTTTCCGGATCACCGGCGCCGACGGCCGCGTCCTCGTCTATACAGGCGACACCGGAATGTGCGACAACGTCGTCGAACTCGCGCGTGGTGCAGACGTGTTGCTCTCCGAAGCGTCGTGGACCGACAGCCCCGATCGACCTGAGGGAGTCCATCTCTCCGGCAAGGAAGCCGGCCGTGTGGCTGCGCTCGCCGGCGTCAAGGAACTTCTCCTCACCCACATTCCGCCGTGGACATCGCGTGAAGACGTGATCGCCGAAGCGAAATCCGAATTCTCCGGACCGGTCCATGCCGTCTCCGCCGGAAGTGTCTACGACATCTGATTCCCCTCACATTCGGTGCAGCGCTCACCGGGCGACCGCTAGGCTCACGAAGGTGACTACACGAGAAGACGGTAGGGCGGACGACGAGCTCCGCACGGTCAAGATCACCCGCGGGTTCACCAGTCACCCGGCCGGATCCGTTCTGGTCGAGTTCGGGAACACTCGCGTCATGTGCACCGCCAGCGTCGAAGAGGGTGTACCCCGCTGGCGCAAGGGCTCCGGCTTGGGTTGGCTGACAGCCGAATACGCGATGCTTCCCGCCGCCACGCACACGCGCAGTGGCCGCGAATCGGTCAAGGGCAAGGTCGGCGGCCGCACGCAGGAGATCAGTCGACTCATCGGCCGATCACTTCGAGCGTGCATCGATCTCGCGGCAATCGGTGAGAACACCATCGCCCTCGACTGTGATGTCCTCCAAGCCGACGGCGGCACCCGCACCGCGGCAGTGACGGGGGCATACGTGGCCCTGGTCGACGCCGTGACGTACCTGCGCGCCGCCGACCTGCTCTCCGACCCGCAGCCCATCTCGTGTGGCATAGCGGCCGTCAGCGTCGGCGTCGTGGACGGACGAGTGCGCCTCGATCTTCCGTACGAAGAGGATTCGCGCGCCGAGGTCGACATGAATGTCGTGGCCACCGATACCGGCACGCTGGTGGAAATCCAGGGAACCGGTGAGGGCGCCACGTTCCCACGCTCGACGCTGGACAAGCTGCTCGACTCCGCTCTGGCTGGTTGTGAGCAACTTTTCGAGATCCAGCGTCAAGCGTTGGCCGAGCCTTATCCCGGGGTGCTACCCGAACCGAAGAATCCGGAACCCAAGAAGAAGTTCGGTGCCTGAGCTGTGAGCGTACGAGTATTGGTTGCCAGCCGAAATGCCAAGAAGCTGAAGGAACTTCACCGGGTGCTCGACGCCGCTGGAGTGAACGGAATCGAACTGGTCGGGCTCGACGAGGTCCCGCCGTTCCCCGAAGCCCCCGAGACCGGAGCGACGTTCGAGGAGAATGCGCTCGCCAAAGCGCGTGACGGAGCAGCTGCAACCGGAATGCCTTGCATCGCAGACGATTCCGGTGTCGAGATCGACGCACTCAACGGTATGCCGGGTGTGCTGTCCGCGCGGTGGTCGGGTACTCACGGAAACGACGGCGCCAACACGGCTCTAGTCCTGGCTCAGCTGGGAGACGTGCCGGACGAGCGTCGAGGCGCGGCGTTCGTCTCCGCCTGTGCACTGGTGATCCCCGGCGGCGACGAGACCGTCGTGCGCGGCGAATGGCGCGGGGTGATCGGCCGCGAACCAGCCGGCGACGGCGGCTTCGGATACGACCCCATCTTCCGTCCGGACGGCGACACCCGCTCGGCCGCAGAACTCACCCCGGCCGAGAAGGATGCGGCGTCACATCGAGGGCGCGCGCTCGTACAGCTCGTTCCGGCTCTGGCTGCGCTGGCCGACTGAACCGAATCCGAAAAGTGGAGCCCTGAACGCGTCTGCGTTCAGGGCTCCACTTTTTGAAACTCTCAGAGCTGGTAAGCCTGCTTCACCTGGGCAGTTCGCTTGTGCTCGAACACGAACGACAGGAACGGGATCGTGCCGGCGAGCGCGGTGGCAACCGTCGTACCGGGCTTCCACCGGGCCTTGATCGCCAAGTCGATCGTGAACACGAGGTAGAGCATGTAGAACAGGCCGTGGATCTGGCCGATGTAGAACAACCACGACGGTGCGTCCGCCGAATTGTCGAGAATCAGGTACTTGTAGACCATCTCACCGGTCAGGAACAGCAGCCAGAGGCCGGTGATCCAGGCGAGAACGCGGTATCGGACCAGCGCCGACGCAACCTTCTTCTGCTTTTCTGCGTTGACTGCGGGGGTAGCGATGCTCGCTTCCGAACCGGTACTCACGTCGTGCTCCTATCGGACTCGCGAGCGGCGAGCTGCGCAAGGTAGTCGTTGTATTCCAGCATTTGGCGGGCTTCAGGGTCGTCGACGTCGAGGTTCACATCGTCGAACTCGGCCCGCGGGCGTTGCGGCAAGAGGTCGGCGGGAATCTCACGCGGCTCCGCGGCGGCTTCCTCGGCTTCGGCCTCTTCGGGGTCCACGTCTTCGAGCTGAACGAACTTGCGATACGCGTACACGACAAACGCCGCGAACAGCGGCCACTGGAACGCGTACCCGAGATTCTGTCCCGAGCCTCCGACGGCTTCGAAGCGCTCCCACTGCCACCAGCCGAGCGCGAGGCAGCCGGCAGCTGACACGATGACCAGCAGAATCAGCGCAGGTCGGCGTTTAGTAGCGTTCTTGGACACACTAAGACGGTACCTGAGAGCTATAGTGCCTCGCCCTGCGATCTCCGACACGGTGTCGTAGAAGCCGTGCCACGGCGTGTCGTAGGAGCCGTGCCACGGCGTGTCGTAGAGGCCGTGCCACGGCGTGTCGTAGAAGCCGCTCCACAGCACCTGTGCGCTATGCCCATCCTCACCCGCAACGCCAGGGCACTGAACACATTCTCCCGGCTGTGCTGCATCGATAACCTCGGCGCGTATCCGAAAGCAGGGGAGTGTTTCATGCACATCAGAGTGATTCGCCCGGTCATCGACACCACACTGACTCCGGCGGTGACAGCCGAGGTGGAGCACTGGGCGGCGCCCGGCACGACGGTCGACGTCGTTTCGCTGCCTACCGGTACGGCGAGCATCGAGTCCGAGTACGACGAGGCACTTGCCGGCCCCGGGATAGTGCAGAGGGTCGAGGAAGCGGCAGCCGACGGCGTGGACGGTGTGTTCATCACATGCTTCGCCGATCCCGGAGTGCATGCCGCCCGAGAGGTCATCGACGCTCCGGTGGTCGGCGGCTTCGAGCCGTCATTTCTGACAGCGATGAGTCTGGGCGATCGCGTCGGTGTCGTGACCATCCTGCCGAATGTCGTGCCGATGCTCCGATCGCTCACTCGGCGGTATGGACTCGATAGTCGGCTGGGCAGTATTCGAGTCGTGGACATGCCGGTGCTGGGCCTCACCGATCGGGAGGAACTGATCGATCGACTGGCCGCACAGGCGTCTACGGCAGTGGAGAACGGTGACGCCGACTCCGTCGTTCTCGGTTGCACCGGCATGCTCGGTGTGACCGCCGCAGTCCGAGACAGGCTGCATGGCAAAGGGATTCATGTTCCGGTTGTGGACCCGACGGCAGCGGCGATCACATGGTTGGAGAGCTCGGTCCGTCTGGGGCTGACACCGAGTCGGACGACGTACATGACTCCACCGGTCAAGGATCGAAAGCGCTGACCTTGCTCACGAGAACCGAAAAAGCCCCGCCGGATCAGATCCGGCGGGGCTCTTCGTTGTGCGCGAGGGGGGACTTGAACCCCCACGTCCTGAGACACTGGAACCTAAATCCAGCGCGTCTGCCAATTCCGCCACTCGCGCGCGGAATTCAAAGGATACGCGAGTGGAATCGCTCGCGGGCACACCACCCTGGTCGGGATGCGCCCGCCCGCTCTCAGGCCGTTTCGGCGAGTGGATCCGCTGCGGGCGGCATGGTGGATTTCTTCGACCGGCGAGGTTGCTCGGCCGTGCGTTGATACCGCCACGCAGCGTGGGTGAGTGTCCGAACATCGACATCGAGATGTTCGGCAACCGCAACGAGCAACTCGGCTGCGTCGGTGCTCGACAACAATTTCTCGCTACTGCTTGCTTCGGTGGCGAACCGTGCAAGCAGGTCGATCGAAGTTACCGTCAACCTCCCGGACAGGAACATCAGTGTCTCGAAGGTCCTGGGGCCGAGGCCTGGAACGGAGACGACTGCCGAACGGAGGCCTTCGGTGTCCTCGACGTCGGCACCGCACCGGCAACCGGCGTCGGCGAGCGCTTTGGCCGCACGAGCCGCGCCTTCGGCTTTGGTGAAGTAGTTGCCCGGCACGCGCTGGCGATTGCCGAGAATCGTTGCGAGCTCGTCGCCACGGTCGGTGAAGGCGGCGAGAGCGGGCAAGCTGTCGAGGCGATCGTCGGCGGCTACCGAGCGGTGTGTGCGCCAACGGTCGACGACGGCGCGGACTCCGGTCTTCGGTGTTCCATAGGCGGCGCGCGACGAGAAGATCGCATCGAGAAGGGCGGCTTCGGACTCGCGCGGCCATCCCTGATTCCAATGCGGCCACGCCTCGCGCGGAAGCTCGGCGCCGATGAATTCGGCCGCTCTGACTACGTCTGTGTCTTTCATGATTTCTCCCCCCGAGAAGTTGTCCGGTGTGGACGCGCTGAACGTAGCGAGGGGGTCCGACAGATTGTGGCCCGGAACGCACGGGATCGACCGTCCGTCAAGGAGGTCACGAATTGGTAACAATAAATATGAGGGGTTCCTCAGGTTTCTGAAAATCCCGGTAACAGTCCCAGGCAGGGCGTTCGCGACCTACTCGCGAGTCACTTTCTCGAAGTCTCGTGAGGAAGATCACGGCCCCGAAAGTCCAGATTTCCAGGGTGCCGACAAACGTGAGGAAATCCTCATGATTCTGTGTAAACCTTGTCTTGCACGAACGCCCTGACTCCGTCGATTCTCTCGACGAATTCGCGAGCACTTCAGCCGGGCAGCACACCGCAAATCCCACCTCGCCGCAGAGGTGACCAGGAGAGGACGTACGCGTGACGATCGATGACACGACACCTACAGGAAACGGACGCGACTCGAAGGGTGGACGCCGTTTCGGCGTCGATGGGGGACAGTCCCGCACGACCAGCAAAGGTGCCCTCGTCGATTCGCTGAACAACGGCGTTTCCTACGCAATCGCTTTCGGTGGACAGGGCGCTCCCTGGCTCACCTCGCTCGAGGAGCTCAGCCGTGACAACGGCCTGGAGCCCGTTCTGACCGATCTGGTCAACGACGCAGCAGCACGCCTCGCGCCCGTCGCGCAGGATCTCCTCGTGGTTCGCCCGGTCGGATTCGATCCGATCGCGTGGATGCTCGAAGCCGAGATCGTCGACGAAGAAGAAGGTGAGAAGTCGGCCGGGCCTTCCGCTGCCGCGCTCACCGCAGCTCCGGTGTCACTCCCCGGCGTCTTCCTCACGCAGCTTGCGGCGTTGCGTGCACTCTCCGCTCAGGGTCTGGATGTAGCCGGTAACCCGCCGGCTGCCGTCATCGGCCACTCGCAGGGCCTTCTGGCCACGGCTGCCGTAGCCGCGCAGGGCAACGACGACGGTGAACTCCTCGCCGTCGCACAGCTCGTCGGTGCTGCTGCCAGCTTGGTCGGCCGTCGCCGCGGCGTCATCGCCGGCGCCTCCGCGAAGCCGATGGTTGCGGTCTCGGGCGTCGATCCCGAGCGTCTCGCCGCCATCGTCGCCGAGCTTGCCGAGGGTGTGGCGCCTGAGCGCGCGGCTGTCCTCGCCATCCGCAACGGCCGTCGCCGCGTCGTTCTCGCCGGGCCGCCCGCTCAGCTGGCACGCGTGCAAGAGCGTTGCGAGCAGATCGAAGCCGAGGAAGCCCGCGAGCGTGAGGGTAAGAAGCGTGGCGGTTCCGTCTTCGCGCCGTCCTTCGATCCGCTCGACACCGAAATCGGCTTCCATCACCCCGCATTGACCGAGGCCGTCGAACTCGTCGGCAGCTGGGCGACCCGTTGCGGTCTCGACGCGGACCGTGCGCGCGAACTTGCGCAGGGTGTCCTCGTCGATCCGGTTGACTGGGTCGAGGCTGTCGACGGCGCAATCTCCGCCGGCGCCAAGTGGATTCTCGATCTCGGACCCAGCGATCAGCTGACCCGTATGACGTCCTCTTCGCTGCGTGGACAGGGCATCGGCATCATTGCCGCAGCCACCCGCGGCGGACACCGCAATCTGCTCACCCCCGGTGCAGCACCTGAGGTCTCACGTTCGTGGTCCGAGTTCGCTCCGAAGCCCGTTGCGCTTCCCGGCGGCCGTATCGGCGTCGAGACCGCGTTCACGAAGCTGACCGGTCGTTCACCCATCCTGCTCGCAGGTATGACGCCGACGACGGTCGACGCCAAGATCGTTGCCGCGGCAGCCAATGCCGGTCACTGGGCCGAGCTTGCCGGTGGCGGGCAGGTCACCGAAGAAATCTTCGAAGACCGTGTCGCAGAGCTGAAGATGCTGCTCGAGCCGGGCCGCGCGGTCCAGTTCAACTCCCTGTTCCTCGACCCGTACCTGTGGAAGCTGCAACTCGGTGGCAAGCGCCTCGTGCAGCGTGCCCGTACCGCCGGTGCTCCCATCGACGGCGTCATCGTCACCGCCGGTATCCCGGAACTCGAAGAGGCTGTTGCTCTCATCGACGAGTTGTCCGAGATCGGCATCACCAACATTGCATTCAAGCCCGGCACCGTGGCGCAGATCCGCTCCGTGATCCGCATCGCCAACGAGGTTCCGAATTTCCCGGTCATCGTCCACATCGAAGGCGGCCGCGCCGGCGGACACCACTCGTGGGAAGACCTCGACGACCTGCTCCTCGACACGTACGCCGAGCTGCGTACACGTCCGAACCTGGTCATCTGCGTCGGTGGCGGCATCGGAACACCCGAGCGCGCAGCCGATTACCTGACCGGTCGCTGGTCCGCCGCAGCCGGTTTCCCGGCCATGCCCGTCGACGGCATCCTTGTCGGCACCGCAGCCATGGCGACTCTCGAGGCCACCACCTCTCCCGAGGTCAAGCAGCTCCTCGTCGACACACCCGGTACGCCGGACTGGGTCGGTGCAGGTACCGCTGAAGGCGGAATGGCCTCCGGCCGTAGCCAGCTCGGTGCCGACATCCACGAGATCGACAACGCGGCTTCGCGTACCGGGCGCCTCCTCGACGAGGTTGCCGGCGATTCCGAGGCAGTGGCCGAGCGCCGCGACGAGATCATCGCCGCCCTCGACGTCACCGCCAAGCCGTACTTCGGCGACGTCGAGACCATGACGTACGCACAGTGGCTGCGCCGCTACCTCGAGCTGACCGTCGGCATCGACGCGGCGAAGGAATTCGACTGCGGCGCCGATCTTCAGGACGCCATCGTCGAGGCGACGTCTAGCCCGTGGCTCGACATCACCTGGCGTGCTCGCTTCGGCGAGATGCTCCAGCGCACCGAGGCGCGTCTGCACCCGGTCGACCGCGGCCCGATCCCCACGCTGTTCGCTGACGCCGAGACCCTCGAGCGCCCCGAGGCTGCAATCTGCGCACTGCAGGCGTCGTACCCGGACTACTCGACCACCGTTCTGCATCCCGCAGACGTCTCGTTCTTCATCTCGTTGTGCAAGACGCCGGGCAAGCCGGTCAACTTCGTTCCCGTCGTCGACGGTGACGTGCGTCGTTGGTGGCGCAGCGACTCCCTGTGGCAGGCACACGACCCCCGCTACACCGCCGATCAGGTTTGCGTCATCCCCGGCACCGTTGCCGTCGCCGGCATCACCCGTGTCGACGAGCCGGTCGGTGACCTGCTCGATCGCTTCGAGAAGGTGACCTACGACGAATTGGTTGCTGCCGGAACCACTCCGGTTGCACTCGCGAGCCGTCGCCACCAGGATTCCGCACCCGGACTTCTCGACGCCGTTCTCTCGGCTCCTGACCTCCAGTGGGCCGGCCGCCTGACCCAGAACCCCGTCCGTCGTCTCGGCGACCTCGACGAGTGGAGTGCAGAGTCTGCCGACAAGGCAGTTCACGGCACCACCGGTTCCAGTCTGACCGTCGTCGATTCCTCGCACGTGCTGCTTTCGGTTCCGTTGGTGGCAGGCAAGTCCGTCGACATCACGATCACGATCCCCGAGTCCGTCGTCGACGGCGGCGCTCCGGTTGTCACCGAAGCCGATGCCGAAGGTGCGATGTCCGCGCTCCTGGCAGTTGCTGCCGGACAGGAACTTCCGACAGTCAAGAACGGCAAGGCTCGCCTCAACGTCGCGTGGGTTCCCGATCGCATCGCCGATCACGCCGGTGTCACCGGTTCCGGTCTGCCCGCCACGCTCAGTGTCAGCGGCAAAGCTGTTCCGGACGTCGTCGTCGGAGCATGCTGGCCTGCAGTGTTCGCAGTCCTCGGCGCAGCCAAGCTCGACAGTCTTTCCGTTATCGAAGGCATGCTCGACCTGGTCCACCTCGACCACACCGTCGACTTCGTCGGTGAACTTCCCTCCGAGACAAGCATTCTCGTGGTCAATGCCGAGGTCGCCTCGGTTCTCGACACCGACCTCGGTCGTGTCGTCGAGGTCAAGGTCGAGGTCGGTGCCATGCTCGGCGAGGGCCTCGACGCCCCCGCAGTCGTCACCATGACCGAGCGTTTCGCGATCCGCGGACGCACCGGTGCAGGCGAACTCGCCGACCCGGCTCGCGCCGGTGGATCGATCAGCGATGCGGCTGTCGACACCTCGCGTCGTCGTCGCCGTGACGCGAAGATCCTCGCTCCGGTCAGCATGGGCGCGTTCGCTCAGGTTTCCGGTGACCACAACCCGATTCACACCTCCGACAACGCCGCTCTGCTGGCCGGCCTCGGAACCCCGATCGTGCACGGCATGTGGCTCTCCGCCGCAGCGCAGCAGGTAGTCACCGCAGTCGACCCGGCCGAGACCCGCGTCCCGCCGCGCCGCCTGACCGTCTGGACCGCCCGCTTCCTCGGGATGGTTCGCCCCGGCGCCGAGATCGACGTCCGCGTCGACCGTGTCGGCATCGACCAGGGCGCAGAAATCGTCGAGGTCGGCTGCCGCATCGACGGCGAACTGGTCATGGTCGCCACCGGCCGCACTGCCGCACCGAAGACCGTCTACGCCTTCCCCGGCCAGGGCATTCAGCGCCCGGGCATGGGCCTCGACGCTCGCGCACGCTCCAAGGCCGCCCGCGACGTCTGGGAGCGCGCGGACAAGCACACTCGTAAGGCACTCGGATTCTCGATTCTCGCTGTCGTGCGCGACAACCCGGTGACCGTCAAGGCCCGTGGTGTCGAGCACAGGCATCCCGACGGTGTCCTGCACCTGACTCAGTTCACCCAGGTGGCCATGGCCGTTCTCGGTGTTGCCCAGGTTGCCGAGCTGCGCGAATCCGGAACCTTCATCGAGGATTCCCTTCTGGCCGGTCACTCGGTCGGTGAGTACAACGCACTCGCCGCTGTCGCCGAGGTTTTCCCGCTCGAAGCACTTCTCGAGGTCGTCTTCCAGCGTGGCTCCGCCATGCACCAGCTCGTTCCCCGTGACGAAGCCGGACGCTCCGACTACCGCATGGCCGCTATTCGCCCGTCGCAGATCGGTGTTTCCGACGACGACGTGCAGGGCTTCGTCGCCGGTGTCGCCGAGACCTCCGGTGAGTTCCTCGAAATCGTCAACCTGAACCTGCGCGGCAGCCAGTACGCCATCGCCGGTTCGGTAGCCGGTCTCGACGCACTCGAGGTCGAAATCGACCGTCGCCGAGCAGAATTCGGTGGCAAGCGGGCATACATCCAGGTTCCCGGCATCGACGTGCCGTTCCACTCCACCGTCCTTCGCGGTGGCGTGGCGGACTTCCGCGTGTGCCTGCAGGACTTGCTCCCGCACGACATCGACCCGGACATCCTGATCGGCCGCTACATCCCGAACCTGGTTCCGAAGCCGTTCTCGCTGCGTCGTGACTTCGTTCAGGAAATCGCCGACTTGGTGCCGTCCGAGCCGCTGCAGGAAGTCCTCGCAGACTTCGACAGCTACGCAACGCGCACTCACGAGTTGTCCCGCATCATCCTGATCGAGCTGCTGGCTTGGCAGTTCGCCAGCCCGGTCCGTTGGATCGAGACGCAGGACCTGCTCTTCGGTGACGAGTCCGAAGGAGGGCTCGGGGTCGAACGCTTCGTCGAGATCGGTCTCGGCGCTGCCCCGACCGTCGCGAACCTCGCGTCGCAGACCCTCAAGCTGCCGGGCCGCTTCGGCTACCCGGTCGAGGTTCTCAACGTCGAGCGCGAAGCTGCGATCGTCTACGGCACCGACGTCGACCCCGCTGTCGATGACGACGACGAGATCGAAGCGCCTGCCGCGCAGGCTGCTCCGGTCGCCGCGGCCGCTGCTCCGGTTGCCGCTGCCGCGCCGGCTGCACCTTCGGGTGGACCGCGTCCGGACGACCTCACCTTCAAGGCGCCCGACGCCACGAAGGTCCTGATCAGCCTGTGGACCAAGCTCCGTCCCGATCAGGTCGGCCCCGCGGACACGATCGAGGCACTGTGCGACGGCGTTTCCTCGCGTCGCAACCAGCTTCTGGTCGACCTCGGCTCCGAGCTCTCCCTCGGTGCCATCGACGGGGCCGCAGACGCCGACATGGGCTCCCTGGGGGCAACCGTCGACAAGCTCGCCCGTACGTACAAGCCGTTCGGACCGGTGCTCTCCGATTCGATCAACGATCACCTACGCAAGGTCTTCGGCCCCTCGGGCAAGCGTCCCGGCTACATCGCCGACCGCGTCAAGAAGGTCTGGGAGCTGGGCGACGGCTGGGCACATCACGTCACCGCAGCAGTGGCTCTCGGTACCCGTGAGGGCGCCAGCATCCGCGGCGGCGACCTCGGTGGCCTGAGCTCCGGCGCACTGGCCGACGCTGCAGCAGTGGACGCAGTCATCGACAGCGCAGTTGCCTCGGTCGGGTCTGCTCGCGGAGTCAGCGTCTCGTTGCCGGCTACCGGCGGCGGAAGCGGCGGAACCGTCGACGCAGCCGCTCTGGGTGAGTTCACCGAGAACATCACCGGTCGCAACGGCGTTCTGGCCTCGGCCGCACGCCTGGTACTCGAGCAGCTCGGACTGAACGAAGAAACGGCAGTCGCGACGGTCGAGGACACCGAACTGGTCGACCTGGTCTCGGCTGAACTCGGCTCCGACTGGCCGCGTCTGGTTGCTCCGGCATTCGACGCGCAGAAGGCCGTGCTGCTCGACGACCGCTGGGCAAGTGCGCGTGAGGATCTCGCTCGCATTTGGCTCGGTGACACCGCGTTGTCGGTCGAGAACTTCATCGGTGCCGGCTCCACCGTCGCCGCACAGGCGAAGTGGTGGGCCACCCGTGCAACCGACGAAGGCCGCACCCCACTCGCCGAGGTCTACACCCGCATCGCTGATGCGGCTGCTGCGGCAGAATCCGACGCACCCGAGTGGGCAGGCGAGGTCGCAGTAGTGACGGGCGCCAGCAAGGGTTCCATCGCGGCAGCGGTCACGGGCAAGCTCCTTGCCGGTGGCGCAACGGTATTCGTGACCACCTCGCGACTCGACGGTCAGCGTCTGGGCTTCTACCGCGACCTGTACCGCGAGAATGCTCGCGCCGGTGCCGCCCTCTGGGTGGTTCCCGCGAACATGGCGTCGTACACCGACGTCGACGCACTGATCGACTGGATCGGCAACGAGGCCACCGAGAACGCAGGCGGCGCAAAGAAGCTCATCAAGCCGGCCATGACGCCGACGATGCTCTTCCCCTTCGCAGCTCCCCGTGTCGGCGGCGAACTCTCCGACGCCGGCGCTCGCGCCGAAATGGAAATGCGCGTGCTGCTCTGGTCGGTGGAGCGCCTCATCGGCGGTCTGTCGAAGATCGGTTACGACAGCGATGTCGACACGCACCTGCACGTAGTGCTGCCCGGTTCGCCGAACCGCGGAACGTTCGGCGGCGACGGTGCATACGGTGAGGCCAAGGCTTCGCTGATCGCCGTGGTCAATCGCTGGAAGGCCGAGCGCAACTGGGCCGAGCGGGTCACGTTGGCACATGCGGTCATCGGTTGGGTTCGCGGAACCGGACTCATGGGTCACAACGATCCCATCGTCGACGCAGTCGAAGCTGCGGGCGTCCGCACCTGGTCCACCCAGGAGATGGCGACCGAACTGCTGAAGACGGCAACCCGCGAGTCGCGGCGCGCTGCTGCCGAAGCTCCGCTCGAGGTCGACCTGACCGGTGGGCTCGCCGAGGCGAACCTCGACCTCGCCGCACTGGCCAAGGAAGCTGCCGAGGTGGCCGAGATCGCCGAGGCTGTCGACGAAGCAGTGGACGAGTCCAGCATCCTGGCGCTGCCCGCGCCGGCTCGCATCGACGACTCGGTCAAGGCTCCGAGCTGGCCCGAACTGGACGTCACCCCCGCGGACCTCGTGGTCATCGTGGGTGCCGGAGAGCTCGGACCCTACGGTTCCTCGCGTACCCGCTTCGAGATGGAGGTCGACGAGCAGCTGTCTGCCGCAGGCGTTCTCGAATTGGCGTGGAACACCGGACTCATCGTCTGGGAGAACGACCCCAAGCCGGGCTGGTACGACGTCGAATCCGGTGACCTGGTACCCGAGGCGGAAATCGCCGACAAGTACCACGACGCAGTCGTCGAGCGTTGCGGCATCCGTCGCTACGTCGACGAGGGCGCGATGATCGACAACACCGCTCCGCTGCTCACCTCCGTGTTCCTGGACAGGGATCTGAGCTTCGTGGTCGGCAGTGAGGCAGAGGCTCAGGCCTTCGTCGAATCCGATCCGGAGAACACGACGGCGACGGTTTCCGCCGAGTCCGGAGACTGGACGGTCACCCGCCGCGCAGGCACCGAGATCCGCGTTCCGCGCAAGATGAAGCTGACTCGTAGTGTGGGCGGTCAGATTCCGACCAACTTCGACGTCACCAAGTGGGGCATCCCCGCCGACATGGCAGATTCGGTCGACCGCGTCGGACTCTGGAACATCGTCGCAACGGTGGACGCCTTCCTGACGGGCGGCTTCACTCCGAGCGAACTGCTCCGCTGGGTACACCCGAGCCTGGTCGCCAACACGCAGGGCACCGGCATGGGCGGCATGACCTCCATGAGGAGCCTGTACATCGACACGCTGCTCGGCGAGAACCGTCCGAACGACATCCTGCAGGAAGCGCTGCCGAACGTCATTGCAGCGCACGTCGTTCAGTCGTACGTCGGCGGTTACGGCGCGATGGTTCACCCCGTCGCCGCCTGCGCCACGGCAGCGGTATCCGTCGAAGAAGGCGTCGACAAGATCCGACTCGGCAAGGCGCAGTTGGTTGTTGCCGGCGGGTTCGACGATCTGAGCACGGAAGGCATCATCGGCTTCGGCGACATGTCGGCCACTGCCAAGACCGAGGACATGCATGCCAAGGGCATCGAGGATCGCCGCTTCTCGCGGGCCAACGATCGTCGCCGCGGCGGATTCGTCGAGTCGGCCGGCGGCGGAACGATTCTCCTCGCTCGCGGTGACCTGGCACTCGAGATGGGTCTTCCCGTCCTCGGTGTGGTCGCCTGGGCCGGATCGTTCGCCGACGGTGTCCACACCTCGATCCCGGCACCGGGACTCGGAGCACTGGGCGCCGGACGTGGGGGAGCGGATTCACAGCTTGCACTCTCGCTCAACGCTCTCGGCGTGAGCGCCGACGATATCGCCGTGATCTCCAAGCACGACACCTCCACTGCCGCCAACGATCCCAACGAGGCAGAGCTGCACGAGCGCCTCGCCGGGGCATTGGGACGCAGTGAAGGCGCGCCGATGTTCGTGGTCTCGCAGAAGAGCCTGACCGGTCACGCCAAGGGTGGTGCCGCAGCCTTCCAGCTGATCGGGCTCTGCCAGGTACTGAGCCAGGGCATCGTCCCGCCGAACCGCAGCCTCGACTGCGTCGACGACAAGATGGCCGAATTCGAGCACCTCGTGTGGGCACGTCAGCCGCTCAAGTTCGGTGAGCATCTTCCGCTGCGCGCGGGCCTGCTGACCAGCCTCGGCTTCGGTCACGTCTCCGGACTGATCGCAGTCGTGCACCCGCAGGCATTCGTCGAGTCGGTTCCGGCCGACAAGCGTGACGCCTATGTTGCTGCGGCCCAGCAGCGGACGATCGACGGTCAGCGTCGCCTCGCGAAGGCGATGTGCGGTGGCGACAGCCTCTACGAGCGCCCGGCGGATCGTCGCCTCGGTGCCGACGGAACGCCGGCCAAGGCGTCGCGTCAGCTCGAAGCGGACATGCTGCTGAGCGAGGACGCACGACTCGGCGCAGACCAGGTGTACCGCTCGAATCTGCCCGGCTGCAAGTAGTAGTCACGGTATGGGAGTTCTGGGTATCGGTTTCGACCTCGTGACGGTGTCGGAGTTCGCCGAGCAATTGAACAGGCCGGGAACGGCAATGCTCGACAACTTCACACCGGGCGAGCGTCGAGACGCCGTTACCCGGAGCTCCGAACCGGCACGACATTTCGCCGCCCGGTGGGCTGCGAAGGAAGCAGTGATCAAGGCATGGTCAACTGCTCTCTTCGCCGGCCCACCGGTGCTGGGGGAAATGATCCACAATCAGATCGAGGTCGTCTCGGACGCCTGGGGGCGCCCCGGCATCCGGCTTCGCGGTGACGTGGCCAAACACCTGACCGGAGTGAAGATTCATATTTCGCTCACGCACGACGGGGACATGGCGGGCGCTTTCGCGGTCATCGAATCCGACCCGGAGTAGCACTGCCGGACACGAAAGAGCCGGTCTCCCAAGGGGAGACCGGCTCTTTGTCGTTCGACTAGTCCTTCGTGCGGGATTCCTTCTCGGCGACGAGGAGATACGCGATCATCAACCTTTTCAGTTCGGCGACGGCGTCGGCATGCGACTGACCGTCCTGAACCGAGAAATTGAGCATCGAATACACCACGTGGACAAGAACTTCCGCCATCATCAGGCGACGATCTCGCCGCGTACGAGGCGTCAACGGGCCGAGCATTTTCGCTACGGTCTCGGCGAACTGCTTTTCGTGAATGACTCCGGTTGCCCGCGTGGACGGCGTCGACTGCATCGCCAGCCAGACCTCGCGGCGCGACGGATCAGACGTCCACAGCCCGGCCATGTGATCGACGAAACTGTTCAGGAACCGCAACCAGTCGAGCGAGGGTACTTCGCCGCCGAACTGAGCAAGCTCGTGCTGGACCCCGACGAGGTCCTGGCGGTTCAATTCGCACACGATGACGTACTTGTTCGCGAAGAACTGGTAAAGCGTCCCAATCGGGACGTCAGCACGTGCCGCGACTTCTTCACAGGTGAACGATTCGAAACCGACATCGGTGAGGAGTTCCCGTGACGCAGCCAGGAGTGCGTCGAATTTACGCTGGCTGCGCTCTTGCGTCGGACGCTTGCGCGGCAGCAGTTCCTGCGGTTCTTCGAGGCTCTGGGGATTCTCCAGTGCTGGGTCGACTCGTCGCCGCGCGCGGTGACGAGTCGTGGGCTGCACGTCTTCCAGGCTATCGGTGTTTTCTGTCGAATTTGGGACTTGTGCATTATCCGGTGTCATCGGCCACCTACTTCGGCGGTCGTGATCGGTCGAAACGCACCGCGCAGGTGCGCGCACACGAGTCCCGATGCTGTTGCCACACCTCGATACTAGGTGACCAACTGTCCAGTAGCCGAAGAGGTTGCTGCGCGGTGTGGCGCAACGGCGATCCTGGCGCCTGCCTACGTCCGATTCGGGCAGACTGAGATTCTTCGGGCACACCGAGATTCGATGCCGAGGAGAGGGAGACGATGACGGAAGAACTGCGAACCGCGGTAGGTGAACTCATGCCGCGTGCCCGTGAGGATCTGAGTGCACTTGTGGCGATGAAGTCCGTTGCCGATGCACGGCAGTACCCGCCGGAAGAATGCGCGGCCGCTGCGCATTGGGTCCTGGAGGCATTCCGGGCTCAGGGTTTCGCCGATATCGAGGCGATCGAGACCTCCGACGGTTCGGCCGCGGTTGTCGGGCGTCGACCAGGCCCGGGCGGTGCTCCGACCGTTCTGCTGTACTGCCACTACGACGTTCAGCCGCCCGGAAACGAAGAGCTCTGGGGCTCCCCGCCTTTCACGCTCACCGAGCGCGACGGACGGTGGTTCGGACGGGGCGCTTCCGACTGCAAGGGCAACGTCGTCATGCATCTGACAGCTCTGCGAGCGCTCGCCGCAGCCGGTGTGGATCCGAGCGTCCACCTGACGCTCGTCGCCGAAGGATCCGAGGAGATGGGCACTGGCGGTCTCGAGGATCTGGTGCGAGAGCGGCCCGAACTTTTTGCAGCCGACATGATCCTGATCGCCGATACCGGCAACACCGAAGTCGGGGAGCCGACGATCACGACGTCATTGCGCGGGATCGCGAACGTTGTGGTCCACGTGTCGACGCTCGAGGGTGAGATTCACTCCGGTGTCTTCGGTGGACCGGCGCCCGATGCGATCACCGCGCTGGTGCACATACTCTCGACGCTGCACGACAGCGCCGGAAACACCACTGTCGAAGGCTTGACCAACGACCAGGAATGGGCGGGTGTCAGTTATGACGGCGATCAGTTCCGCTCCGACGCCGGGGTGCTCGAAGGGGTGCAGCTGACTGGTTCCGGTTCGGTCGCCGAGCAGGTGTGGGCTCGTCCGGCGCTGACCATCCTGGGTATCGACTGCCCGCCGGTCGTGGGTTCGGCGGCGGCGATCACGCCCCGCGCGTCGGCGCGCCTGAATCTTCGTGTCCCGCCTGGCACGGATCCGGCGCAGGCACAGAAGTTGTTGACGGACCACCTCCGCGCGGCGGCGCCGTGGGGCGTCCACATCGAGGTCGTTCCGGAATCGACGGGATCGCCGTTCTCGTCCTCGACGGAGGGTGCAGGTTTCGCGCAGCTGAAGTCCGCGCTCACCGATGCCTACGGCCGCGAAGTCGGATTTGCCGGCCAAGGGGGATCGATACCGCTGTGCAGTGCACTGGCCGAGCAGTTCCCCGACGCGGAGATCGCGTTGATCGGCGTCGAGGAACCGCAATGCCGCATTCATGCGCCCGACGAAAGCGTCGACCCGTCGGAGATCGAGAATCTCGCTTTCGCGGAGGCTCTGTTCTTGAGCCGGTACGGGAGTTAGACCGACAGATCGCGTCGTAGCTTGGCGACGTGGCCGGTGGCCCGGACGTTGTACTGGGCCACCTCGATCTTGCCTTCCTCGTCGACGAGGAACGTCGAGCGGATGACGCCCTGGACGGTCTTGCCGTACATCTTCTTCTCACCGAACGCGCCCCAGGCTTCGAGCGTCGCCTTCTCGGGATCGGAGAGCAGCGGGAAGGTCAACTCTTCGGTATCGCGGAACTTCGCGAGTTTTGCGGGCTTGTCCGGCGAGATTCCGATGACTTCGAGGCCGGCGCCGTTCAGCTCGGCGAGGCTGTCACGGAAGTCGCAGGCCTGCTTGGTGCACCCCGGGGTGCTGGCCGCCGGGTAGAAGTACACGATGACCTTGCGGCCGCGGTAATCGTGAAGGGAAACCTCGTTGCCATCGGCGTCTGGGAGCGTGAAATCCGGCGCGACGTCGCCGGCGGACAATCTACTGTTCTCGGTCACGGGAATCGAGGTTAGTCGAGAAATTGCGCGGCAGGTGGGCGCGAGGGCATTCTGCTCCTCTACGGTAGAGCGAAGTGTCGGCGCGCTGCGTCCGCACAGCAGACCCGCACACAGAGCAGCAGAACACAGACAAGTTGGAGGACACGTGCCCAGGGACACCGAGAGCATCGAACGCGAGATCGAGAAGGCGCGTAACCAGCTCGCGAGCACACTCGACGAACTGACGGTCCGCACCAACCCGAAGCGGCTGGTCGAGAACACCAAGAAGACGGTGCTCGCCAAGCTCAACGAGCCGGCAGTGAAGTACGCGCTGATCGCAGTCGGTTCAGTGGTGGGAATACTCGTGGTCCGGAAGATCATTCGCTGACCCGAGTTGTCGAAGACAGAACATGAAGAAGGCCCCCACCTGGTGAGGTGGGGGCCTTCTTGCAAGTGCGCCCACAGGGACTCGAACCCCGGACCCAGTGATTAAGAGTCACTTGCTCTACCAACTGAGCTATAGGCGCTCGCTCTTGCGAGACAGAACATTAGCCGACAGGCTCAGGAGTTTGCAAAACGCGTGTTCATCGTGGTGACGATGGTTACATCGCTTCCGGAATTCACGAGTGTGGAGGGTGCGAATCCGGCCAGCGGACGGTGCTTTCCAACTGCTGTGCGACGGCGAGAATCGTCGGTTCACCACCGCTGCGCCCGACCAGTTGGACGCTCAGGGGGAGTCCGCGTTCGGAGAACCCGGCGGGCACAGCGGCCGCCGGGTTGCCGCAGACATTCCAGATCGAACAGTAGGCGGCGATCGGCAACGCCTTGCGGACTGCTGACAGAAGGCCGGTTCCTTCGAGTTGTCCGATCGGGCGTGGCAGCGCGGGCGTGGTCGGCATCAGGACCAGGTCGAAGGTGTCGAAGACCTGGTTGACCGTCGCTGCGATTCGCTCACCTTTGCGGTAAGCGAATTTCCCGACGCGCGCGGGAGCGGCTATCCGGCCGATCGACGCGAGTGCTCGTGTGCGCTTCTCGAGTAACGCTGGATGATCGACGCGCAGTGCTTCGTCGCGGACGCCGCCGAGCACCTGGGGGAGAAATGCTGCAGTTGCGTCCGGGTACTCGGGATCGTGCTCTTCGACGTGATGTCCCAACGCGCTCAACATCTCTGCGATCGAATGCACCGCGGCAACGACCTCCGGGGACGGGCGGACGCCCCGGACCGGACTCCGGGTGGACACTGCAATGCGAAGCGGCCCGGGCGCCGACGCGGCTGACTCGGCAAAGCTGGCGCGGAGCGTTTCGGCTGTGTAGTCGTCGATCCCGGTGGTACCGGTTATCACGTCGTACACGAGCGCGCTGTCCTCGACGGAACGAGTGAGAGGGCCTAGCGTGCCGAGTCCGCGCCAGAGGTTGCGGTTCGGCGCGGTGCTCACCCGACCGCGCTGCGATTTGAGTCCGAACAACCCGCAGAACGCCGAAGGCAGTCGGATGGAACCGCCGCCGTCGCCGCCGATTGCCGCTGCGACCATGCCCGACGCGACGGCCGACGCAGATCCTCCGCTCGATCCGCCCGTGGATACGCCGGTGTCCCAAGGGTTTCTGGTGTAGCCGTTTGCAGCAGTCTCCGTGAAGGGCCAGATGCCGAACTCGGGCATCGTCGTCTTGCCGACGATCACCGCGCCGGCTTCGCGCAACCGCCGGACGACCTCTGAATCGGCCGATGCGATGCGAGTTGCTGCCGCACCGCCGTACGTCGTCGGCGTTCCGGCGACGTCGTTCTCGTCTTTGATCGCGATCGGGACTCCGTGCAGTGGGCCCAGGCTGTGGCCGTCGGCCTGGCGCTGATCGAGACGTGTCGCTTCGTCGAGCGCTTCGTCTGCGAGAACCCGCACAAAAGCATTGAGCGTCGAATCGAGGCGTTCGATACGGCGAAGTGTGTTCTCGGTGAGCTCGCGGGCCGATAATTCTCCGGACCGGATCAGAGCGGCCTGACCCGCAACCCCGGCAAATGCCAGCTCGCTGCCCGGTGTGGTTTCGCGCTCGGTCATCAATCCTCCAGGCCGTGGTTCCGATAACTGTGAAGTCTATTCACCACAACCTGTCCACCACGACACAAAGAAAAATCCCCACCTTCCGAAGAAGGTGGGGACCTTTGCAAGTGCGCCCACAGGGACTCGAACCCCGGACCCAGTGATTAAGAGTCACTTGCTCTACCAACTGAGCTATAGGCGCTCGCTCTTGCGAGACAGAACATTAGCCGAATCGCCGGTTCGGGAGCAAATCGCCAGGTGGAGGCGTCACCGCTGTAGTCCGATCGGAGGAAATCCGCTGAAAGCGGTAACAAAACGGACGGTTCGGAGCGATTGATACTTGAACGTTACTGACGGCGTGGGCTTTCATGACCGTTGGTAACGAGCGCGCCTGGCATCATTGGTGCAGCGCAGTCATACCGCAAGTCCCACTTGCCTTCCGGTAAGTGGGATTCGCATGTGACGCGGAAGTTAGTCGGAGAAATTGTGAAGCGGAGTCGAACGATGAGTCGTCAAAGGTGGGGTCTGTCCGTGCGCGGGGGGAACGGTCGAGCGTCGAAGGGCGCGGCGATGATCGCGGCGTCTCTCGGTGCTCTCGTTCTGATGACCGCGTGTACGTCGGGCGGCAAGGACGTCAGCACTGAAGGGTCGGCGCCGATCGATTCCAATCCGCTCACCGAACTCATCAAGCCGAAGCTCACCTCGACCGCTGCCGACGGCGCTGTCGGCTTTTCGCCGGGCGACCCGGTCAAGATCAACGTCGCTGACGGCGCTCTGTCCGACGTGACGATGGTCAATCAGGACGGCAAGGCAGTTGCCGGCGCGATTGCTGCCGACGGTGCGTCGTGGACGACCACCGAACCGCTCGGCTACAACCGCAAGTACAAAATCGAGGCCCGCGCATTCGGATTGGGTGGCGCCAGTACGACGGTCACGTCCTTCACCACCAGCGCGCCCGGCAACGTCACCAAGCCGTATGTCTTGCCCAACGAGGGTGACGTGGTCGGCATCGGTCAGCCCATCGCGGTGCAGTTCGACGAGAACATCCCCGATCGCAAGGCTGCCGAAGCTGCGATCACCGTCACCACGACTCCGGCCGTCGAAGGTGCGTTCTACTGGGTCAACAATCGTGAGGTCCGTTGGCGTCCGGAGAACTACTGGGCACCGGGCACCAAGGTCGACGTGAGCGTCAACGTGTACGGGCGCAATCTCGGCAAGGGAGTCTTCGGGCAGGAAGACGCGAAGAGTTCCTTCACCATCGGTGATGCCGTCATCGCCACGGCGGACGACAACACCAAGCAGGTCACTTTCCAGGTCAACGGTGAGACTGTCATGACCATGCCCACCTCTATGGGCAAGGACAGCACTCCTACCGACAACGGCGTCTACATCATCGGTGACCGCTTCGCGAACATGATCATGGACTCGTCTACGTACGGCGTCCCGGTCACCTCGGCGCAGGGTTACAAGACCCCCGTCGACTGGGCGACCCGAATGTCCTACAGCGGTATCTTCTTCCACTCGGCGCCGTGGTCGGTCGGGCAGCAGGGCTACTCCAACACCAGTCACGGCTGCCTCAACCTGAGCCCGTCCAACGCCAAGTGGGTCTACGACAACACCAAGCGTGGGGACATCGTCGTCGTCAAGAACACCGTCGGCGGCACTCTCTCCGGCACCGACGGCCTCGGTGACTGGAACATCCCCTGGAGCGTCTGGAAGACCGGCAACGCGGACGTCTGAGTTCGTCCCTGAAGCCTTGAACGGCAGAATGCCCCCGACCGTCCGGTTGGGGGCATTTCTGCATCTGCACACCTTTTGTGAGCGAAAGTGCCTCTCGGTCTATCTGAGGCGACGGGAGGTACGTTCGCTCGGTGTCAGCGTCGACCGAACGCGTCCACTCCGGTCATCTCAGCGGACAGTGCCCACAATCTGCGTGCGTCGGCGGGATCGGTAGCCCAAGGCTTCACGCCGCCGACGCTCATGTCATCAGTCTGCGCGACGTCCGCGATGTTGCAGTCCTGGAGATACGCGCCGGAGTGATCGGCGAGTATCGGTGCCGTCGCTGCCCACACCGTTGTAGCGGCGCCCTGGGAGGGAGTCTTGAACCCCGGCACGGCGTCGCCATTCGACGTCGTCCATCCGAGATCGTGTTTCTCCGATGCCGAGAAGTGACGTTGAAGGGGAGTGAGGATGCTCCCGGGATGGACGGAGAACGCACTGATACCGCGTGAAGCACCGGAGTTCGCCAGCTGTACAGCGAATAGAGCATTTGCAGTCTTGGCTTGACCGTACGCAAGCCAGCGGTCGTAACCGTTGCGGAAATGTATGTCATTCCAACGCACTCCCGACAGAAAATGTCCCGCCGACGAGACAGCGACTACGCGAGAACCGTTTGCGGGCATGGCTGGCACAAGCAGGTTCACCAGTACAAAGTGCCCGAGGTGATTGATCGCGAATTGTGATTCCCATCCGGAGCCGACACGGAGTTCCGGGCAGGCCATGACCCCCGCATTGCAGATGATGATGTCCGGAGTGATCCGGGATTCGAGAATTTCTCGCGCACACGATCTGACACTGCTCGGGTCCGACAGGTCGCACGCTCGCACTTCGATACCCGGAAGGTCGGCCACCGCCCTCCGTGCCTGTTCTGGTCGGCGGGCAAGAACTACAACTCGCGCGCCGACCGAAGAAAGTGACTGCGAAATCTCATATCCGAGTCCGGAGTACCCGCCGGTGACCAAAGCCGTAGTGCCTGTTAAATCTTGTCCGGCAAGTACGTCGTCGGCAGTGGAGACTCGGGAGTATCCGGTGCTGATTTTGCGCTGGATGGAATTCATGACTGCGACCGTAAAATCTGGAGTGCACTCCAGGTCAAGGAAAGGTCGCCAGGTAATGCGCGAACTGTCAATCGGTGACGTCGCTGTCCAGACCGGAATCAGTATCGATTCCCTTCGATACTTCGAACGTGAGGAATTGCTCGTTCACGAGGTGGCGCGCTCGGCAGGTGGGCGTCGGGTGTACTCCGAAAGCGATGTCTCTTGGTTGAAGCTGTGCAATCGATTCCGAGACTCGGGTATGCCGATCGCAACGATCCGCGAATTCGCCGCACTCGTCAGGTCAGGGCCGGGAAACGAGAAGGAACGGCTTTCACTTTTACAGTCGCATGAGGAGTTGATTCGATCCAGGATCGCTGCGATGCAGGAAAACCTGAACGTCATCCACGACAAGGTTTCGGCGTACGAGCGACATGTTCGCGAGGGGACCGTCGTAGGTGTCTGGGAGCCGCAACCGTCGCCCGAGTGATCGACGGCTGGGCCATTTGCGGCGAATTCCAGCTACCCCGATGCGAGCGAAAGTGGCTTTCGGTCTTTCTGAGGCGACCAGAGGTACGTTCGCTCAGCTCGGGCACGGGTTGCTCGGGAGCGCGCGATTTGTCGCGGTCGCCACCCCACCCACTTCGGGTGAACGTATCGCTGCCCCCGTCAGAGAAGGGGAGCGATACGTTCACCCGGCTGTGGAAGGGGAGATTGGGGCTGGCGCACAAACCAAAAGAACCCCCGAAAATGTCTTTCGACATCTTCGGGGGTTCCGCTTGGGTGAGCGACGGGACTCGAACCCGCGACAGCCAGGATCACAACCTGGTGCTCTACCAACTGAACTACGCCCACCATTGCCTCGGCCACCGGTTTGACCCGGCTGCTTTGACGAAAGAGATACTAGCGCGAAAGTCGGTCAGGAAGCCAATCGGCAGGTCAGGCGGGACCCAAGCCCTCTACGACGGCTGCAATCTCCGCGCTCGACGGTCCGGGCGCCGCGACGAATGCAGTGCCGCGGTAGTACTTGAGTTCGCGGATGGATTCCTTGATGTCGGCGAGTGCCCGGTGGGCGAGACCTTTTTCGGGCTGGCCGAAGTAGATTCGCGGGTACCAGCGGCGGGAGAGTTCTTTGATGGAGCTGACGTCGATCATCCGGTAGTGCAGGTATGTGTCCAGCGCCGTCATGTCCCGCGAGATGAATCCGCGGTCGGTGGCGATTGAATTACCCGCCAAGGGAGCCGTACCGGCGACGGGAACGTGCTTGCGGATGTACGCGAGCACCTCTTTCTCCGCCTCGGCGAGGGTGACCGTCGACTTACGAACCTCTTCGGTCAGTCCCGACTTTGCGTGCATCTTCTTCACGACGTCGGGCATTGCAGCCAACGCGTCGTCGTCGGCGTGGATGACGATGTCCACACCTTCGCCCAAGATGTTCAAGTCGCTGTCGGTCACCAGAGCCGCAATCTCGATGAGTTTGTCCGACTCGAGTCGCAGCCCGGTCATTTCACAATCGATCCATACCAATTTGTCCTGCACCAGGAACACAGTAGTGCGCGCGGGCGCGGGATAAGGTCTGCGGTGGAAACTCGACGTGTGTGAGACGGCGTTCGGGTGATGACAAGAACTTCGCCGCATTGCAACGAGGAGGGCTTTTCGATGACCGTGGATCCGAAGGACGGAGCCGCGCCGCTGACGCCGGCGGAGAAGGCGAAAGCTGCCAAGGCTGCCGCTGCCGAAGCCGCTCGGATTGCAGCTGAAGCCGCTGCAGCAGCTGAGGAAGCAGAGAAGGAAGCGGCTGCCGCCGAGGCCGAAGCATCGGCCAGAGCCACCCCCGCTGCTCAGGTGCCCTCGGGTGCTGCCGCTGAAATCGCGGCGGGCTATTCATCCGAGGGGCGGGCACTCGAGCTCGGCTCGGTGGTGATCGACGGTGTGGCAGATCCCACCGCACGGGTGCGGATTCCGTTGGCGACGATCAACCGTCACGGTCTGATCGCCGGTGCGACGGGTACCGGCAAGACCAAGACGTTGCAGGGCATCGCCGAGCAGCTGTCCGCCGCGGGTGTGCCGGTTGTGATGGCCGACGTCAAGGGCGATCTCTCGGGTCTGTCGAAGGCGGGGGATCCGAGCGAGAAGATGAAGGCTCGCGCAGTCGAGACGGGCGACGATTCGTGGACTCCCGCTGGGATGCCAGTCGAGTTCTTGTCGTTGGGAACGGACGGAATCGGTATCCCGGTGCGCGCGACCATCACCAGTTTCGGGCCGATCCTGCTCAGTAAAGTGTTGGGCCTCAACGAGACCCAGGAGTCGACTATAGGGCTGATCTTCCACTGGGCCGACACTCAGGGCCTGGCCCTGCTGGACCTCAAGGATCTGCGTTCGGTCATCGCGCACCTGACGAGCGCTGAGGGCAAGGCCGATCTGAAGGGTATCGGCGGAGTTTCCTCGGCGACGGCGGGAGTGATTCTGCGCGCGTTGGTCAACCTCGAAGCAGATGGTGGTGACACCTTCTTCGGTGAACCGGAACTCGAAACCGAGGATCTGCTGCGTGTCGTCGGCGGTGCCGGTGTGATCACGCTGTTCGAACTCGGTGCCCAGGCGGCGCGCCCGGCAATGTTCTCCACCTTCCTGATGTGGGTGCTCGCGGACCTGTTCCAGACGCTGCCCGAAGAGGGAGATCTGGACAAGCCGAAGCTCGTGTTCATCTTCGACGAGGCGCACCTTCTGTTCGCGGACGCGTCGAAGGCCTTCCTTCAGCAGGTGGAACAGACGGTCAAGCTCATTCGTTCCAAGGGCGTCGGTGTGTTCTTCTGCACGCAACTTCCGACCGACATTCCGAATTCGGTGCTGTCACAGTTGGGTGCGCGGGTTCAGCACGCCCTGCGTGCCTTCACGCCCGACGATCAGAAAGCCCTCAACAAGACCGTCCGCACGTACCCGAAAACCGAGCACTACGACCTGGAAAAGGCACTGACTTCACTCGGCATCGGTGAAGCCATCGTGACCGTACTCTCGGAAAAGGGTGCGCCGACGCCGGTGGCCTGGACCAAGATTCGTCCTCCGAGGTCGCTGATGGACACCATCGGCAACGACGCGATCAAGGCGGCCGCGTCGTCGAGTCCGCTGAATCAGAAGTACGGCCAGACCATCGACCGCGAGTCGGCGTACGAGAAGCTGACGGCCAAGGTGGCCGGTGCTCCGACGGCGGATCAGTCCCTGGATCTTCCGTCGCTGCCCGATCTGCCGCCACCGCCGCCGGCCGAGCCGGAGGGCCCCAACATCGCCGAGCAGATCTTGGGCAACTCGGCTGTCAAGAGTTTCCTGCGCTCGGCGGCTTCGGCTGCGGGACGCGAGATTTCGCGAAACATCTTCGGCACCGGTAGTCGCCGCAGGCGCTGAGGCTCAGGCGCCCGCGAGGTCAGATGCCGACCTCGCGGGCCAGCAGGTCGTTGATCGATTCGCGCCTGATCAACGGCCGCGCAATCCCGCCCAGCACGGCGACGACCGGCGGCCGGCCGACGCTGTTGTAGGTGGAGGCCATGCTGTGGTGGTATGCGCCCGTACACGGCACTGCCAACAGGTCACCTTCATGTAGGTCGGCGGGAAGCCTTGCTCCGACGGCAATTTCGTCGCCCGATTCGCAGTGTCGCCCGGCGACGGTTACTTCCTGGAGCGGTGCGCGCGAATGTCGGTTCACCAGTTCGACGTCGTAGTGGCTGTCGTACAACGACACCCGAGGGTTGTCGCTCATCCCGCCGTCGACGGAGACGAAGGTTCGTCCCCCGCTGATCGACTTGATGTTCTGTACGCGATAGAGCGTGACTCCGGCCCGCGCAGCGATCGCTCGGCCAGGCTCGAGCACGATTTCGGGGCGAGGGAAGCGGTTTCGGGTGCACGCGTCGTCGAGAGTTTCGTCGATGACGTGAGCGAGGCGGGTCAGATCCAATTGGGCATCTCCCGGCACGTAGGCGATCCCATGGCCACCGCCGAGATCGAGTTCGGTGAGGATGATTCGATGCGTGCGTCGTATGTCGTCCATCTGTGCGATCATCGTCTCGATCGCGGGGCGGAAGAGTTCGGGATCGGTGATCTGGGAGCCGAGATGGCAATGCAGGCCGATGAGCTGCAGGTGCGTCGCGTTGGCGACGACGGATACCGTATGTTCCAGTTCTTCGGAAAACGCTGGTAGGCCGAACTTTTGGTCCACGATGCCCGTGGACACTGCCTTGTGTCCGTGTATGTCGATGCCGGGTGTGACTCTGACCAACACCTTCTGTCGGTGGGTGCACACCGACGCGAGCCGTACCGCTTCGCTGGGGGAGTCGAGGACGATCCGGCCGACACCCGCGTTGACCGCCGCCCTCAGTTCGGAAACCGATTTGGCATTGCCGTGCAGGATGATTCGGTTGGGGTCCACGCCCGCGGCAAGCGCGACGGCGAGTTCACCGGCGGAACAGACATCCACCCCGAGTCCCTCGTCGGAGACCCAGGTAGCCATCGCTCGAATCATCAGTGCCTTGCCGGCGTACACGATCTCCGAGTCGGGGAAGATCTCTCGATACGTGCGGCAGCGGTGCCGCACGTCCGCCTCGTCGACGACGTACGTCGGTGTGCCGTACTGGTCCGCGATCTCTTCGAGGGAGACGTCGCCGATGCAGACACGCCCGCTGTGGTCGTGGCGAGTACTGATGGGCCACAACGCAGGATCCATACGCGGTGTCATTGCGCCGCGTAGGGAGGGGAAGATTTCGAGTAGCGTCACGTCGATCTCCTGAAGGTGACCCGCCGTGTTGCGGGCTACCTTCAGATCTACTCCCGAAGATCACCGGTGGGGCGGATCTTGACGCTTACTTGACGCGCCGCCGAACGAGGTTGACGCGGCCCTGACGTCCTCGACTTACTGTGCTCGCCGGCGCTTCCATCCGAACCAACCGAGCACCGCGAGCAATGCCACCGCGGCGCCTCCGCCGATGACCGTCGATCGGTCGGCGGACACACCAACGGACGGAGTTCCGCCGGCACTCGGGGCGTAACCGGCGCCGTACACGGACTCGACCGCCGCTTGGATGTCGAACCCGGTTTCGGTAGCCGGCCCGCAGCGGTGCCCCTCGTGCTCGGCGTCGACGTCGTACGGCGCAGAAACGAACATCAGCTGCTCGGTGCCGAGCACGTAGCTTGTGCCACAACCGTTCCCGTTCGCGAGTGTCCCCACCGACGTCACCGATGCCAGATCGCCTTTGTAGACCCGGCTGACGTCGAACAGGTAGGTGTCCTCGAATCCGTCCGAAGTTTTCTCCGTCGGAGTTCCGAGGAAAACGGTGCTGGAGACGCTCACGGCTTCTTCCGGGGTAGCCGATGATGCGCACGAACATGCATTCGCTGCCGTGGGCAGCAGTAAGGGCAACCCTCCGGTCAAAAGAAGGATTGCCCCGACTGCCAGTGTTCTTCGCATCGCCATTAACCGACTATATGGTCTGCTATGGCCTGCTCTGAGAAGTTTGAGTGAATCAGCCGCCGAGCTTCTTGTAGAACGTGCCCACGATGGGCGCAACGACGGCACGCGGGCTGTAACCGCCCGCGACGGACATCGCCTTGCTCAAGATGCCCGGTACGACGCGCATCTTGTTCTCGGCCAGGCCGTCGAGCGAGACCTTGGCGGTGTACTCGCTCGAGATCCAGAAGAAGTCCGGGACGAGCTTGTCGACGATCGACGCTTCGGCCGGGTCCGGGGTTTCGGTGCGTACGGGGCCTGGGGCGAGCAGGGTGACGTTCACTCCGGTGCCCTTGAGTTCACCTCGCAACGATTCCGCAAAGGTGTTCACGAACGCCTTGGTGGCGGCGTACGTCGCGTTGTTGGGGATCGGCATGTTGCCGGCCGCGGACCCGACCATCAGGATGGCTCCGGACTTGCGCGCGAGCATGCCGGGCAGCACGGCCAGCGTGAGATCGTGCACTGCAACGGCGTTGAGCTCGACCTGGTCGCGCTCGTAGGCCGGGTCCAGCTCGGCGATCGGCCCGAAGGTGGCGATACCGGCGTTGTTGCACAGGATGCTGATGTCGCGGCCACCGAGTTCCTCGACCAGAACGGCACGCGCCGCGCTGTCGGAGAGGTCCGATGCACGGACCTCCACCTCGACGCCGTGCGCGGCGCGAAGCTTCTCGGCGAGGGCCTCCATGACCTCGCCACGACGGGCAACGAGGATCAGGGAGTGTCCGCGTGATGCCAGATCAGCGGCCAGTGCCTCTCCGATGCCGGAGGAGGCGCCGGTCACTACGGCGCGGGCTGTGGTTGTGGGTGTCGGCAGGCTCACGATCAGTCAGCGTAGCCGGTCAGATCTTCGCGGCCAGTCGTGTGCCCTGTTCGATGGCACGCTTGGCGTCGAGTTCGCCAGCGACATCCGCGCCGCCGATGATGTGGGTCACCACACCCGCGACGGTCAATTCGTCCACGAGATCGCGAACCGACTCCTGCCCGGCGCAGATGACGATGGTGTCGACCTCGAGAAGTCGGGGCTTCTCGTGCTTCTCACCGAAGGTGATATGCAGGCCGGCGTCGTCGATGCGCTCGTAGTTGACGCCCGAGAGCTCGTGGACGCCCTTGTTCTTGAGGGCCGCCCGGTGGACCCAGCCGGTGGTCTTCGCGAGGCCGGCGCCGATGCGTCCTGGCTTGCGTTGGAGGAGGTAGACCTCCCGCTCGGAGAGTTCTGGTACCGGAGTGGTGAGAGCGCCCGGGGCCATTTCGGGTTCGGTGACGCCCCATTCCTGCTTCCACTCCTTGAGATGAAGAGTGGGGGAAGTGGGGTGCGTGAGGAATTCGCTCACGTCGACGCCGATGCCGCCGGCACCGATGACGGCGACGGACTTGCCGACGGGCTTGCCCTCTCGGACGACCTCGACGTAGGTCAGCACCTTCGGGTTCTCGATGCCGGGGATCTTGGGAACCCGCGGCGTCACGCCGGTGGCAACCACGACTTCGTCGAAGGATCCGATGAGATCTGCTGGTGCGACGCGGGTTTCGAGCTTGACTGTCACTCCGGCCACGTCCAGCATGCGGGTGTAGTAGCGAATGGTTTCGGCGAACTCTTCCTTACCCGGAATGAGCTGTGCGATCCCGAACTGTCCGCCGATCTTGTCCGAGGCCTCGAACAACGTGACCGAATGACCACGCTGAGCAAGATTGAGTGCTGCGGAAAGTCCGGCAGGACCGGCGCCGACGACGGCGAGATTCTTGGTCCGCCGAGTGGGGGAGAGGATCAGCGTGGTCTCACGGCCCGCGCGCGGATTGAGCAGGCAGGAGACCTGCTTGTGAACGAAGGCGTGGTCGAGGCAGGCTTGGTTGCAGGCGATGCACGTGTTGATCTCGTCGGACGCTCCGCGCTCGGCCTTGTTCACCCAGTCGGGATCGGCGAGCATCGGCCTGGCCATCGAAATCAACTGCGCGTCACCGCGGTTGAGGATCTCTTCGGCAGTCTCGGGCATGTTGATCCGATTCGAGGCGGCTACCGGAATGTCGACGTGCTTCTCGAGCTTGCTCGTGATGTCCACGAAGGCTGCTCGGGGAACCGAGGTGACGATGGTGGGCACCCGTGACTCGTGCCATCCGATGTCGGTGTTGATGATCGTGGCGCCGGCAGCTTCGACTTCCTTTGCCAACGAGACGATTTCATCCCAGGTCTGACCGCCCTCGACCAGGTCTGCCATCGACAACCGGAACACGATGATGAAGTTCGGGCCGACGGCCTTGCGTGTGCGTCGCACGATTTCGACTGCCATGCGTCGACGGTTCTCGGAACTGCCGCCCCACTGGTCGGTGCGCTTGTTCGTGCGCTCGCAGAGGAACTGGTTGATGAAGTAGCCCTCACCGCCCATGATTTCGACGCCGTCGTAACCCGCGGACTTGGCCAGACGCGCGCAGCGAACGTAGTTCCGGATCTGCCAACGCACCCCACGGCCGGTCAGCTTGCGCGGACGGAACGGATTGATGGGCGCCTTGATCGACGACGCGGATACACTGAACGGCTGGTAGCTGTAGCGGCCGGCGTGCAGGATCTGCATGGCGATCTTTCCACCCGCGTCGTGAACCGCCTTGGTGATCCGGCGGTGACGGCGCGCTTCGATGCGGTTGGTCAGCTTGGCACCGAAGGGCAAGAGCCAACCGGTGCGGTTGGGCGCGTAGCCGCCGGTGATGATCAAGCCGACACCGCCACGAGCACGTTCGGCGAAGTACTCGGCCAAGCGGTCGGTGTCCTTCGCGCGATCTTCGAGGCCGGTGTGGATCGATCCCATGACGACGCGGTTCTTCAGCGTCGTGAATCCGAGGTCGAGCGGTTCGAGCAGGCGGGGAAACTGTGTATCCGTCATGACTGAAGATGTCCTTCCGTGGCGTACTCGCCGGTGTCTTCGGTGGCGGGCTCGCCAGTGTCTTCGGTGGCGTACTCGCCAGTGTCTTCGGTGGCGGGCTCGCCAGTGTCTTCGGTGGCGTACTCGCCAGTGGGCAGTGCGTCCAGAACTTCCTGGCACCAGTCGGTGAATCCTTCCTCGACGCGAATGCCGCCGCGAAGTACGAGGTACTGGTGCAGCGAAGAGCCGGAAAGCGCTGCTGGATTGGGGAAGTCACGCTTTTCGATGAGTCGGTAGACGTCGAGGCGGGCGGCGTGGCCGTCGCGGTGGCGAGCGACTTCGCGTCGTAGAGCGGGGAGATCGGCGTGCGCAGCGGCCCTGATCTTGATGGCCAACTCGTTGCGCAGGTGGTTCGGTTCGGACGGCTCTGCGATCCATCGGGTCAGTTCGGCGCGGCCGGCATCGCTGACGCGGTACATCTTCTTGTCCGGTCGGCCGTCCTGCGCGATGGCCTCCACCTCCACCCAGCCTGCCTCGTCCATTCGCTTGAGGACTCGGTAGATCTGCTGGTGCGTCGCGCTGTGGAAGAAGCCGATCGACTTGTCGAACCGGCGTGTGAGGTCGTATCCCGACGCATCCTGTTCGGAAAGGGAGACGAGCAACGCATGTTCGAGTGCCATGGAAAAAGTATCTATGCACTCAGGTGCCTATGCAACTAAGTGCGTACTAACTCGGGTGCATAGAGCGTCTTGTATGTTGACTTCGGAGAGAGGCGCCGAGTCGCCCGCGCGCAGTTAGGCTTCGCCGTATGAGCGCCGAGTCCACGAGCACGCAGGCAGAGCCACCCGCAGGCATCGGCGGTGCGGCCACGAAGAGTCAAGTGTTCGCATGGGGGCTGTGGGATTGGGGATCGGCCGCATTCAACGCAGTGATCCTCACGTTCGTCTTCTCGGTCTATCTCACCGACGCGGTCGGTGACGACCTTCCCGGCACGATTTCGGCAACTACGTGGCTCAGCTGGGCACTCGGAATCGCCGGCTTCTTCATCGCGATTCTCGCTCCGATCACCGGACAACGTTTCGATGCGTCGGGTAAACGTAAACTCTCGCTCGCGATACTGACCGGCATCACCGTGCTCTCGATGGCGGGCCTCTACTTCGTCGAGGACAACTACCGCTATCTGTGGCTCGGATTGGTTCTGCTCGCAATCGGTTCGGTGATCTTCGAGCTTGCCGGCGTTCCCTACAACGCCATGATGCGGCAGGTGTCGACACCGGAGAATCTGGGTAGAGTCTCCGGCTTCGGCTGGGCCATGGGATATTTCGGCGGAATCGTGCTGCTGTTGCTGTGCTACTTCGGGTTCATCGTCGGCGACGGTGACACTCGGGGATTCCTGGGATTGACCACCGACGGCGGCATGAACATCCGGATGGTGGCACTGCTGGCTGCAGTGTGGTTCGCGGTCTTCGCAATTCCGGTGTTCTTCAAGGTTCCAGAGTTGCCCAGCCCCGCGGTCGATCCGGGAGCGTCCAAGGCCGGGTTCCTCGACTCCTATCGGGTGTTGTGGCGCGATCTGCGCGAACTCTGGAACGTCGACAGGCGCACGATCTGGTACCTGATCGCGAGCGCGCTCTTTCGTGACGGTCTCGCGGGCGTGTTCACCTTCGGAGCCGTGCTGGCTGTCAACGTCTACGGGATCAGTGCGGCCGACGTGCTGTTGTTCGGTGTTGCGGCCAACGTGATTTCCGCAATCGGTGCATTGGTGGCCGGACGTTTCGACGATCGGATCGGACCGAAACAGGTCATCACCGTCTCGCTGGCGTCGATGATCGTGGTCGGCGCAATATTGATCGCGGTGTCAGGGCCGGTGATGTTCTGGATCTTCGGTCTCGCGCTCTGCCTCTTCGTCGGGCCCGCTCAGTCTTCGGCACGAACCTTCTTGGCGCGCATCACCCCGCCTGGGCGTGAAGGTCAGATGTTCGGCCTGTATGCGACCACAGGCCGAGCAGTGTCGTTTTTGGCGCCGACACTGTTCGGCCTGTTTGCTTGGCTCTTCGGTGCAGACCGTGCCGGCATCATCGGACTGCTGGTGGTTCTCGGCGTCGGTCTTGCCGCATTGTCGATGGTGAAAGCGCCGGAAGGGGACAGTGCGCTTCCCGTCAATCCTTGAAGTAGACCAACTGGTGTGTCGTAGCGAGCAATGCGCCGTCACTGCCCCAAATTTCGGCCGACTGATCGAAGTACCCGTTGCCGAACCGTTGGGTCCGCGCGGTTCCCAGCACGGAATTGTCTGCCTGTTCGGTCAGCGTCTGAGCGTCGGCGTGGAAGTAGATGGTCATCGAGACCGTCCCAGCCGGAGCCATCTTGCCTCGGCGCAAGAAAACTCGTGGGAAGAAGACATCGCACAGTGCGGTCAGCGACGTGAAGTCGAGAGCGCGTGCCGGTTGATCGCGCACCCAGAGCGTCGTTGTCGAGTCGGGATGCTCGCCCGACTCCAGGTCGGGGATCGCACCCTCGACAAAGCGCATCTCGTAGTTCTGTGCCCAGGCGATGAACTCGGGGAACGGCAGCAGCGTAACGTCTTCGGCCGACGGAACTTCCGGCATCGTGATCTCGGTAGACGACCAGGTTTCACGCCTGGTACCGAACACTGCCGTCGCGGTAGTGGCGACGGTTCCGTCCTGAGAAAGTTCGATGGACCAGTGTTGCGTCGAGCGGTTGGTGCGCACCGGCCGGGCGGAGATCTCGAAGGCGCCCTCGGTGATCGGACCGGCAAAGTTGACGGTCAACGACAGCGGATCGCCGAGGCGTTCGGGGTGCTTCAGTACAGATTCGAGCAACGTGGCAGCGGTGACGCCGCCGAACGGCCCGACCATGTTGTTGTACGCCGGATTGGTCTCGCCGGTCGACAAGCCGGCGGTGAGTGGCGTCAATCCGACAGCAGCGTCGAAAGGATGGGGTGGTGCAACGGTCTCGGTCATCGCAGAACTCCTGGTGATGGAATCAATTCGGCTCTATGTATGACAACATACATAGAGCCGAATTCGTCGCGGCGATCAGGATCCTGCACGTGCGAGGATCGCCTCGGCCAACTCTTCGGCTCGCTCTTCCGGAATCCAGTGACTTCCGCCGTCGAGCACGACGAACTCGTAGGGGGCGTCCACGAATTCACCACAGCGTTCTGCGCCTGCGCGGCCGAGCGCTGTGTCGCCGGTGCTCCAGACATACGTGGTCGGCACGGTGGTGCGATCGATGTCGCCGAAGTCGCGGGTCATCGCGCGGTACCAGTTCAAGGCGCCGGTCAGCGCGCCCTCCCCGCTCAGGACACGAATGTGCTCGTCGGCGAATTCAGGATCGATCTGGCCGTCGAACATGGCGCGCAGCCGGCGAAAGTTGTCCTCCGACAACACTTCCTCGGCTTTGCCCTCCTGTCGGAGAAGTCCGATGTACGACGAGCGTTGTTTTTGGTCCTCGTCCTCGCGGAGTGCCCAACCGAAGGCGGTGGGGTGGGGGACCGAGATCGCCGTCAGGCTGCGGATCCGGTTCGGATGGCGACCGGCGACCTGCCAGGCGACCGCCGAACCCCAGTCGTGACCGACAAGATGCGCGTCGGACAGGCCGAGCGCGTCGAGCAATCCGACGACGTCGGCTACCAGGTGCTCGATCTTGTAGGCATCCACCCCTTCGGGGCGTGCGCCGGCGGAGTAACCGCGCTGATTCGGTGCGATTACGCGGTAGCCCGCTGCGGTGAGCAGTGGTGTGACCTTGCCCCAGGATGCGGCGCTCTCCGGGAAGCCATGCAGCGCTACCAGCGGAATGCCGTCGTCCGGGCCCGAGATCAGTACGTCGAAGGTGAGGTCGCCAACGGGGATTTCGTATGTACTCGTGGAAGACATGACTCTCACCGTACGTCGAAAAGGTGAACCCGAGGTCAGTTTCGAGGTGGATTCCAGGTGGCCATTCCGAGCATGATGACTCGCAGTTGCTTCTCGGCTCGTGTGATGACGGCGGCTTCGTCGCGATACCCGGCGGTCCCGGCGTCCAGCAGTTCGACGACAGCACTGAACATCGTCGAGACGATCAGGTCGGCAGCCATTTCCAGATCGTCCGACGACCAGCTTTCCAGTCCGGCAATTCTGGAGAGGTCGATGGTCAGTTCGCTGACGAACAACCGCATTTCAGTGGCTATCGCACGTCGTACCTCACTGACGCCGCTGTAGCGTTCGCGGCAGAGGAACCGAAACTGTCGCTCGTGTGTATGCACTTGTCGCACAAGGATGCCCAGGGACGTAGCGGCGTCCTTGGTGCTGGGATTGCGCCTTGCGTCGCGCAGCATCTGGCGCAACATACGCATGCTCTCTTCGACGAGGACGACACCGACGTCCTCCAGTGAAGCGAAGTGGCGGTAGAACGCCGTCGGAACGATCCCGGCTTCCCTGGCTACCTCTCGCAGGCTGATTCCGGCGAAGCCGCGATCGGCCGAGAGGTCCATGGCAGTGTCCAGGAGCGCTTGGCGTGTGCGTTCCTTCTTGGCGGCACGACTTTCCGGTTCCCTGTTGTCGGGTTCCCTGCGCTCGGGGTTCACCGGTCCGGCCTTCGTCACGACGTCGAGTGTAGGTACAGGCATTCCGGCTCCTTTCGGCAACTCGTGTAACTCGGATCACATTCTTGTTGACATGTACTTGTGTGCACCTGTCACACTATCTTCGGTGAACATTTGTACACTGAATTCACGCAGTCGGGGGAAGCTAGCCCAGCAATCGAGATACCCGGCAATCGAAGTACGAGGAGGGTCATGACAATCGCATCTGCTCCTGAGAACACGACACCGAAGTCCACACCTCGGCGCGGACTGTCCTTGGTGGGACTGATCGAAGCCATGGCTGCTCCACATCAGATCGACCGATACCTCGAGTTGGTCAACCCGATGGCGACCGTTCGTGACATTCGCGCGCAGGTTGTCGCTGTCGACCATCCGACGGCTGACTCCGTCACTCTCACGCTGCGCCCGACGCGCCAGTGGCGCGGTTTTCAGGCGGGCCAGTTCGTGCAGTTGGGCGTGGTGATCGACGGTGTTCGTCACACTCGCTGCTACTCGCCGGCCGGGGGCGCGTCTACGCGCAGCGGGCTGATCGAGCTCACCGTCAAAGCGCATCCGGGTGGCTTGGTGTCGCAGTATCTGTACGCCAACGCAGCGCCCGGGCTCGTTGTCAGCCTCTCGCAGGCAGACGGGGTGTTCTCCCTTCCCGTCGACCGCCCGCGTCGGGTGTTGTTGATCAGTGGCGGCAGTGGAATCACCCCGGTCATGTCGATGCTTCGGACGCTG
>NZ_JAJHVW010000021.1:0-52685 GCF_027583855.1 Rhodococcus sp. BH5
CGTGCGCGGCGGACCGACTCCCTCGATCGCCGCAGCGCAACCATACTATCCGACCCCGCCCGACCCCTGCACTCGCACGACAACGCCCCCGATCTCATCGCATCCAGCGGTGGGGTCGGGGGCCCGGTCAACGACGACGGCACCATCCCTCGCGGCTCCGTACGCGGCTGGCTACCCGAGACAATCGACAAATGGAACGCCAACCGCCCTGGCCGCGGCAAACGAACCGATCTCGCGCAGTAGCCCCACAACAAAGGCCCCGCCTCGCACCGAGGTGGGGCCTTTGTGGGTTCTCCGACCGATTAGCCCGGTTCGGATGATGCTGATGAATTGCAGCGTGCGATGATTCCGGGGCTGCAAAAGATCAGCCCCGGCAGATGCGGCAAACATCTCCAGGGCCCGGCCGACAGGTTGATGTCGACATGAGTCAGGGTACCCGCCGCTGCGTCGAGCAAGATCCGTTCTCGTCATGGTGAACAACGGAGGTTTTCCCTCCTACAAGGCAACCAAGCTGAAATCGATCCTCAAGAAGCAGCTCGGCTACCGTCCAGTACCCAAGAGCGGATCTGGAAGTCATACTAAGTTGAGGTCCGAGGGAAGACCTGACCTACTCTGGGCGTTCCACAATGGGGTAACGATCGCTCCGGGTGTCGTCAGAAATATTCTGGTCGTACAAGTCGGTTTGAGTATCGAGGAAGCAAGGAAGGTGGTCGGCAATGGCTGACCTGCATATCATCTACACGTCGTATGGTCCCGACTACGGATGGTCCTTGTCGTCGCCGCAGATCCCCGACCTGATCGGGGGCCGGAAGACCTTGCCTGAGCTGATGGCTGACACGGACGAGATCCTGGAGTTCGCTGGCGCCGACCCGGATGCCAAGCGATGGATCCACGAACAGCATCACTACATCGACCCCGAGGGTGATGAGTACCTTGTTCGAATCCTCGATGACGATTCAGAGGATCGGCTTGAGGCAGCAAACCGTCTCGTAAGTGGCGTTTTATCTGGAAACGACGCTGATCTTAAGTCTCGTCAGCCGATCTCCGTCACGACCGAGCGCATACTGATCGCCGTCGTTGGCTCAGACACACTCGGATGGGTTGAGGAACAGTTAGGGCCTGGCGCAGGTGCCACAGTCGGGATCTACGGCGGAGACGACGTGCTGTACTCCGTGCCAGTGCTCGATGGAAAGCTGACTGGGCATAGGAGTTGGCCGTTTGAGAAGCTTGGACTCACCTCCCAAAGCTTGGTGGCGGACATGCTTGACGCTGTGCTCGGCAAAGAAGCTCAGGCGCTCGGCGAGGCGGATAGTGGAATTGCCTCCCGCCGCCTTGTGCATCTGCCGTAGCGGCCAACGACCTTTCGGAATGCAAAGACGCCCCACCTCGTTGCGAGGTGGGGCGTCTTGTTGTCTGTGCGGGCCCGAGCCAGTCTTCCCTTACCCTCCCGACCCCGCGCGATGGGGTGGGGGGTGGGGACAGGTTGGGCTGGGTCGCGTCAGGAAGCTGAGAACGCTGCGACACCGACGAAAGCTGCAATGACCACCATGAGTTCAATGCCGATGACAACACCAGCGCCGAGCAGGATCCAGGGCCAGACACTCGGCTTGCCAGCGAGCTTTTCTCCGTGGGCGAGGCCGAGGTTATATCCATCCTGCCAAGCGGCGTCCGGATTTAGGTCTGGCCCTGAACTCTGCGTCGTCATAACTCGGTATCAAACCAGACGCACTGGACGTAACAGGAAGATCGGTCGGATTGTACGACTGCTAGCTTCTATGGGGCGACCGGATGTGATCACAACCACGAGGACTAACGGTAGGCAACCTCCGGTGATCACACTTGCTCGGTGAGTCCATGATTCGGTCGTGAACGATGAAACGATAACCAAGCACATCTCCTACCTGAACCGTCGCAACGTGCAGCCGTCGACTATGGATCACCGTCGCGGACAACTGAATCGACTATCGGAGTTTCTAGACAAACCTCTCCTCGGCGCGACCGTAGAAGACCTCGATCGATGGCAACAGAGTCTCCGCGTCTCAATGTCGAGCGTGCAGACCTACAGCTCGCATGTCCGTGCCTTTTACGAGTGGGCGCACGACTCGGAACTGATCGCCGAGAATCCCGCGAAGAATCTCGTGATGCCGAAAATTGCGAGGCGGGTCCCGCGACCGATACCGGAGAAGGATCTCGAGCTCGCACTGATTGCGTCGCGCCACGATCATCAGCTGTTCACGTGGTTACTGCTCGCCGGGTACTGCGGCCTACGGGCGGCGGAGATTGCGCGAGTTGCGAGAGACGACATCCGGATTGATGTGGAAGGCGGCGCGTTCTTGACGGTTCACGGCAAAGAGGGAGCGGATCGAGTTGTCCGAGTATCGCCTGAAGTGCTCGCTGAACTCGATGGGTACCTACATCGGCAAGGCCTGATTTTCCGGCGCCCAAACGGCAAGCCGGTTATTCCGAACGTGGTTACGCAGATAGCGTCGGCACACTTGAAAGGGATCGGCCTCCCGTACACGCTGCACACACTGCGGCACCGGTTCGCGACGTCGCTCTGTGACCTCGGCGCAGACATTCGCGACGTGCAGGCTGCGCTTGGGCATCGAGATCTGGCGACAACTTCGATCTACTTGGCGCACAGTGTTAGGCGAGGGGCGAAGGATGTCGACAGGTTGAGTGAGGGATTGAGCAGACTGAAGCGTTCACGTAGGTCATGAGCGTTCCTTACCGATGAATCCCGGTGACGTCGCAGCGCATCGTGCAGTTTTAGCCTTCGAAGGACTTGCCAGATTCAGGAGGAGTTCCGCAAGAGCTCTGCCAGGAAGGAAGCCAATGGACGTGCACGCGATTCCGTTGGCGACGCCCTCACGCTAGGGCTCGTGGAGCCATAGCCGACGGAATTTCGGCGTGGAGCTTCAGGAGATAAGGCGAGGCCGACCAATTCTTGTGCGGATGAACGGAGTTCTTCCGCACTCCGGGTGGCCTGCCCACGGTGTTCGTCAGTAACACCGCGGGCAGGCCGTGCGCGTGACGAGCCCTTGATTTCCCGTCAACGCGCAGTCTGGGCGGTTCGCTCTGGAGTGTGAGTGACTACCTCCCAGAGCGAACCATGCGCACCCCCGCCCGCTGATTGGCTTAGGTACGCAGTCTAGGTGGCCTACCCGGCCCGGCAGATCTGGAGAGGTAGGCCATACGTGCCGGAACGGACAAGGAAACGGCACGAGATCAAGGGCCCGCCGGAATGGCATGTGGCCGCGTCGCCGACGAGCCGCGCGCCCGGACCTGGCAAGGAAAGGGTGCCCGAACAGATTACTATCCCATTACTCGACCCGTGACAGCAGAGGTCATGCGGGCGAACAATCCGACACTCTTAGAATCACCCCATGACGACCCGTGGCGAATCGCCCACTCCCGCTGTCGATCAGATCACGAGCTGGTTCACCGCGCTCGATAGCCGGGCCGCCGCGTTCTCTTCGCCTGTCCCCGCGCCGAGATTCCGAGCGAGTCCGTCGACGAGATACTCACCAAAGGAGCCAAGCTCGCCGAGCTATGGTTTGCCGATATCAACGATGTCGAGCACTTTCACCTTCCCGATGACGTAGCCGACTACGTCGACGGTGTGCTGATCGAACTGCAGAGTTGGTGGGTCGGATTGTCGAACGAGCAAAGATTGCTGTGGGCAGACATCGAATCGAATCCCGTGCCCGACGATCTCCGGACGTCCTACCCAGGACTGTTCGAGTTCGTAGTCGGCACCGAAGGGGTGTACGCCGATCCGCAGGTGGTCGACTTCATTGCGGTCGCGGCGGCATGAATGGCATAGGGGTCGCGCAGTCTTAAGTGCCGCACTACTTGTACCAGTGCCCGATGCTAGGCACCTGACCGTCGCGAACCATGACGGAGAATATCGATCCGGAAGTGGCCTCGCCGCCGACGCCGCCGTGAACTAATACTGGAGCTGCATCAGGGTCGTTCATGTCGAAAATCAGCGCCGTCGTCGTGGTTCCCGATCCTTTGGGATGCTCAACCCGGATCGTCGGATCATCCATGTCGAGGTGCCACCAGACGCCTGCCGTCCGCTGCGCGAGATAGTTGCGAGCCTCATCGAGGTTGTCCGATACGAAGACGGGCCGCTGGTGGTCGGACGATCCACGAAGGATCGACCAGACGCGGCCGGCCACGGAAATGGAATGGCCGATCGACTCAGCAAGCTGGACAAGGTCTGCGTGTTCGTCAGTCATGCCCGGCACTCTATGGCGTTGCCCGGAGAGTACGCAGTCGGTACGCAGAAGTGCCGAGAACGTCACATCCTGTCCAACACTGTCAACCGCCCTTTTGCCTGATCGCAGGCTTTTCTTGATCGCACCAATTCCTGCAAACGCCCAGGAGCGAGTTCCGCTTCAACGTCTAAATCCGCGGCTTCTGGTCGTCACCCCACGGGCATCTCGCTGAGCGTCCGACGGGTGACGAACCGCCGCGCTTTCCCCGACAGCGGGTCGGTGAATTCGAGTTCCCTCGCGAGCAATTGGAGTGGGAGGGAATGATCGTCCGGGGCGTCGGGAAGCAGGTCGGGGTATCGCCGGTCGCCCAGGATCCCGGTGCCGAGAGCTGCCAGATGCACCCGTAACTGGTGCATCCGTCCGGACTGCGGACGTAGAACCGTGTGCAGCACAGCACGTCCGGAGGCGCTCACGCCCATCCCTCGCGCCTCGATCATGGTCTCGGAGTTGGGTTCACGGCTGTCGTCGACGACGACTCGCAACTGGCCGCGTCGAGCTTCGATGTGGTTGCGGTAAACGAGAGGGACGTCGAGCGCTGGTGCATCCCGGCCCCGCCGGGTCGGTCGCGCCGACACCGCCTCGTAAACCTTCGTGACCTGACGCTTCTCGAACAGTGACTGGTACGCGCCGCGCGTCGCGGGGCGGGCCGAGAACATCACCACCCCTGCGGTGCCGCGGTCGAGTCGATGGATCGGGGTCAGATCTGGGTTGTCGAGACGAACCCGCAGGCGGATGAGCGCCGACTCACGCAGGTATCGCCCGCTCGGAGTGGTCGGGAGAAAATGTGGCTTGTCGATGACGACGAGATCGTCGTCGGTGTGCAGGATCTCCTCGTGGAACGGCACCGGGTCCTCCGCCGGCAACTCGCGGTAGTACCAGACGAACCGGTGCGCACTGAGTTCTGTGCTCCGGCAGAGCGACTGGCCGTCGATACCCACGAACTCGCCGTCGTCGAACCGCCGATACAGGTTCTCGGCGTCCAGATGGTCGAACTTGGCCACGACGTACTCGGCGATCGTCGCCCACGGCCCCGAGAGCGGGATGCGTAGGCGCGTCGGGCCAACCCCGTTCTTGACGGGCAGCGGTGGAGACATGGACACGCAGGTCATCATTCCATCGACTGCTGGTCAGCGGTGATTCGGTGTGGCCTTGCCGAGGACGTCCCCGCGGGGACGCGGAAACCGAACTCACAGCGGTGGTCGGTGTAGATCGTCTACTCGAAAATCAGTAGCGCGGACGAGATGCGGGCCCGTATGGTTCGGCAGAGAAAGATCGCAGTCGAAAAGCGCTGCGGTCCATACCTTCTGTAGCTCAATTGGTGAGAGCACCCGACTGTGACTCGGGCGACGGCGGATCGTAACCGCCCAGAGGGACCAGCTCAGATACGGAGGTCGGGCCTCTAGGCGCAGAGGCCGGCGGCCCTTTGCCTGCACAGTTGTCGAACGAGCCTGAGCCGGTATTCCCTGAATCGCCGGACCGCATTCCAGTCGCCGGCCATTTCCGCGTCGGCAAGTAGGTATTCGCAGTTGTCCAACTGATCCTTCAAAGACATCATCAGAATTCACCTCCGATCACCCGAGCAAGTACCTGTCCAGGATGCGGCCGACCGGACCCCGGGGACATCGGCCGTAGTACCTGTTCAGGTACCTGCTTCGGTGCGCGGTGGAGGCTACTTCTTGACCGCAGGTGCAGGTAGTGGCATGCCTCGCTCGGCCAGAACGGCTCGGAGACGATCGGGGTAGTCGGTGATGATCCCGTCGACACCGAGGTCGATCAGGGCGTGCATGGTAGCGGGATCATCGACGGTCCACGGGATGACCTTCATGCCACGCGCATGTGCGCTCGCGATCATGTCGGCTGTCGGATAGAGGGTGAAACCGGGATCCCCGACCTTTCCGCCCTGCGGAGTTCCTTGGACGGGGGAGTAGGCGGAGGCACCAAAGGTTGCTACCGCCGCGATGCCGTCGCCACCGAAATCATCGATGTCCAGACCGCCGAGCCACGGTGACGCTCCGTCCTTGCCTACCTGGAGAAAGTCGCCGTTTGTGAGCGCAACGACGGGGACACTCGGCGCGAGTTGACGGGTGAGCATGAGCGAGCCCCAGTCGAAGCTCTGAATGGTGACGCTGTCCAACAATCCGGCTGCCCGGATCGTATCGAGGACTACAGAGACGAACTGCTCACGCGGGGCGGTCTCGTGAGGCGCTCCCGCTTCCACCTTGGTCTCGATGTTGAGCTTGATTCCGGGTGCGTTGTACGACTTCACCAGGGCAAGCACTTCTTCGAGCGTCTGCATTTTCGCTCCCGGAACATTCTGCTGTTCAGGGTATCCGGCAAGGGGGAGAGTGCCGCAGTCCATGGTCTTGATCTGCTGCAGGCTCAGCGTGTTGACGAATTTGCCGACGTACGGGAACTCCGGGTCACCCGCAGTTGCGGGCTCGGTGTCGAGGCATTTCTTGTTCGAGATCTTACGATCGTGCGTGACGACAGCGATCCCGTCCTCGGTGATCTGGGTATCGAGTTCCAGTGTGCTGACGCCCATTTCGAGGGCATTCGCGAACGCGGCCAGGCTGCTTTCCGTGTACAGGCCGAGCCCGCCGCGGTGGGCTTGGACGTCGAACGTCGAAACCGGCTGGGGCGCTGAACTACCGAACGAACCGGACCAGTCGAGACTGCCGGTTGGCGATGCGGCGGCCGGGGCCGCCAGGGCGGTGAGGGGGAGTGCGACGGTCACGGCGGCGCACGACAATATTCTGCTCAGTTGCATGAAAGGAACGTAGAGGCGTCGAATGGCTCGCCGGGGTTCGTTAGGTAAACTAACGGTAAAGGTCAGGCCGCGTGAATGCGCTGCCCGACGCCGCTCGCGTGGACCTTCATCCACGACGCCAGAAGCTCACACCCGGTCAGTCCGCTCTCGTCGAGAGGTTCGATCGCGTAGCTGATGTGTCTACCGCCGCGAGGGTTCTTGAGCTGAAATCGGTTCAGGTTCAACTTCGTCGGCAGGTAACCAAGTACTTCGAGGAACGCGGTGCGAATACGTCGTAGATCGGTACGCCACTGTTTGGGACTGAAACGAGTCTTCTGCGCATTCTGGAAAGCATTGCTACGAAGTAGTTCCCAAACCTTTCCTGCCCACACGCGTGCCTGCGAGAAGGACATCCAGCGCGTCAAGTCTGCGATGTCGCGAATGTAGCTGTCGTCGCTGGCATTACAGATCATGTCCTGCGGGTGCCCGATCCACTTGACCGGAATCCACGGCTGGATCTCGGGTCCGTCGCCGGCAACTCCGTGTCCCTCACAACCTTCGATCACGCCTGCCGGTTGTTGAGGATCGGAGATCAGTCCGACTCCGATGATGTTGGCGCGGTTCAGCGTCGGAAGAGCCGAGCGGATCACGGTGCATCCCTGTGAGTATCCGATCAGCATGACCGGGCCGTCTGTCTGTGCGATTTCGGCGGTGAGGGCCTTCACACCCATCGCGGTGCTGTGCCGAAAGCTCAGGCCACCGTCGGCGACCGGACCGTACGATGCGGGATAAGCGACCCAGCGAGAATCGAATCGACTGTCGAGTTCGTCGGTGACGGCACTGAGGAGTCCGCGCACACGGGCGCCGTGGTCGCCGACGTGGGATTCGCCGGTGCCGCCAACTGCAAGAACGGTTACCTCAGCCATGTCAGCGATCATCCACGTCGATTCTGAGAGGTCTGCATCCAAACCCTGAGAAGAGACTGGCAATCCGTTGTACTGCGAAATCGTTATCGAGCGAGCACCATTTACCCATGACGACGCCGAATCGTTCATCCAGACGAAAAGTGTCCGTTGTCGGTGCGGGAAGTGTCGGCACCGCAATTGCGTATGCGTGCCTGATACGCGGATCGGCCGACGCGCTCGCCCTCTACGACACCAACAGCGCAAAGGTCCGGGCCGAAGTTCTCGATCTCAACCACGGCACCCAGTTCACACCGCCGTGCACTGTCGACGGAGGCGATGACATCTCGGTCACCGCGGGATCCGACTTGGTCGTCGTCACCGCGGGCGCCAAACAGCATCCCGGTCAGTCGCGGCTCGAACTTGCCGCGGTGAACGTCAAGATCGCGCAGACACTGACCGAACAACTGTTGGCGGTGTCACCGGACGCGGTCCTTCTCTTCGTCACCAACCCGGTCGACGTGGCGACCTACGCAGCTATCCAGGCTGCGGGACCGTCGTACCGCGGCCGAATTTTCGGATCTGGGACCGTGCTGGACACGGCCCGATTGCGATTCCTGCTGGCTACCGAACTCGGAGTCGCGGTGGAGAACGTTCATGCCTTCATCGTGGGCGAGCACGGGGATTCCGAGATTCCGCTCTGGTCGAGCGCAACCATCGGCGGAGTGCCGGCAACCTCGTTCGTGGGACCGTCGGGTGGCGTCCTCGGCCCCGACCTACGCGCGAAAGTAGCGAAGTCTGTAGTCGAGAGTGCTTACGAGATCATCGAGGGTAAGGGTGCGACCAACCTCGCCATCGGATTGTCGAGCGAATTCATCGCGGAAGTCGTGTTGCGGGACGAACAACGGGTTCTGCCGGTGTCGACTTTGCAGAGCGGCGTCCACGGACTCGAGCACGTTTGCCTGTCCCTTCCCACGATGGTTGGTCGTGCTGGTGCCGGCCGAGTCCTCGAAGTACCGCTATCGGAAGGAGAGGCTTCGGGGCTCCGATCTTCTGCCCGGACATTGCGAGAGGTGCAGGAATCTCTGGGATTGTGAATATCTGTTCTCCTTGATATCCGACATATAGGATCAACAAATGATCAGCTTCCTGATTCGCGCCGCGATCTTCCTGGGTTCTGCCGCTGTCGGGCTTCTAGTTGCGTCGTTGATTCTTTCGGGCTTCTCGGCGCCCACATCCGGATTCATCGTTGCGGTCGTGATCTTTGCGATTGCGCAGTCGGTCCTGGCGCCGTTCATCGCCACGGTGGCAAAGCGCCATGCACCGGCATTTCTCGGCGGAATCGGATTGGTGTCGACATTTGTCGCGCTGTTGGTGGCGTCGCTCTTCTCCAATCTGTCGATCTCCGGTGTCTCGACGTGGATTCTGGGAACCGTCGTCGTGTGGCTGGTAACCGCCGTTGCGACGCTGGTTCTTCCGTTGTTGTTCGTGCGTAAGAAAGTTCAGGAGAAGAAGGCACAGTGACGCGCCCGAACATCGGTATGGACTACACAGTCCTGGACTGCCCGGATCCGGCCGCATTGGCCAGCTTCTACGTCCAGGTCCTCGAGTGGAAAAGTGTTCGCGACGAGGATGATTGGCACGTGATCGAAGGACCCGGCGGGGAGCGGCTCGCGTTTCAGCTCGCTCCGGATTTCGTTCCGGTGGACTGGCCGACCTCCGGTGTCGGGATCCATCTGGATCTGTTCGTGGATTCTCTCGACCCCGCCGAGGCTTGGGTGACGAACCTTGGAGCGCAGCGGGTGACCGACATTCCGGAGCATCAGACTTTCCGCGTGTACCGCGACCCGGTCGGTCACTATTTCTGCCTGTGCCTGCGGGACTGAGTGTCGACTCGCTCCGATCTCGTCGACCGTGGATAATTCCGAACACTTGTCACGCCCGAGAATTGGAGATCGACGATGGCTTCGCAGAATTCCAACGAATTCCTGGTAGAACGTACGAAGATCGTCAAGGCAGAAGCACCGGTCGTCTTCGCGTTGATCAACGATTTCCATCAGTGGACTCAGTGGTCGCCGTGGGAAGGTCTCGACCCGGCGATGCAGCGTACGTACGCGGGGCCTGACGCGGGCGTCGGGGCTTCGTACGCCTGGGCGGGAAACAAGAAGGCGGGCTCCGGTTCGATGGTGATCACCGAATCCGTCCCGAATGAACGAGTAGTTTTGGACCTGGCCTTCCTCAAGCCGTTCAAGGCGCAGAACGTCACCACGTTTCTCATCTCGCCGAATTCCGGTGAAGTTCAGGTGACGTGGAAGATGACCGGAAAGAAGAATCTGTTCTTCAAGATCTTCGGTTTCATCTTCAGCATGGACAAGCTTGTCGGAAAGGATTTCGAGAAGGGCCTGTCCCAGCTGAAAGCTGCTGCAGAAAAGAGCTGACAAGCCGGTGGTACCGTCTCCCGGTGTTACGGATGACGCCCACCGATGCCCAAACCTTCTGGATTTCGGAGAAGATCCCGAACGATCAGCTGCTGCTCTACTGTTTCGACGGGCAGAGCCAGCACATGGACGAGCTACGACGCTCGGTGGTGGAAAGAGCGTCGCTCATTCCGGATCTCAATGTTCGGATTCGTGAATCGCCGTGGCACCTCGACTATCCGGTGTGGGAGCCCATGCCGGTCGACGCCTCCTTGGTGAGAGTGCATGAGCTGCCCGAAAACTCGTGGCTCTCGTGCATTCCCGGAATCGAGAAACTACTCGAGAACCACGTCGACCCGCGCGAGTCCCCGTGGACGCTGCACCTGTTTCACGGCGTCACCGGCGTGCCGCGCTGCAGTGGCCCGGCGCTGATCGCAGTTCTGCAGGTCGCTCATTCTCTGGCGGACGGCAAACGCGCGTCGGCGATTGCTCGCCAACTGTTCTCGCCGCAACCGCTCGCGAAGCAGAAGACGGACGTGCGGCGTAGCGGATCAGCCGAGATTCTGGGCCGCGCCGCCCTGCGCCTTCCGGGCCAACTCGTTTCGCTGTTCCGCGACGGCCGGGCGGGGCACCGCGCGCAGTTACAGCTGCAGGCGGACACCGAATCGGGAGTTGTTGCGCCGCAGGCGGCGAGCCGTCCGAAGGTGCGCTCGAACATCCCTCCCGGACCGCACCGACTGGTGCGCATGGTCGTGCGGGACAGCGCCGATTTCCGTGGCGACGGCGTATCCGTCACAGTCGGAGCGATGACAGCCATCTCGGTAGCGATGGCGAACTACCTCACCGAGCGAGACGGCTCGGTACCGCCCGAATTGGGAGCTGAGGTGACCATCGCCAAGGCAGGTACACCCACGGCGCGCAATCACTTCCGCAATGCAGGTGTCGGGCTGTTCCCGGAAGTCGATGATCTTCGTGAGCGAGCCCAATTGATCAGGGAGTCGATGGACGAGCGTCGCGCACGTGCGTCCCATCCATCCAGCGCAGCGTCGGATCTCGCGCTGAACGCGGTTCCCGGCCCGCTGGTCCGTTGGGGCGTGCAGCAATACGATTTCACGGCAGTACCCGACGAGGTCACTGGAAACACCGTGGTGTCGAGTGTCGCGCGCGGTGACGCGGATCTGGTGCTCGGAGGCGGCGTCGTTCGGTTCACAGCGGGCTTCCCGAGTTTGTCGCCGGTCATGTCGTTGACCCACGGCGTACACGGGATCGGGGACACTGTGACGATCAGCATCACCAGCAGTCCGGCCTCGATTCCGGACATCGATGTGTACGAGCAGATGATGCACGACGCGATCGACGAGGTGCGCGAAGCGCTGTCGTGACGGCCTGATGTACTGGCTGCATGGGATTCACGCGCGCCGAACTGGAATCGTTCCGAGACGCCGAGATCGAGGATCTGATCGGGCCGGATTGCCGGCTGTTGTTCGTCGGTATCAATCCGGGACTGTGGACGGCGGCGACCGGCGCGCATTTCGCCAGACCGGGTAATCGGTTCTATCCGGCACTGCTGCGGGCAGGCATAATCGAGCATGCGATCGATCCTTCCGCGGGTATGTCGGACGCTGACACACAGCATCTGATCGATCGGGGAGTGGGCATCACCAATTTGGCGGTGCGGGCAACTGCGCGCGCCGATGAATTGACGTCGGAGGAACTCGCAACTGGCGGAGTTCGGGTCCGAAACATCGTGCGCGCAACCAATCCAGTAGTCGTTGCCTTCGCCGGGATCACCGCCTATCGAACAGCTTTCGGTGACAAGAAGGCGAAGGCCGGGCGTCAGGACCGTGATTTCGAGGGGGCAAAACTGTGGATCGTGCCCAATCCCAGTGGTCTCAACGCACACGAGACGGTGGACACCTTGGCAGCGAAATATCGTTCCGCCGCATCCGAAGCCGGAATTCTCTGAGAGAAGTCGCAGTTCCGTTCGGCCAGAACAAGGTACAAGTTAAAGTGCTTGTATGTCTGTTCTATACAACGTCTTTGTAGTGATTCACCTACTCGGCATGGCTGCCCTGGTCGGTAGCTACTTCACCGTCCTCAAGGCTCCTTCGATCACCGAGGTCATGGTGTGGGGTGCCAGGATGCAGTTCGTGTCCGGCCTGATCATCGTCGGGTTGGGCGAAGGCGCCCTGGACAAGAACTACATTCACGCGAAGATCGCTGTGAAGCTGGTGCTTTCGCTGGTCATCGTGGCGCTTGCCGAGATCACCCGGGCGAAGCAGAAGAAGGGCCAGCCCAATCCGAATCTGGTACACGTCGTCGGCGGGTTGTCGATCGTGACCGTCTTCGTGGCCGCGCTCTGGACCTGACAAAGACACAAAAGAGCCCCGGCGATCGAAACTCGCCGGGGCTCTTTGCTGTTGACGTGTCTACAGGCCTGGACGCTTACCGATCGTCAGGGTCACTTCACCGGTGTGCGCAAAGAAGTCGTTGCCCTTGTCGTCGACGACGATGAACGCGGGGAAGTCCTCGACGTCGATCTTCCAGACGGCTTCCATCCCGAGTTCGGCGTACTCGAGGATGTCGACCTTCTTGATGCAGTCGAGCGCCAGGCGAGCGGCCGGTCCACCGATGGATCCGAGGTAGAAACCGCCGTGCGAGTTGCAGGCGTCGGTGACCTGCTTGGAGCGGTTTCCCTTGGCGAGCATGATCATCGAGCCACCGGCGGCCTGGAACTGCTCGACGTACGAGTCCATACGGCCGGCCGTGGTCGGGCCGAACGAACCGGATGCCATACCGTCGGGCGTCTTGGCGGGGCCGGCGTAGTACACCGGGTGATCCTTGAGGTACTGCGGCATCTCTTCGCCTGCGTCGAGGCGTTCCTTGATCTTGGCGTGCGCGATGTCGCGTGCCACGACGAGCGGACCGGTCAAGGAGAGACGAGTCTTCACCGGGTGCTTGGAGAGCTCGGCGAGGATCTCCGACATCGGCTTGGTCAGATCGATCTTGACCGCAGCGCCCTTGCCGGTACCCGAAATGCCATCCGTCTCTTCGTCGAGCTGAGCGTCCGTGACCTCGGGCAGGAAACGGCCCGGGTTGAATTCGAGCTGTTCCAGGAACACGCCCTCCGGGGTGATCTTGGCCTTCGCCTGTCGATCTGCCGAGCAGGACACCGCAATGGCGACGGGCAACGAAGCGCCGTGGCGGGGGAGTCGGACGACGCGGACGTCGTGGCAGAAGTACTTGCCGCCGAACTGTGCTCCGATACCGATCTTCTGCGTCAGCTCGAAAACCTTCTTCTCGAGCTCGTGATCGCGGAAGCCGCGACCCGTGATGGCGCCTTCGGTGGGCAATTCGTCGAGATAGTGCGCCGACGCGTACTTCGCCGTCTTCATCGCGAACTCGGCCGAAGTACCGCCGACGACGATTGCAAGGTGGTAGGGCGGGCAGGCTGCGGTGCCGAGTGAGCGGATCTTCGCCTCGAGGAACTGCATCATCGAGTCGGGATTGAGGATCGCTTTGGTTTCCTGGTACAGGTAGGACTTGTTGGCGCTTCCGCCGCCCTTGGCCATGAAGAGGAACTTGTACGAGTTCTCGTGTCCGGCAGCAGTATCGGCGTACAGCTCGATCTGCGCGGGCAAGTTGTTGCCGGTGTTCTTCTCGTCCCACATCGTGATGGGGGCGTTCTGCGAGTAGCGCAGGTTCAGACGCGTGTAGGCGTCGTAGACACCGCGGGCAATGGACTTCTCGTCGTCGCCGGGGGTGAGCACATGCTGTCCACGCTTGCCCATGACGATGGCGGTTCCGGTGTCCTGGCACATCGGCAGAACCCCGGCAGCGGCGATATTGGCGTTCTTGAGCAGATCGAGCGCGACGAACTTGTCGTTGTTCGACGCTTCGGGATCGTCGAGGATGCTCGCGAGTTGCGTCAGGTGATCCGTGCGCAGGTAATGAGAGATGTCGTGCAGCGCCGTTTCAGTCAGCAAGCGCATCGCTTCCGGCTCGACCTGCAGGAAGGTGCGGCCGTCCGGTCCCTCGACTGTCGACACCCCTTCGGTGGTGAGCAATCGGTACTCGGTGGTGTCATCACCGATCGGCAACAGGTCCTCATAGAGGAAGTCGGCCATCATCTCTCCTGAACAAGGGTGCGTGCGAAGGTCGCATTCAGGTTATCGTTGGGGGTTTCCTTCTCCGAATCGGGGCGGGTGTGAGCTGGAATTATCCGGATGCCACTGGCTCGATCAAGATACTTCGACCAGTTCGGAGAGCTCGACGCCGCGAAATTCGGCAAGTATTTCGGCCTGCTGGGCCATTGCTGCGCGGGCCGATCGTGACCACGTTCCCCACGGGGTGATCGCGACCTTCAGCTTCTTTCCGGATGCTCGTGGTCGCCACAATCCGGTGATCGTGCCACCGACCACCACCGTGCCCGGTCGCCCGAGGGGCGGCCACACCGTCTTCTGGGCGGTCGGATCGGGGACCAGGGTCTCCCGATCCTTGAGCTGTACATACGGATCGAAAGGCCCGAGCAAGCGCGTACTCGAATCGGTGGGGGAGCCGAACAAGTCTTCGCGGTCCTGTTCGAGAATCCACCGCTTCTCGCCGTTCACCTCGATCTCCTCGGCATCGATTGGCCAGTGGGCTTTGACGTCCCTGACCGGAGCATCGAGAAACGACGCGACGTGAGCAGGAGTCGCGGGGCCGTAGAACCGCAGATAACCCCGGATCACGTCGAAGCGGGAATCTGCGTCTGCGCCCGTGGCGCTGAATGGGCGTCGGCGCCAACCCGGAATGCGTTCGAGCACTGGGGGAGATGTGTCCGGCTGTAGCTCGAGGCCTGCCTGGAGTGCCGCGAGCCGGAACGGCATCTCGTACAGATGAGTGGCGTTGCACGGGCGGCAGAATCTCAGATAGGGCTCGGTCAATCGGTTGGTCAACTGCGCGGACATCTCGCCCTTGACGGTTGGTTTCGAGACGATGTCCCGCATCGCAGCAGCAACTGTTTGCAGGGCAGTCAGCGTCGGGATGCCGGCGGCCTTCAGGGGCCGATTCGCGTCGTAAATGCGCTTGGCTGCATCGGCTTCGCTGAACGGCGACGTGGCGGCGGCGACGGCAGGCAGGTCACCCCGACGGTAATAGTGGGGGGCTCCGCGCAACGTCCAGGCAAGAGCGAGCTCAGTGGCGTCGACGCGGACGCCGCGGATCCGCAGGGCCCAGGCGGCTCCGTCAGGTCCGGTGTTCTGAATCCCGAGATCGAGAATGCTGCAATCGCTGTGATCGGCGTCACCGACAACCGCTCGGTCGAGTTGATGGCGGTGCCACCGGAAATTAGCTACCTGCGTGAGTGAGGTTGCGCTAGACATGATTTCAGTTTACTGGTGGGTAACCGCAGGATTTGGGGCGGTTGATCAATGCGGCGACAGAATTGGTCAAATTCGACCGATTGGCCGGAATTTTTTCAGTAGCAGACCTTATTAGTCGAAATAATGACCCCATTGTCGGAATCCTTTGCCAACTGGTCGTTCGTATGATTACTGTTACCCACGTCACGGATACATTACAGATGTGACGCAGCTGTCACAGCACTGTCGGGTGCTTTTGGCAGCTGACCTCTGACCTCTCAAGGAGATTCACATGGGTTCAATGGAAGGAATTCTCGGCGCTGTTGTTCAGGGCCTGGGATCACTGTTCAGCGCTGACGGTCTGCTCAAGACCTTCATGGGATCGGTAGAGACCATCTCCAAGGACCCCACCCCCTAATTCAGCGCGACATTGCCACGCCCGCTCCGGGTGTAGTTACTTCAATTTCGACAAACTGCAGGAGGAAACTCATGGGATCTCTCGGTGAAGCCATCGGAAGCGTCAACAACCTCGGTCAGCGTCTCGTCGACGCACTGACCACGCTCAGCGGCGGCACGGTTACGCCCAAGTAAGCGTCGTCTGACGAGAAAGGCTCACGCACTCGGTGCGTGAGCCTTTCCGTGTCGACCGGATCGAGTATTTCCGATCACGTCGGGTTTGCCTGTTTCAGGCGGTACCGTTCGAAAGGTTCCGCTGCCGAAGAGAGTGACCCGGATGATCGAGACTCGTGCGTTACGAACGGTTTTCCGTGTCTTCGTGGCGTTGGCCACGGCAGTGTGTGGGCTCCAGCTCCTCACCGCACCGGGTCACGCTCAGTCGGCGGACAGCAGGCTGGTCGACATCTCGGTGTACTCACCGTCGATGGGGCGCGACATTCCGTTGCAGGTCTTGCGGCCGGCTGATACTTCGACGCCTGCTCCGACGCTCTACCTACTCAACGGAGTAGACGGAGGAAAAGACGACGCGACGTGGTCGGTGCGGACCGACGCACCGAAGTTCTTCGCGGACAAGCACGTCAACGTGGTCACCCCTCTCGGTGGAGCATTCAGCTATTACACCGATTGGGAGCGGCCGGACCCCGGCCTCGCGAAATCCGGCAACAACAACGGGGTCACCATGTGGACCACGTTCCTGACGGAAGAACTACCGCCAGTCATTGATTCGACGTTCGGGACGACCGGCGAGAACGCACTGGCAGGCCTGTCGATGGCAGGCACGTCGGTACTGGATCTGGCTATGGCGGCGCCCGCGCTGTACAAGAGTGTCGGGTCCTTCAGCGGGTGCGCGATGACGAGTCCGGGCATCGGGCAGGACTTCGTGAAACTCGTGGTCGCCGTCGGTGGGGGTGACGCGGAAAACATGTGGGGTCCGTACGATGGTCCGGGTTGGCCGGCTCACGATCCGGTTGTCAACGCGGACAAGCTACCTCGAATCCCGATGTACATCACAACCGCAACCGGAATTCCGGGTCCGTACGACAGACTTGCCGATCCGCGGATCGACAACGACGTCACAGATTTGGCGTTGCAGCTTGTTCTCGGTGGCGGAATCGAGGCGGCAACTCACTACTGCACCACCCAGCTTGCGGACAGGACGAACGCATTGGGTATGAACAACATTCGCTACAACTTCAAGCCGGCAGGAACGCATTCATGGGGATACTGGGAAGACGACTTACACGACTCGTGGCCGATGATCGCCGCGTCGCTCGGCGTGTGAGGCCCCAACGAGCAAGTCTTCGAAGCGTCGTTCTCGTAGGCGCGCTCGCCTTGATTTCAGTACTGGCGCCGCCTTCGACCGCGCTCGCCGACGAGACTCCGCAGATAACGAGTGTCACCGAACTGTCTTCGCGCTTGGTGCTTCTCGACGTCGCGAGTCCCGCCATGAGGCGCACCATGCAGGTGAAAGTGCTGCTTCCTGCCGACCGCTCGGAACCGCGCGGGACGCTGTATCTCCTGGACGGCAATTCCGGGCAGATCGAAGAGAACAACTGGCTGGCTCCGGCTAACGGCGATATCGTCCCGTTCTTTGCCGACAAAAACGTGAACGTCGTACTCCCCATCGGTGGAACCGGCACCATGTACACCGATTGGCAGGAAGACCACCCGAAATTCGGTCGTCTGAAGTGGGAGACGTTCCTGACGAAAGAGCTTCCCCCACTGATCGACACGAGGTTCGCCACCAACGGGCACAACGCAATCGGCGGGATTTCGATGGGCGCAGAAGCCGCGCTGATCCTGGCCCAGCGCTCAGCCGGGTTGTACGACGCGGTCGCCGGCTACAGCGGCTGCTACACAACTGTCGGGGGATTCGGCAAGGCGTTGACCGATCTTGTGGTGATCAACGGAAATGCCCGTTCGGAGCAGATGTGGGGTCCGGCCGGCAGTGAGGCTTGGCAAGAGCACGACATCTTCGCCAATGCCGACAAGCTGCGCGGCACCAAGGTGTATCTCGCCTCGGGATCGGGACTACCAGGTCCGCACGAAACTCTCGATACTCCTGCCCTGGGCCGGGTATTGGTCGTTGGCGGGGTCATGGAACTGGGATCGAACCTGTGCACCGACCAGATCACTCAGGTGTTGCGTGATCGCGGAGTCGATGTCACCCGCAGCGCTCAGCCGGTGGGGACGCACGGTTGGCCGTACTGGCGCGACGAACTCGTTCGTTCCTGGCCGATGCTCGAATCTGCGTTGTCCGCTTGAGCAGTTCCTGGCGATGAGTTTTCGTTTCGGGTCGGGTCTATAACCCTGTACACCTGTTTCGTAACCTCTCCGACAAGGACAGAACATGCCTTCCATCACTCCCTGTTTGTGGTTCGACAACCAAGCAGAAGAAGCAGCCAACTTCTACATCTCGGTGTTCGGTTCCGGGCAGATACTCGGAATCGAAAGGTACGTCGAGGGATCGCCCTCCGGAATGCCGGCAGGCTCGGTGATGACCGTCAGCTTCGAACTCGGCGGTCAGCGATTCACCGGATTGAACGGCGGGCCGATGTTCACGTTCTCGGAAGCAGTGTCTTTCGAGATTCCGTGCGTCGATCAGGCTGAGGTCGATCACTACTGGTCCAGGCTGACCGAGGATGGGGAAGAGGGCCCGTGCGGATGGGCCAAGGACAAGTTCGGATTGTCCTGGCAGGTAGTCCCGAATCGCCTTCTCGAACTGATGAAGGATCCGGATCGGGCCAAGGCGCAACGCGCCACGGACGCGATGATGAAGATGAAGAAGATCGACATCGCGGAGCTCGAACGGGCCGCAGACGCGTCCTGAACACGATCTGGCCGATGGGCGACAGCCTTCGTTAGCTGATGCTAGCCTTCCCTAATTCTCGCTGAGCGTTGGAGGAGTGCTGGTAACCATGCGAATCAAAGTCTCTCGAATGAAGATTGCAGTCACCGCCTTGGCGGCCTCGCTCGCCGTCGCCGGACTTGCCGGCTGCAGCAGCGACAGCGCTGACGCACCCGCGGAGGCGGGAGCAACCGTCTCGACCATGTTCGGTGACGTCGAGGTCCCGGCCAACCCGGAGCGCGTCGTCGCGCTCGGTTGGTCGGACGCCGAGACGGCACTCGCTCTGGGCACTCAACCAGTGGGCGTCGCGGACTGGATGGCGTTCGGTGGCAAGGGCGTCGGACCCTGGATTGCGGACGAGTTCACCACGGACCCGAAGATCCTCGGAACCATGGACCTGAGCATCGAGGACGTCATTGCTCTCGACCCGGACCTGATTTTGTGGACGAGAAGCGACAACACGCAGGCCACCTACGACAAGCTCAGCGCCATCGCGCCGACGGTCGGGCCGCCGCCGGGTCTGTCCACTGCGTACGGGACGACGGTCGAGCAGCAGACCGAACTCGTCGCGAAGGCTCTCGGCAAGGAAGCAGAAGGAAAGGCGCTACTGTCCGGCCTCGACGCCAAGTTCGACGCTGCAATTGCCGCCAATCCGAGTTTTGCGGGTAAGACAGCGGCCGTCGGCGCCTACAGTACCGACGGTTACGGCGCGTACGTACCCGGCGACGCACGCGCAGACTTCATGACCCGTCTCGGCTTCACGATCCCGACGGCGATCACCGAAAAAGCCACCGGAAACTTCTACATCCCGGTTGCCAACGAGAACCTGAATCTGTTCGACGCCGACCTGACCGTGCTGTTCCCGATCTTCCTCGACAGCAGTGCGTTTGCGAACGATCCGCTACTGCGCGCAATCCCGTCGGCCCAGGAGGGACATCTGTTGATCCTCGATGACCCGGCACTCGTCAATGCGTTCTCGAGTGGCTCGGTACCGGGGTTGACCTACGCAATCGACAACGCCGTTCCGAAGTTTGCGAGCACGCTCGTCGCCTGATCAGAGCTGTTTCGGGACCTGCCCGTCACTGTGAGCGTGTTCGCAAACAGTGGCGGGCAGTTCTCGTGCGTCAGTACACTGGAAAAAGTGAACTTTCAGCTAACGAGCGGCGGCCCAGTGGAGATCGAAGCGACCGCTCCTCGTTTTCCGCGGATGCATGCATACGTGGATATCGCTGTTGTGATCGTGGTGCTGGTGGGAACCAATCTGATCGCGCATTTCACCACCGCCTGGGCAAGCATCGCGACGGTACCCATCTCTGCTCTCGTCCTGTTGGCGCTCACCAAGCGCCGGGGAATGGGGTGGGCGGAATTGGGGCTGTCCCCTCGTGACCTGCGGCGAGGTTCGAAGTACGCGCTTGCTGCCGTCGGCCTGGTGCTGACCGTTGTCGCCGTCGGCGCTCTGCTTCCGCTCACACGTCCTTTCTTCATGGCGGATCGCTACGCCACTATTTCCGGCGCGATCATCGCGTCGATGATCGTGATCCCGCTGCAGACCGTCATTCCCGAAGAGTTGGCTTTCCGTGGCGTCCTGCACGGCACGTTGAACCGGGTCAGTGGATTCCGCGGCGTCGCCGCTGCCGGTTCTCTGATGTTCGGACTGTGGCACATCGCGTCGTCGATGGGTTTGACCAGCGGTAACGAAGGGCTGTCCGGCTTTCTCGGTACCGGAGTCGTCGGCCAGGTCGCCGGCATCCTCGGAGCTGTTCTCGCCACCGCTGCGGCCGGTCTCGTCTTCACCTGGCTTCGTCATCGCAGCGGCAGCCTCATTGCGCCGATTGCTCTGCATTGGTCGTTGAACGGTGCAGGTGCGCTGGCTGCGGCTCTTGTTTGGCATGCAACTCTTGCTTGATCCCAATATCTGACAAAAAGGACAGCATTCGCCGCGCGGCGCCGGGTAGTTTTGTGCTTTGCTCAGTAAGTGACGCACCTTCATCGAGGCCATGTCTTCCACATCTCCGGTCGTCCGACGGTAGAGGATGCGGCGCAGTCGCTCGTCTCGATCCCTGACGGCGTCCTGGCGATCGACGATGCCGGAACGATCGTCTACTGCGGAGAATTCGAATCACTCCCGAGCGGTCTCGAAGGCGCTGAAACCCACGACCACCGACCGGGTTTCCTGCTGCCCGGATTCGTCGATGCACACATTCATTTCCCGCAGACCTACGCCGGCGACGCCTACGGCGGCGGCCAACTCCTCGAGTGGCTCGACCTGTGCGTCTTTCCCTCCGAATCGAGATTCGCTGATCCGGAATTCGCCCAGCACGCTGCCGAGGCCTTCTGCGCTCGCCGAGTCGCCACGGGAACCACGGCCGCGATGGTGTTCGGATCGGCCTTCCCGCACGCGCAGGACGCCCTGTTCTCGGAAACTCTGAAACGCGGCCTTCGAGTGGTCAGCGGACGTGGGATTCAGACCACCGGCCCGGCCTCCGCTGCCGCGCTGATCACCTCGGAAGAGGACGCGATCAGACTCACCCGCGAGGAGATCGACAAGTGGCACGCGGCCGACACCGGCGACGTGAACACTGCGCTCATTCACGTCGCAGTGGTTCCCCGCTTCTCTCTCGCGGTGACAACACGGACGCTGAAGGACTTGGGGGAGTTGTACGACTCCGTCCGTGACCGGGGCGTCTACTTCCACAGTCATCTCAACGAGAACAATCGGCCCGGAACCGGCGAGGTGGCGACCACACTCGCCGAGTACGAGGTCGAGACCTATCTCGACACGTACGACGGCAAGTTCCTCCCCGGCTCACAGGTCGGCGGAAAGAGCTTCCTGGGTCCACGCGCGATACTCGCGCACTCGGTGCACTGCCAGGACTCCGAACTCGCACGAATGGCCGAGACCGGAACCTCGATCGCACATTGCCCTACGTCCCAGCAGTTTCTCGGCTCCGGCACCATGCCGTGGAAACGAACCGTTGCGTCAGGGGTCAACATCGCGATCGGATCGGACTTCGGTGGCGGCGACGAGTGCCTGCTCACCCGAGTCCTCGGCGACGCCTTCAAGGTTCACATCTCCGAAGCCGGAGACGACGGAGTGTCGATGCACCCTGCCGAACTGCTGTTCACCGGAACACTCGCCGGTGCTCGCGCGCTGGACATGGAGAACCGGATCGGCAACTTCGACGAGGGCAAAGAGGCCGACTTCCTGGTGATCGATCCGTCCGGGTGGCCGCCGCTCGCCGGGCTCGTCAACTACGGAACGCGTTCGGATGATCCGATACTCGCCCGCGACCAGACGCTCTTCGGGCTCCTGATGGCGATGCGCGAGCCCGCGATTGCGCACGTGTACGTGCAAGGGTGCCGGATATCGGGCTGACGTGTCCGCAACTGCCATCACCGGGTACCACCGAACGAGTTCGGGATTCCGGGCGTGGGTCGAGCGTGCGGCCGAGACCGCCGGTCGATTCGACGGCTACCTGAGCTGTGGCATCAGTGATCAACCGGAACCGGTGTCGCACGGCGTGTCCGTCACTTTCGACAGTGCCGACGATCTTCATCGTTGGCTGGAGTCGACTGATCGCCGCGATCTCGAAAGATCAGCTGCTGCAACGGGAATTCTGGCGCAGACGAGTGATCTCGTTCTGATCGACGGCGTGCTGCCGCCGCCCGGTATCGGTGTGTACGACCACGCCGTCGTCGTGGGTAAGGAGAACGAGTTTCTGCGAACGCAACGACACCTCATCGATCTCAGTTCGCGATTCTCCGGCTACGAGTCGGTGATGTTGTTGCGGTCGGTCACCGACTCCACCCAGTGGAAGTCCGTCCTTCGGTTTCGGACAGAGCAGCAGTTGGCGGTGTGGATGGCGTCGCCCGAGAGGGCCGCAGCACTACCGAAACTGCGGGCCGAGTTGGCCGAGGACTTCACCGAGACCACGCGGTCGACACCGTTCGGCACCATTCTGCGTACGGAGAACGGGCAGACTCGCGCGACGCCGAATTGGAAGACGGCGATGATCATCCTGCTCGTCCTCTATCCGACGGTGATGACGCTGTCGAGGTTTCTCGGGCCGCTGCTCGACGGGATCGGAGCGCCGCCGTGGCTGTCGATGTGGTTGAGCCAGATAGTCAGCGTCGGCGCCATGACGTGGTTCCTGATGCCGACGGTCACGAGATGGTTCCGTCATTGGCTGGACCCGGTCGACGGCGCCGTTCCCCGCACCAACTGGCGCGGCGTCGCGGCGGTAATTGCGGTGTACGCAGTGACTCTGACGCTCTTCGCGTCGGTGAAGTGGCTGCAGTTCTGGGACTACTTCGACTGAATCCGGCCTCGGCGGAAGTAGGTGAGTGGCCCGAAGAAGTTGACGAAGATGATCGCCGCCCACTTCTTCTTGCTGCCGTTGACCGTATTGGCAGGGCGTCGCGCCAGGTCTGTCCACGCGGCGATCGCCAACAGGGACTGAATCGTTGCGAGCACGGCGACGACGCGGCGTTGCGCGGGTGACAGCTCACTCCAGGACTTCTTCTTTGTGAGGTTCATGAACTCCACTGTGCCCTCGAACGTCCAATCGGTGTCGAGATCCGGTTGTTATCGGTGCCGGGAGTTCCTCAAATCAGTGTGAATAGCGTCACCATGACGACCGATAGGTACGGTCTCGCGGACCGTCGGGACGGTCGTTTCGGCGTAAAGATCTCGCTAACCGAAGTTATGGCTGAAAAATTGCGCACACGCTCAGGATGCAATGTGCCCTGGATGGGGAGATTTGGCATCGATTCGCAAGTAAGAGACTTTGACGGCGAATCTCTCAGGGTGGGGAAGTCGAGCCCTCTGTTCTTGCCGCACCGGTACAGCGGTGATGCTGCACGATAACTGCTCTCGGCAACCATGTTCGAATTTTGTCAGGAATGCGCAATATGGTGACAAATTGTTCACCGTGACTGGTTGTTACCTGTGGATATCAGGTCAGTCGAGCGGGCCTGAAATGTAACGTCCCGGACACATTCGGTGTCGTAAAAGTAACGGAAGGGCTCTAGTGTTAGCCCCGGCAGCCAGCCAGTGGCCCGCCATCACGGACAGTTCATCACTGACAGGAGCAATATCAATGCCTACTATCGGTTTCGGCGACATCTCAGACTTCCTCGGCGCTTTCGCTGACCTCTTCGGATTCCTCGACTTCATCTCCGGAAGCGTTGAAGGCCTGTCGGCAGAGTAAGTCCCGCAGAGCAAGAAGTGCCCCCGAGCCTGTGGCGCGGGGGCACTTCTCTGTTTCGTCGAGCTGCGCGGTGGAGTGGGCACCGAGCCCATTTGTCGCAAATGTGGCTCATGTTGGCCAAGTGCATGGCGGGGATGATGTGACTGTGGTGGAATGCGAGCGAAAGAAGATAGCTTGCCTGCCCGCCACTTCGAGCGGGACACGCCGATGATCGGAGCTTTGTGCACGTCTCGCGAAGAAACCTCTTCAAGTACGCAGCGGCTGGATCGGCGGCTGCCGGACTCGCTGCATTGAGCGGTACGACGTCGGTGGCCAATGCCGGTTCGCTCGGGACCCTGCTCGATTACGCCGCCGGTGTGCCGTCCGCTCAGGCGATAAAGGCCGCCGGGTATGCGGGCGCCATTCGATACGTCTCGGACAGGCGCCCGGGCGCCGATTGGATGGTCGGCAAGCCCGTACTGGCGCGGGAAACCGACGCGTTGACCGCGGCCGGACTTCAAGTCGTTTCTTGCTATCAATTCGGCAAGGGCGGAACGGCGGACTGGCGCGGGGCCCGCGAAGCGGGCAAGCGTCATGCTGCCCGTGGCCTCGAACTACATGCGGCGGCTGGTGGGCCGTCCGGTCGGCCGATCTACGCGTCGATCGACGACAACCCGACCACTACTGAAATCACTACGCTGATCACGCCGTACCTCGAGGGGTGGGCCTCGGTTGTCGGCAACGGAGCGCTCGGCGTCTACGGAAACACTCGCGTGATCGACGCAATGATCAGTGCCGGCGTCGGAACCTGGTTCTGGCAGCACAATTGGGGCTCGCCCGCAGGGTATGTGCACCCGCGGGCAAACCTGCATCAGTTCGAGATCGACAAGCGCAAGGTCGACGGCGTCGGCGTGGATCTGAACTCGATCCTCACTCGGGACTACGGGCAGTGGTCGTTGGCCGGTGCGGTCGGTCCGGCTCAGCCGGTCGGATCCTCGTTGCCGACAGGATCTATCGCACCATAGCGCCGAATTTGGCGAGCCATGCCTTGGCGTCGTCGGGGAGGGTGCCCGCCGCTTCCGCGGCGAGGCACCATGCTTTTGCCATCGACAGGAAGTTCATCGGGTTGTAGGCGTCTTCCTCGCGAGACCACAGTCCGTTGCCGGCGTAATGCAGGATCGTGATGTTGGCGGCTCCGTGCTTGGATCCGTCACCCGGATCCTCCATCGGGTTGTCGATCTCGCACACGATCCATCCGCGCTGCTCGTCGACCACGAACCAGTTGGCCGGGAATTCGGTCATGCGGTGCCCCGGGAACTCCGTCATCGTGCGAGTGACCCACTTGCGTACGGCCTCTCGGCCATTGAGGGTGCCGAAAGCGTGTTCCACGTAGACGACGTCCTCGGTGAACATGTCCGCGAAGGCGTTCCAATCGCCGGAACGAGTGCACTCGACAACGGTGTTCTGGTAACCCGCGAAGGCGTCTTCGAGTTCGGTGCGTGTCCAGGTCATGAAAGGCTCCTCGGGTAGTCGTCGCCTCAAATTAGAACACGTTGCAGAATTGATTGTCGGCGATTCGATGGAGAAGAGTTCTGCGGTACCGTCGTTGTCGGGTCGGGGACCCGTTATGTGAGAGGGCACCACGTGGATATCATCATCAATTTCATCTACACACTTCTGTCGAAGTTGCAGACGGGCAGCATCGAAGGCTCTTCGGAGAAGTGAGTCCTCCGCCGGGCTGATTCCCTTACGAGACTTTCTGTTTGGGAATCAACCCGGCGAACACCATCGTCACGACGGCGGCGGCGATGGAGATCAGGAACGTGGCACGAAACGCCTCGAACGAGGGGATCACTGCGGTGCCGACGGTGATGGTCATTCCGGCCAGGACGACGCTCACGATCGCGGCAGACGTCGACGTGCCGATCGATCGCATCAGTGAGTTCAGTCCGTTCGCGGCTGCAGATTCCGTGATGGGGACTGCGCCCATGATCAAGGCCGGCATGGCCGAGTACGAGAGCCCGACGCCCGCTCCGATGAACATTCCGGCCACGGCGACCTGCCAGACGCTCGACACCGTGAAATATGCGAAGGCGTAACCCAATCCGATGACGAGGGCGCCGAGCATCAACGTGATTCGCGGGCCGCGCCAAGCCGAAATTCGAGCGGAGACGGGCGAGAGCGCCATCATGACGAGTCCGCCGGGGGCCAGTGCGAGCCCCGCTGCAACCATGGACAGTCCGAGTCCGTAACCGGTGGACGTCGGTGCCATGAGCAGTTGGGGGAGCGTCAGGGAATTGCCGTACATGGCAAAACCGACGGCGATCGACGCGAAGTTGGTGAAGAGAACTTGCGGCCGGGCCGATACGCGGAGGTCCACCAGCGGTGCGTTGCGTCGAAGTTCCCACCATCCCCACACCAGGAAGCTGAGCGCGGAAACCGCAAGGAGCCCCAGGGTTTTCGCGTCGCCCCATCCCCAGGTTCCGCCCTTGGTGATGGGGAGTAACAGGGTGATCAGACCAACGGTGAGGCCGAGCGCACCGACGAAGTCGAAACGTCCCGGGCGTCGTACGGTCGATTCGGGAATGACGAACGCAACCAGTGCGATGCAGATCAGCCCGAACGCTGCCGATGTGACGAAGAGGAAGTGCCAGTTGGCATTCTGGGCGATCACCGCGGCGATCGGCAGTCCGATCGCACCGCCGACGCCGAGGGTGGCGCTCATGACCGCCATCGCGCCGGCCACTTTCTTCGGTGGAAGAACGTCACGAATGATGGCTATGCCCAATGGAATTGCCCCGACCGATGCTCCTTGAAGTGCACGGCCGACAACGAGCACGATCAGTGAAGGTGCGATCGCGCAGATGGCCGAGCCCAGAACGACCATCGCGAGACTGACCAGCAGCATTCGTTTCTTGCCGAACATGTCGCCGAGGCGCCCGCTGATCGGCGTGATCACCGCGGCGGCGAGGAGTGTTGCGGTGACCGCCCACGAGGTGTCGGCGGGAGTGGAGTTCAACAGGTGCGGCAATTGCGGAATGATGGGGACTACCAGCGTCTGCATCAAGGCGACGACGATTCCGCACAGTCCTAGAACGGTGAGCACTGGACCCGAGGATGCGTAGTTCGTGTCGGGGATTTTCTCGTCGACATTGGACGACCCTGCGTGAACGGACATGCGGCTCCCGCCATGGCGTGTTCTGATTGGTGCGTTCGCCCCAGTGTGCACGCTACACATCGTGTGTAGTCTGCACAATATGAGGATGGACCGGGACCCTGATCTGGTGAATATCGAGTACGAGTTGACTCTGCTCTCGCGTTACCACGCGCTCGCACAACGGGCCGAACTTCATCTGGACCGGTCGGCGTATCTACTGCTCGGTCGACTGGAATTGCAACATCCCATGAGCCTCAAGGAACTCTCCTGCGCTTTCTCGCTCGACATCTCCACGATCAACCGGCAGATCGGGGCGCTGAGGCGTCAGGGCTTGGTGGAGCGAGTGGAGGATCCGGACGGAGGGCTCGCGCGAAAGGTCCGGCCGACGGCGCAGGGGCTGTCGAAACTTCGTGCTGATCGCGAACATTCGACAGCCGGTGTCGAAAAGGTCCTCCGCGAGTGGACGCCGGAGCAGCGTCTCGCGCTCGGTGACCTACTGCGGCAATTCAATACCTCGGTCGAAGCGCTGGAAGGCCGCGAATGGCCGCGACCGAATCAGGTCTGAGAGTGCGAGACGGATCGTAGTGAGCGGTCCGGATCGCTCGAATCCGATTCCGGCGCAATGACAACAAGTTTCGGGTGTTCTTCGGGGGCTGCATGATTTCCACGCCAGGAGAGCAGTGACCAACGTGAGAGACCGGACAGCGCGGACCCGAGACTGGCGAACGAGCCCGAACTCAGGACCGACGCCGTAGACCCGATGCTTCCGATCGAAAGAAAAGAGCCGACGCTACCGATCGACAGGATCGAGTACGCCGATCCGATCGAGAGAATGGACCCCTCGGATCGGATGGACAGTATCGATCGCGTCGACTTGTGTGACCGTATCGACTGGTCTGGGCCGGATTTCTTCTCTGGACGACCGTGCGTGATGTCCACTCGTAGATGTCCCATCTATCGGGTCTATCACGGTGATCGGAGATGCAAAAGGGACCCACCGAAATTCGGTGGGTCCCTTTCACAAGACTTCGATCAAGCTACCGCGAACATGCCCACGGTCGGAAGGAAGCTGCAGGTGATGCGATCTGCGCCTTCCGGCTGGGTGGTCAGCGAACCGCTGATCACCGAGAGAACGCGTCCGGGGCCGGTATCGGCGATAGCCGACAGAGTGGCTGGGCCGTCCGGGTTGATGCGTGCGGCGTTGGTCAAGTTCTGGGTGGCGCTGCGCTGGTTGTCGATGTTGACCCAGGTGACGGTCATCGGCACCGGCTGGTCGTCGACGGCGGGAGCCGTACCGAGAGCGGTGAAGACGAATCCGGCCTGACCGGCAGCGGGACCGGGAGGAGGCAGGTGAGCCGGGCCGGGAACGGCAAGTGCGGTTCCGACCGAATCGGCGGTGGCCGAGATGCAGCCCTTGCCAAGCGTTGGGTAGAGGAACTGCGCGATGACGGGGGCGTTCTCGTCCGGGATCGCCGGTCCGCCGCCGCCGCTGCCGTCGAGGAAGGTGATGACCTTCTCGAGGGTGGCCTTGATCTCGGGCGGAATGCCTGGGGAGTTCAGGATCGCGCGAGCCTGGTCGAGCAACGCTTGCTGCGGTCCGCCTGCAACATCGGCCGGACCTGCGGCGGCGCCGATGATGGCGGGCGCAAACGATGCGAGGAACTCGATCGGCACACTTTCGGGTGCGGGCGGTGCTGCCGGATCGGCCATTGCGTGTGCCGGCAATGCCAGTCCTGCTACTGCGGCAATAGCGACGGCGGTGAACGCCTTTCGCATACCTCGGGTTCGAAGCACTGTTTCCCCATCCTTAGTCATACCGCGCGGGCGCCTAGGCGAGCTCCGCGTTTGACGGCTCGAGGGGTCACTCTATGTACAGAGCCCCCGGGTTGTACAGCTGTTCAGTTGCTGAGCAGCTACGCACCGGGGGGAGTCTATGGCATGACCGGCCTCGATCGTGATTTACGGCGACCATACCTGTGACTGAAGTGATCTATGTGAAAGTTGATGCAACTGTTACGTCAGATTGCGAGGTTTGTTCACTCGAAGATCAGTCGAAACGGACCGAATCGTCGACGAGTACGTCAATTCGACGGGCAAGGTCGAAGTCCAGTTCCGTGAGACCGCCCGCCGAGTGTGTCGAAAGCGTGTACGTGACCTTTCGCCAGCGAACGTCGATGTCGGGATGATGATCCGCGGCCTCGGCGACTGCCGCGATGCGTTGAAGAAGTGCGATGGCGTCCGGGAATGTCGCGGAGTCGACCGTGCGAGTGATCGACCCTGGCGACAGTTGCCAGGCGGGCAGTTCGTCGAGAGCGTTTTGGATCGCGGAGTCGGACAACAAAGTGGCCATACTCCATCATGGTGCGATGAGTGATGCACCTGCAAGGGATCGGGAAGTTGTCGCCGGTGCGATCTTCCGCGAGGGAAGGCTGCTCCTCGCGCAGCGGACGAGTCCGCCGGCTTTGGCCGGTCGTTGGGAGCTGCCGGGCGGGAAGGTCGAAGAATTCGAATCGCCACAGAACGCGTTGGCGCGGGAGCTGCTCGAGGAACTGGCGGTCGAGGTGAGATGCGGCGCCAGAATCGGTGTCGACGTGCCACTGTCGCCGGGGTTGGTCCTGCGGGCCTACCGGGCGGAGTTGGTGTCGGGAGAACCGGTCGCGCTCGACCATGCTCAATTGACATGGGTCGACGCCGAAGAACTGTTGTCGATGGATCTGGTGGACAACGATCGAGCCTGGATCCCCGAGTTACTCGCGGAATTGAGCGCGCTTACGCCGCACGAGCCTTCTTGAGACCCGCTTTCAGTTCCTTCTTGGATGCGCCCTCGTTCTCGAGCTTCTTCATCCGCATGATGACGACGGGACACTTGATGCACCGCGTCTTCTTGCGGCAGCACTTCTTCTTCGGCTTGAGCTGCGAGACCTTGCTTGCCTTGACTTTTCCCATGTGACGCTGCGGCTTTCCTGTTTCACTACGGCGGAGAGCCCGCTCTTGGAACGAGGTTAGCGTACCCTTAAATGACCTGTTTCTCCAGGTCGTAATCCTACGCGCATCGGCGTGGTGCAGATCACTATTCGCTGGTGGGGGCGGTGATAGAGGCCGCACAATGCAGGAGTATCAGCCCGGAGCGAGTAGTATTTACTAGGCCGCGGTGCCTTCTCAGGCGATTCGTGCCCTGATTCGGATCACACACTCGTGCAGCGGCCACCAGAAGAGCCGTGCGACTTGACTTTCGCGTGGCCGAATCAACTCAGCCAGGAGAGCCATCGCGTGACCATCACCAGCTTCCGTAACGTTGCCATCGTCGCACACGTCGACCACGGCAAGACCACCCTCGTCGACGCCATGCTTCGTCAGTCCGGCGCGTTCGAGGAGCGCGCCGAGCTGGTCGATCGCGTTATGGACTCCGGCGACCTCGAACGCGAGAAGGGCATCACCATTCTCGCGAAGAACACCGCAGTACATAAGGTCAACGAAGACGGTTCCATCACCGTCATCAACGTCATCGACACCCCCGGCCACGCCGACTTCGGTGGCGAGGTCGAGCGCGGCCTGTCCATGGTCGACGGCGTCGTCCTGCTCGTCGATGCTTCCGAGGGACCCCTGCCGCAGACGCGTTTCGTGCTGCGCAAGGCACTCGCCGCTTCGCTGCCCGTCATCCTGGTCGTCAACAAGACGGACCGCCCCGACGCCCGCATCGAAGAGGTTGTCACCGAGGCTCAGGACCTGCTCCTCGACCTCGCATCGGACCTGTCCGACGAGGCCGCCGAAGCCGCTGAGCTCGCACTCGAACTTCCCGTCCTCTACGCGTCCGGTCGCGAAGGCAAGGCATCGACCGTGCAGCCCGAGAACGGCAAGGCTCCCGACGCCGAGGACCTCACCGCACTCTTCCAGGTGCTGATGGAGTACGTCCCCGCGCCGAAGGGCTCGGTCGACGCACCGCTGCAGGCTCACGTCACCAACCTCGACGCATCCGCATTCCTCGGTCGCCTCGCACTCGTTCGCATCCACAACGGCGAGCTGCGCAAGGGCCAGACCGTGTCCTGGTGCCGCGAGGTCGACGGCGAGCCCGTCGTCACGAAGACCAAGATCACCGAACTCCTCACGACCATCGGTGTCGAGCGCGTTCCCGGTGAGGTCGCCGTCGCCGGTGACATCTGCGCCGTCGCAGGATTCCCGGACATCATGATCGGCGACACCCTCGCCGATCTGGAGAACCCGGTCGCACTGCCCCGCATCACCGTCGACCAGCCGGCAATCTCGGTCACGATCGGCACCAACACGTCACCGCTCGTCGGTCGCGTCAAGGGTCACAAGCTGACTGCACGCATGGTCAAGTCCCGCCTGGACCAGGAGCTCGTCGGTAACGTCTCGCTCAAGGTCCTCGACATCGGTCGCCCCGATGCGTGGGAGGTCCAGGGTCGTGGAGAGCTCGCGCTCGCCATCCTCGTCGAGCAGATGCGTCGTGAGGGCTTCGAACTCACCGTCGGTAAGCCGCAGGTTGTCACGCAGCTCGTCGACGGCAAGGTTCACGAGCCTTTCGAAGAGCTGACCATCGACAGCCCCGAGGAGTACCTCGGCGCCATCACGCAGCTCCTGGCCAACCGCAAGGGCAAGATGGTCCAGATGTCGAACCACGGCGCAGGCTGGGTTCGCATGGAGTTCATCGTTCCTTCGCGTGGCCTCATCGGCTTCCGTACGGACTTCCTCACGGAAACCCGCGGAACCGGTATCGCCAACGCCGTGTTCGACGGATACGGCCCGTGGGCCGGCGAGATCCGTGCGCGCCACACCGGCTCGCTCGTCTCGGACCGCTCCGGCACGGTGACGCCGTTCGCCATGATCCAGTTGGCCGACCGCGGAACCTTCTTCGTCGAGCCCGGCGCAGACACCTACGAGGGACACGTCGTCGGTATCAACCCGCGTCAGGAAGACCTCGACATCAACGTCACCCGCGAGAAGAAGCTGACCAACATGCGTCAGTCGTCCGCAGACGTGATGGAGACCCTCGCAAAGCCGATCAAGCTCGAACTCGAAGCAGCGATGGAGTTCTGCTCCAGCGACGAGTGCGTCGAGGTCACCCCGGAGGACGTCCGCGTCCGCAAGGTGCACCTCAACGCAACCGAGCGCGCTCGCGAGCGTTCACGTAGCAAGGCACGCGACAAGGCTGCTCTGTAGTCTTTCGTCGGTTACAACCTGACAGGCGGATGTGCCTTTCAGCCGAGTTTTCGGCGGAAAGGTACATTCGCCTTCATGGTTTCCAGGCGAAAGATCTGCCAGGGAATCGAGTGCAAAGGGGCGACGCGGCCCCGTACGGAAGGAATTGTCTGTGGCCTCAGGACGTCGCTACCTGGCGTTGGCAGTGGCAGTGACGGCGTTGTCACTGACTGCATGTACAGCCGATCCGCCGCCTCCGGTCGAGAGCACCGAAACCGTCAAGCCCACACCGACTCCGGTCGTTCCGGCGATGAAGCAGGTCACTGTGGCAATCGACGAGGTGGGAGGCGGATTCAACCCGCACCTGCTCGCGGATCAGTCGCCGGTCAACTCCGCAGTCGGCAACCTCGTACTGCCCAGTGCGTTTCGCCCGATCAATTCGCCCACACAACCTGGCGCGACGGAGTGGGCGATCGACGATTCTTTCCTCGTTTCCGCTGAAGTGACGTCGGAGGCCCCGTTCACGATTCGCTACCAACTGCGCAACGAAGCCCAATGGTCGGACGGCGCTCCCATTGCGGCAGAAGACTTTCGCTACCTGTGGCAGCAGATGATCTCGGTTCCCGGTGTGGTCAATCCCGCGGGCTATCAGATGATCGACGACGTGAACTCGTCCGGCGGCGGCAAAACGGTCAACGTCGTGATGCGTGCGCCGTATCCGGCATGGCGAGAGTTGTTCACCGATATTCTTCCGTCCCACCTGATCAAGGACACTCCCGGCGGTTTCAGCACCGGCCTGAGTGAGGGGATTCCGGTGTCGGGAGCCCACTTTCACGTGCGCTCGGTCGACCGCGGCCGGGACGAAATCGTGCTCGAACGCAACGACCGATTCTGGGGCAAGCCTTCAGACCCGGATCAGATAGTTCTGCGACGCGGAGGAACGGCTGCACAGTTGGCGGATGCGCTGCGTACCGACGATGCCCAAGTGGCGCAGGTTCATTCGGGTAGTGCCACGGATATTCAGCTGTCTGCAATCCCGGGTGTCAGGACGGCATTCTCCTACGTTCCGCGCACTCTCGACATCAACGTGAACGGGCGAAGCAAGAACTTCGCAGATGTTCGGGTGCGTAAAGGTGTTCTGGGACTGCTCGATCCGGACCTGCTCGCCGTGGTGGCGGCAGGGAGTGAATCGGCGTCCGCCCCGGTGAAAGCTCAGATCCTCGCTCCGTCGGATCCGGGATATGCGCCCACCGCGCCGCCGAAACCGACCAGGGAGCAAGCACTGGGCGAGCTGACCGCAGCCGGCTACCTGACGGCACCGCCCACCGGAATCGTCACGGGCACTGGAACGGTCGGATCGATCGTCCGTGACGGCGCCCAGTTGACACTGCTGATCGGCGCTCCCGAAAACGACGACATCGCGATCGCCGTGGCAAACACCGCTGCCGACGAATTGCGTGACGTGGGAATCCTGGCGACCGTCGAATCGGTGGCGCCGGAGGAACTCTACGGCGAGGACCTGACGACAGGACGCGTCGACATGATCGTCGGTTGGAGCCGGGCAGGCGCCGACACGGCCACTTCGCTGGCCTCGCGGTTCAGTTGCCCGAGCGCACCTTCCACTCCGGCAACAAGTTCGGCAGTGCCCGCACCGACGCCGTCGCAGACACCGGAGCCCATCCGAACGACAAGCGTCGAGGCTCCGAGCAACCTGTCCGGGCTGTGTGATCCGGCGTTGCAAGGTCGGATCGACGAAGCGCTCAGTGGCATCGGGGATCTCGGGTCGTTGATCGCCGATGCGGAACCCAAGCTGTGGGATCTTGCGGCGGTTTTGCCGATCGTGCAGAGCCGAGCGCTGGTCGCGGTCGGGACCGGAGTCGAGGGCGTGGTCCTCGACGGGCCGGTGCAGGTGGGGATATTCGGAAACGCTACGGACTGGGTGAGGGTGGAAAAGTGACCGCGTCGGCGAAGCGGCTTTTGTTGGTACACGCACATCCGGACGACGAAACGATCACCACCGGTGGCACCATCGCGCGATACGCGTCCGAAGGCGTCGAGGTCACAGTCCTCACCTGCACGTTGGGGGAGGAAGGCGAAGTGATCGGTGATGCGTGGGCCGGGCTCGTGGCTTCCGAGGCCGATCAACTCGGTGGCTACCGGATCGCGGAACTGAGCGCTGCTTTGTCGGCTCTGGGCAGTGCCGCTCCTCGCTTCCTCGCCGGTGCCGGTCGGTATCGCGACTCCGGAATGATCGGCACACCTTCGGCCGCCAATCCCCGTGCTTTTGTCAATGCTCGACTCGACGAAGCAGTCGGCGCGGTGGTCGCCGTCATTCGTGAGATTCGGCCGCACGTCGTGATCACGTACGACCCCAACGGCGGCTACGGGCACCCGGATCACATCCAGGCGCACGCGATCACGACAGCGGCGGTCGAAGCTGCAGGAACGACCGCGTATCCCGAGACCGGCGAGCCGTGGTCGACTCCGAAGTTCTACTGGACCGTGACCGAGCGCAGCGGACTCGAACGCGGCATCGCGGCGATTTCCGAGTTCCCGGAGAACTGGCGTCTGCCCGAGCCCGGGGAATTGCCGAGTGTCGAGGACGCAGACGTGACGACGGCAATCGACGTTCGAGGCGTCATCGATGCGAAGGCGAGGGCATTCAGCGCCCACGCCACTCAGGTGACGGTAGCCCCGAGCCGAGCCGAGTTCGCATTGTCGAACAACGTGGTCCAACCGATCCTGACGGTCGAGCATTTCGTATTGGCCGCCGGCGCGCTCGGTCCGGTGGGTGAGGACGGCCGCGAGCGCGATCTGTTCGGCGGGCTGCACAGCTGACCTGGGCGTCGGCTCTCAGGCATTGCGATCGACGCCGTAGTGGTGTGTGATGCGTGTCACCGGATGGGTGGTCCTTTCGGTAACAGCAAAGCCTGGGGGCTGAAGAAATGTACAACTGGGACCTGCAGAACCAGATCGTCGCCTTCGTCGATTCGTTGCGTCCGATGGCTGGTTATTACCACGACTTGTATTACGGGTCGCTCTACGCATTCGCAGATCAGCAGAGTCATTTGCTGACTCTGCTCGGGTTCCCGCCGGTTCCCTGATCAGCTTCGTGCTTTTCGGGCGCGAGCCGGGGTGCTTGTCGGGAGGGACCCCGCGCTCGCGCGATGACGACCGATAGACCACTATCAAAACCATGACGACGGTCGAGAACAACACGGACGCCTCGACAGGAACGTCGCTGTCGTGGCTCGACCCTGTCATCCTCGGCGTCCTGATTTTCGACGGGTTCTTGTGCGCGGTGTTGTCCGTCCTGTTCTTGCCGACTCATCTCGGTACGACGGCATTTCCCATCAGCATTCTCGTAGCCGCGACCGCGAACCTCGTATTGGTGATCGCCGCCCGCACGGTTACGACGCCGGGTAGGGCCGCATTGCCGCTCGCCGGTTGGATCGTCGGGTTCTTGGTGTGCATGGTGGGCGGCCCCGGCGGCGACGTACTCGTGCTTTCGTCCCCTCTGACCTTCCTGCTGCTGGTCGGTGCGATCGCTCCGGCCGCCGTTTTCCTCTTCAAAGTGGTGATCAACAGACTCGCCACCCTCAGCTCGCAATAGTTCTCGGCGCGCGCGTAGGAAACTGACCCGTGCATAAGGGACACTCAGCCTGTGGCTGAACATGATTTGGCGGGTGCGACTATCGCCTTGACCGCAGAACGGCGTGTCGAAGAATTTGCGACGCTCCTCGAACGTCGAGGCGCGGAGATCGTGCGGACACCGGTGATCCATGTGCTGCCGTTGGTGGACGATCGAGACCTGAGGACTCAGACGTCCGCTTTGATTGCCGATCCTCCGGAATTGGTCGTGATCAGTACCGGGATCGGCTTCAGGGGTTGGCTCGACGCCGTCGCCTCGTGGGGTTTGACCGAGGAGTTCCTCGGGGCTCTCGCCCACACGCGCATCATCGCCCGCGGCCCCAAGGCGACGGGCGCCATCCGAGGCGCCGGACTGCGCGAGGAATGGTCGCCTTCGGGTGAGTCGTCCGAGGAAGTTCTGGCACATCTCGGAAGCGAGGGAGTGGCAGGCTTGCGCATCGCAGTCCAGTTGCACGGCACCATCACCGAATGGGAGCCGTTGACGGACCTGAGCGCCTCCCTCGCCGACATCGGCGCGGTTGTCACTCCGGTATCGGTCTATCGGTGGATCCGGCCGCCGGATCAGTCGCCGGTCCGCGCATTGGTCGCTGCAGTTCGTTCCGGTGCGATCGACGCGCTGACCTTCACCAGTGCCCCCGCGGTCTCCTCGATGCTCAGCACGGCAAAAGAAATGGGCGAGCTGGAGCGGTTCGTCGCAGCGATGCGCGGACCGGTACCGACCTACTGCGTCGGACCGGTCACGGCCGCTCCGCTGGAACTCCTCGGTGTTCCGACCATCCAGCCCGAGCGATCGCGTCTCGGTTCGCTGGCGAGGCTCATCATCGACGACCTGCCCACACGTCGCCACCGCCCGGAGTGACGGCTTCGATCAATTCCCACGCGTTCTCGGCGGGGAGATCGATCACCTCGTAGCTTCCGGTGCCGGCGGGCGTCGCGGCGACGACGGTTGCCACTCCCGCGCGCCTCTGGAAGAACGTCTCGCGCACCGTCCATCCGATGACACCTTCGGATTCGAGACTGTGACGCTGGCGATCGAGCGAGCCGTTTCGGGTGATCAACCATCCGGGTAGTACTGCGTGGCCGAGGCCGTTGTATCGGTCGAAGGCGAGGGCGGTGCCACCGATGGCGAGTACGGCGACCCCGAACCACGCGTAGATCGGTACATCGAGTCCAGAAGCCGCGCACGCCACACAGACCAGGAACGCCACCGCGGCGAGGAACAGTGCTCGGGTGTACCGGCGACGCCGCGCGGCCGGGCCGTGCGGGATCAGCGGGGCGGACGCCTGGCGTGAGTCACCGATCACGGTGGCCATCACTCGCTCGGCTTCCCTGCGCGGTCCCTGCGGGAGCAGTAGCGAAGATTCCTTCTTCTCGGCGCTGACCCCGGTCATGATGGCGTCGAGCCGCGCGCCGCGGGCCAATCGCAGCAGGAGCGGTTCCTTGAGCGTCGTGCCGCGGAGGCGGGCGCGGTCGAGTGTGGTTTGCCGAGTCTTCAACAGGCCGTGACTGACATGCAGGATGCGGCCGTTGTCGGTGAGTTTCATGTTGCCGAACGCGATCAGGTACTGGACGCAGGCGAGTGCACTCGACAGCACCAGCAGCACGACGAGTGCGATGACGACCATCAGTGCGATGCCGAGGCTCTCGAGTGAGTCGAAGCTGTCGCTCACTGCCGAGGATTTCGCGACGGCAGTGCCGATGCCGTATTGGAACGAGATGCCGATGATGGCTGCGATGATGGCGATTCCGGTGAACGAAAAGGGGGCGTAGCGAACCCAACTCGGTTCCCAGTGACCGATTTCGGTGTCGACCGGTTCGGTGATACTTTCGACCGGCGTGCCCGGGGTTTCCAGTCGCCGTGCTTGCTGGGCGCCGGCCAACAGTGCGGCGCGTAGGTCCGGAACCAGGGCGGTCGACAGGGCGTTGAGCTCGAACTTGTTCGAATCGTGGCCGCTCCCGGCGCGCTGGCCGGTACCGATGCGCACGATCGACAGTCCGAGCAACCGGTGCATGACCCCGGCCTCGACGTCGACGGATCGGATGCGGCTACGCGGGACGGAGAGCAGCTTTTTCTGGAAGACCCCGGTGCGCAGTTGAACGTGGACGGGTCCGATTCGGTACGTGGTGGTGAAATACCGCAACAAACCGAAGATGACGAGCAGAGTGACGACGCCGAGTCCCCACCAGTGGTTTCCGGATTGGCTGCCGAGAACTACGGAGACGAGTAGGACCGGGAGCAGTTTGACGACTTCGTTGACGGGGTGGACCAGAAGCATGCGTCGGTCGAGGCGGAGCCAGGGCTGTTCCTCTTCCGCGGCCTCGGCAGCTGCCGTTTCCGCCTCTACCGGGATCTCGATCGCGGTCGGGTCGCCCAACTGTTTCTCGTTCACGTCGCGTCTCCCACGTTGGTACCCGCGATCTCCGTCAGTTGAGCCACCGTGCGGTCGGCGACTTCCTGGTCGAGTGCGGAGATCTTCACGGCCCCGGCCGACGACGCTGTCGTGACCGTGACGGTTGCCAGACCCAACATGCGGTCGATCGGTCCGCGCTCGGTGTCCACGGTCTGCACGCGCGAGATCGGTGCGATGCGTCGCTCCTGGGTGAACCAGCCGGTGCGGGTGTATACCGCGGTGTCACTGATCTCCCATCGGTGGACCCGATACCGCCACGCCGGGACCATCAGAATGTAGGTGGCAGCGAAGAGCACGGTGACTGCGAATACGGTGCCGACCACCCAGGACGGGATTCCGGGTATCAAGACGGCACAGACGATTTCGGCGACGATGACGGGTACCCAGAACAGTGAGGCAGTGATTGCCCACAGCCTCGGGGCTTTGGTGCTGGGTCGCCATAAGGGGTCGGCCATGGTCAGCGGTTGCGGCGCAGTCATGGGCACTACTTTGGTCGAGTGAGGGGCGATCTGTCGACATCGGCCCTATCGTGGAGTGTGGCGACCGCGAAGGGAGCACGTGATGACCGAACAAGATGCGACATTCGACCCGGAGGCTCCGGAATCAGATGCGCTCGAACAATCGACACCCGTAGATCCGAACGCCCCTGAAGAACCCGATCTGACCGACATTCCGCTCGACGCGCCAGTGGCTGACGTGGTGGATCAACGAGTCGAGGTTGCGGTCGACGACGACTACCGGCCGTCGTGATCGAGGCGGTGTCGGGGCGGTGAGGCCTCCTACTTCTGGCACCGGGTGGCACTAGTCGTCCCACATGGCGCATGATCGCTAGGTGAACCGAACTGGTGATGACTCCGGCAAACCCACCATGCTTCCGATGCCAGGTATTTCCGCGTCCGCCTCGTCCAGTCCGTCGCCCGGCCCGTCAGCGTCGGCGATGCGGCGAGTTCTCCGTCGTGCACGCGACGGAGCGACCCTGAACGTCGACGAGGCGGCAACGCTGCTGCAGGCACGGGGAACCGATCTGACCGATCTGTGTTCTTCGGCGGCCAAGGTTCGCGATGCCGGTCTGCTGGCAGCGGGTCGGCCGAACACCGTGACGTATTCGCGGAAAGTTTTCATTCCGCTGACCCGTCTGTGCCAGGACAAGTGCCACTACTGCACATTCGTCACGGTGCCGGGGAAGCTGCGTGCCGCTGGGCACGGCATGTTCCTGGAACCGGACGAGGTTTTGGACATTGCCCGGGCAGGCGCCGAATTGGGCTGCAAGGAAGCGTTGTTCACGCTGGGGGATCGCCCCGAGGCTCGCTGGCCGGAAGCCAAGCAATGGCTGGACGAACGCGGCTACGACTCCACCCTCGACTATGTGCGTGCGATGTCGATCCGGGTACTCGAGGAGACCGGACTGCTCCCGCACCTCAATCCCGGTGTGATGAGCTGGCAGGAACTCTCGCGGCTCAAGCCCGTTGCGCCGTCGATGGGCATGATGCTCGAGACGACCGCAACCCGCCTGTTCACCGACAAGGGCGAATGCCACTACGGCAGCCCGGACAAGGACCCGGCGGTTCGGCTACGCACCCTGACCGACGCAGGCCGACTGAACATCCCCTTCACCACCGGAATTCTTGTGGGCATCGGGGAGAACTTCCTCGAACGTGCCGAGTCGATCATGGCGATACGCAAGTCGCAGAAGGCGTTCGGCCACATCCAGGAAGTGATCATTCAGAACTTCCTGGCCAAGCCCGATACCGCGATGCGCAATACGCCTGATGCTGGACTCGACGAGTTTCTCGCGGCCATCGCCGTCGCACGCCTGCTGCTCGGGCCGACGATGCGGATCCAGAGTCCGCCGAATCTCGTCTCGAACAGCGAGTGCCTCGCGCTGCTCGGCGCAGGCGTGGACGACTGGGGCGGGGTATCACCGTTGACCCCCGATCACGTCAACCCCGAGCGTCCCTGGCCGAATCTCGAGACCTTGGCCGAGATCAGCGCCGAGGGCGGCTTCACGCTGACCGAACGCACTGCGGCTCAGCCGGCATATGTCCTGGCCGGGGCTCCGTGGATCGATCCGCGTATTGCGGGTCACGTGCAGGCGCTGGCGGATCCCAAGACCGGTCTCGCCTTGCCCGACACCAAGCCGGTGGGTCGGCCGTGGCAGGAACCGGACGAGTCGTGGGAATCGAGCGGACGCGTCGATCTCAATACCGAGATCGACACGGACGGGCGCAACACCGAGACCCGCAGTGACCTGGGCAGTGCGTTCGGCGACTGGGAGACCGTGCGCGAACAGGTTCTCGAGCTCAGTGCTCCGATTCGCGTCGACACCGATCTGCTGGCTGCGCTCCGCAGTGCCGAACGCGACCCGGCCGGATGTTCCGACGACGAGTACCTGGCCCTCGCCACGGCGGAGGGCCCGGGCCTGGAAGCCGTTGTGGCACTGGCGGATGCGCTGCGCAAGGATGCCGTCGGCGAGGACGTCACCTACGTGGTGAACCGGAACATCAACTTCACCAACATCTGCTACACGGGCTGCCGATTCTGTGCGTTCGCGCAGCGCAAGGGTGACGCCGACGCGTTCACGCTGTCGGCAGAGCAGGTCGCCGACCGTGCGTGGGAAGCGCACGTCGCCGGCGCAACCGAGGTGTGCATGCAGGGCGGTATCGATCCGGAACTTCCCGTCACCGGTTACGCCGACCTGGTCCGGGCCGTCAAGAAGCGCGTGCCGTCGATGCACGTCCACGCGTTCTCTCCGATGGAGATCGTGAACGGTGCATCGCGCAGTGGTGAGAGCATCAGGGATTGGCTGACGGCCCTTCGTGAGGCGGGCCTGGACACCATTCCCGGTACGGCAGCGGAGATCCTCGACGACGAGGTGCGCTGGATCCTCACCAAGGGCAAACTGCCGACGGCGGAATGGATCGAAGTGGTCACCACGGCCCACGAGGTGGGGCTGCGGTCGAGTTCGACGATGATGTACGGGCATGTCGATCAGCCGCACCATTGGGTCGGGCACCTGAACGTTCTTCGCGGAATCCAGGACCGTACAGGCGGATTCACGGAGTTCGTGCTGCTGCCGTTCGTTCACCAGAGCGCGCCCCTGTACCTGGCGGGCGCTTCCCGGCCAGGGCCGACCAATCGGGACAACCGCGCTGCACACGCGTTGGCACGCATCATGCTGCACGGCCGCATACCCAATATCCAGACCAGCTGGGTCAAACTTGGCATCACCGGAACGCAGATGATGCTCAACGGCGGCGCCAACGACCTCGGCGGAACGCTGATGGAAGAGACGATCTCGCGGATGGCCGGCTCCGAACACGGTTCCGAGAAGACCGTCGCAGAACTGCGCGCCATCGCCGAGGGAATCGGACGTCCGGCACGCGAACGAACCACCACACATGCACGACGCGAAGGAGTGATTGCCTGATGGCTGACGTACTGGGGGACCGCAAGGTCGTCGAGGTTCTCGATCGAGCGGTGTGGGGGATCAACCCGGTTCTCGACCTCGCCTACAGCGATCCGCTCGGTATCAAGCGTCGGACGTTCGAGCCGACCGATCCCGAGCGAAACGCTGCTGCGATGGTGTTGGACGCGGCCGCTTGGGTCCTCGACGTCGTCAAGTTCCCCGGGACGGCGGCGTGGTCGGTGATGACCGACGAGCAGCGCTCGAAGTGGTGGACGACCCGGTTGGGTGCACTCAACACCGTTGCCGTGGCGTTCCCCGGCATCTTCGGCGTCCTCCTCAATCGGTTGCCGATCCAGGACCTGCTGGCCTTCGCGAATCAGGCCGTTGTGCTCGTTGCGGTTGCCCGTGAACACGGAGTGACCGAACGGGATCAGCAGGTGGACCTCCTGGCGTCGGTGCTGTGCCGGCGTGAGACGAAGTCTCGAGAGCTTCTCACCGGAGAGGACTTCGCCGAGAAATCAGCCGGCGGCGCCGACGAGACCTGGCGCCCGTTCGCGCTCATCGGAACGTTGTGGCGCACGTCCAAGACTTTTCGTGCCATCACGGACGAGTTGCACAAGCGGCCGTCTCGGACAAAACCGTACGAGATCATCGGCAAGATTCCGGTGGTCGGCGTCGTGGCGGATTACCTCGGTGAGCGGGGCGCACTGGTACGCGCGGCCGCTCTGGGGGAGAAGTGGATCGCGATTCGGTCGAGGAACATCACCGCAGTAGGCTGAAATGTGTTACCCCCGCCTGCTCAGAGTCGGTCGGCAGGGGGATAATAGGCTGTTCCCGCGGTACGTGAGAGTCGTATCGGATTTTCGGCCCCTTGCAACTGCGTGTTGCGGCGGCGATGCACGACAGGAAGGCAGGGAGATCGGCAGTGACCTACACGATTGCTGAACCGTGTGTAGATGTGATGGACAAGGCGTGCATCGAAGAATGCCCTGTCGACTGCATCTACGAGGGTGGACGCATGCTTTACATCCACCCCGACGAGTGTGTCGACTGCGGCGCGTGTGAGCCTGTCTGTCCCGTCGAAGCCATCTTCTACGAAGACGACGTCCCGGACCAGTGGAACGCGTACATCAGCACCAACGTCGATTTCTTCGACGATCTCGGCTCACCGGGTGGAGCGGCCAAGCTCGGCAAGGTCGACTACGACACGCCGTTCATCAAGGCGCTGCCTCCCATGGGTGAGGAATAGAGATCTTGTCTCGTACTCCGGTGGCCGCTGGGCTTCCTGATTTTCCGTGGGATTCGCTCGCCGATGTCACGGCGAAGGCGCACTCTCATCCCGACGGCATCGTGAACCTGTCCGTGGGGACGCCGGTGGATCCGGTGGACCCGGTGATTCAGGAGGCTCTGGCCTCTGTTGCCGAGGTGCCCGGATACCCGACGACTCATGGCACGCTCGCGCTTCGCGAGGCCGTGGCGGAGTCACTGGATCGCCGCTACAACATTCCCGACGTCGATCCGGCAGCGGTGCTGCCGGCCATCGGTACCAAGGAAATGATCGCGTGGCTGCCGAAATTGCTCGGTCTCGGAGCCGGCGATCTGGTGGTCATTCCGGAGTTGGCGTACCCGACGTACGAGGTCGCAGCGAAACTGGCAGGTGCTCGTGTCCTGCGCGCCGACGGCTTGAACAAGCTCGGTCCCGAGTCGGCGGCGATGATCTTCGTGAACTCGCCCTCGAATCCCACCGGCAAGGTGCTCGGCCTCGAGCACTTGCAGAAGGTCGTGGCCTGGGCGCGCGAGCGCGGCGCCATCGTCGTCTCCGACGAGTGCTACCTCGGATTGACGTGGGAAGCCGATGCGCTCTCCATTCTCGATCCTCGTGTCAACGACGGTGATCTGACCGGTTTGCTTGCGGTCCACTCACTTTCGAAGACGTCCAATCTCGCGAGCTATCGCGCCGGGTTCGTCACCGGTGATCCGGCTCTGGTGTCGGAACTGCTCGAGGTGCGCAAGCATGCGGGCATGATTCTGCCGCTACCGATCCAGGCGGCGATGACCGCAGCCTTGGGCGACGACCAACACGAGAACATCCAGCGCGAGCGGTACCGCGAGCGTCGTAGTGTGTTGATCGAAGCTGTTCGAGGCGCCGGATTCACCGTCGACAATTCCGAGGCAGGTCTGTACCTCTGGGCGACGCGCGGCGAGGAATGTCGAGCGACGGTCAGTTGGTTCGCCGATCGTGGGATCCTCGTTGCCCCCGGTGAGTTCTACGGACCGAGCGGGAGCAAGCACGTGCGGATCGCGCTCACTGCACCAGACGAACGAATCGCCGCGGCAGCAAAGCGCCTCTCCGCCTGAATCGTGTGCTTTCCCAGGTGTCAGGTTCCCTGATGTCGGTATCGGTCCGATGTAAGGTCGCGCTGTGACCACCTCAGGGACCGGCGGCTTGGACGCGGTACTGATTTTTGCTGTCGTTGCTGCCTCGGTTGCACTGATGCTCGTGTGGTTGAAAAGTCGTCGAGTTTTCGGAGAATTCCCACTCTCGGCAGCTCTCCTCTGGCTGATGGTTGCAGTGCCTTCCATCTTGCAGGCGGCGATGCCGGGACTGCTCGAGATGTTTCGTCGTGATCCCGCGTTGATTCGTGACGGGCAATGGTGGCGCATTCTGACCTCCGTGCTCGTTCAGGACGGAGGGGCCGCAGGAACTGTCACCAATCTCGCGACGCTGGCCGTGGTTGCACCGCTTGCGTTTCGGCTCTGGGGCGCCGCACGTGGCTGGGCTCTCTTCCTGCTCGGTCAACTGTTGTTCGGTTTGCTCACCACCGCAGTCTTCCCGTCGACCGGCGCAGGCAACTCCGGTGCCACGCTTGCTCTGGCAGCGGCGGCCGCGGGGATCGGCGTTCTGGTGCGCCCGCGAATGCCTGAGATTGTTCTGACGGTCGTGATTGTCGTCGGCGGCGCAACATTGGTGACGGTCGACGACGCACACGGATTCGCGGTGCTTTCCGGGGCGCTCTTGGGGGCTGCGCTGGTGACGCTGTTCCCTCCGCACTCGATGGACGCGCGTCGGGCAGGAGAAAGTTTGCGACCATCCGCGCTGTGAGATGCTGTCGTGGTGCTGCTGAGATCCTTGAACCCCCTTGCTGTTGCCCGCGGTGACGACCTCGATGACGCCGTGACGATCGGTGACACGGTTCTCTCGCGGAGTGCCATTCTCGGTGCCGCGACCTCGGTCGCGGAGCGAGTGGCGCAGGCCGATCGGGTTGCCGTATTGGCAACTCCCACAGCAAAAACGATTCTCGCCGTCGTCGGGGCGTTGATTGCCGGCGTCACCGTTGTGCCGGTCCCGCCGGACTCGGGGAAGGCTGAGCGAGAGCACATTCTGCGTGACTCCGGTGCCCAGGCGTGGCTCGGCGAAACGGACGACCACTGCGAAGGTCTGCCCGTGGTTCCCGTCCGATTGCACGCTCGCTCGTGGCACAGCTATCCCGAACCGGCACCGCAGTCCACAGCATTCGTCCTGTACACGTCCGGAACTACCGGCCCACCGAAGGGCGTTCTGCTCAGTCGCTCGGCTATCGCAGCCGGGCTCGACGCGCTCGCCGAGGCCTGGGACTGGACGTGGCGAGACACCCTCGTACACGGGCTTCCGCTCTTCCACGTGCACGGACTGATTCTCGGAATCCTCGGCCCCCTCCGGATCGGCAGCCGGGTGATCCACACCGTCAAGCCGACGCCGGAAAACTACGCAAGGGCCAAAGGCTCCCTCTACTTCGGTGTCCCCACCGTCTGGTCGCGTATCGCCGAAGACGAAGAAGCTGCCCGCGCGTTGTCCGGTGCCCGACTTCTGGTCTCCGGTAGTGCGCCGCTTCCCGTGCCTGTCTTCGAAAAGCTGCGGGAGCGAACAGGATTGACGCTCATCGAGCGTTACGGCATGAGTGAGACGATGCTGACCCTGAGCACGCGTTTCGACGGCGAGCGACGCCCGGGGTGGGTCGGCGTGCCGCTGCGCGGAGTCGAGACTCGTCTTCGTGACGAGAAGGGCAACGATGTGCCGCACGACGGCCAGAGTATCGGCGGCCTACAGGTACGTGGGCCGATGCTTTTCGACGGCTACTTGAACCGTCCGGACGCAACCGCCGAGTCCTGGACGGAGGACGGCTACTTCAAGACCGGTGACGTCGCCGTCATCGACGAGGGTGGGTTCCACCGAATCGTCGGCCGCGAATCCATCGACTTGATCAAATCCGGTGGATTCAGAGTCGGCGCCGGCGAGATCGAGACCGCCATCCTCGGGCACCCTTCGGTGTCCGAAGTTGCGGTGATCGGTGTCCCCGACGCCGATCTGGGGCAACGGATCATCGCCGTCGTAGTCCGTAAGCCCGGGACTCCCGAGGTCACCGAAGCCGAATTGGTCGAGTTGGTCGGGGCGGAGTTGTCGGCGCACAAGCGTCCCCGTGAGGTTCGATTTGCCGAGACTCTGCCACGTAACGCGATGGGCAAGGTTCAGAAGCGTGAGCTGCTCTAGGCAGGTCAGTTTGCTGAAAAGTCGCTGCGACGCTTGAAGGTTCGTGAATTCGGCCGGCCTGTCCCGAAATGTGGGCTCGCCGGTTCTCCGACGATTCAGCGCTAGTTGGAATTTCTGTGTTCTTGGCTACACTACCGCCCGGTAGGGACAGTTCCAGTCGCGCGCATACCGTCGGTATGCCTGAGTGCGAGTGGCCTCGGAAGGGCAGATTTCATGGCGGGCGGACGGCATTCGAGTCCTGACAGCGGGCGGTCGATCGGGTTCTACGCAGTGGGGGGGTTGGTTGCCGTCGCGGTAATCGCCACCGGGGTGGTGGTCTTCAAGGCAACACAGTCCGATTCCTGCGAGAGCGTCGACGAGTACTCGCTGGCAGCGGATCCTGCGATCGCGCCGGCAGTCACGGAGATCCTCGCAGAATCGTCGCCGGAGCAGACAGGCTGTTCGCGGATCACGGTTACCTCTGCGCTGCCCGGGGACGTTGCGGGAACCCTGGGTAAGGGCGTGGACGCGCCGGACATGTGGATACCGGATTCGACAGCGTGGGTCGGCAAAGCTGCATTGACGGCCAAGGGGCCGGTCGCTGCCGCGGGAGGTTCGATCGCCACCTCGCCTGTCGTTCTCGCCTCCGGCGGTGGCGAACAGTTTGCCAGTTGGCTCACGGCGCTTCAGGTTCCCGACCTGGCGTTGGGCAATCCGTTGTTCACAGGGGTTGCGTCGGCGCCCATTCTCGGAGCTCTCGCGGAGACCGGGGCCACCTCCGAATCCGTTCGAGCGGCACTCGTACCCCATGCGCAAGCGGAGAGTGTTCGTACCGAAGATCAGCCGGTAGGACAGAAGATGCTCACCGAATTGGTCAGCTCCGGAAAGGTCGGTGTTTCGACCGAGCAACAGGTCGTCGAGTTCACGAAGGCTGAGTCGAAGATTTCCGCGACAGTACCGGCGACGGGAACCATGATCATGGATTACCCCCTGGTGGTCAGTGCTTCGGCACCGGACCGGCACTACGCCGCAGCCAAGAAGAGTGACGCCATCGCCGAGCTGTTGCACAGTGAATCTGCTCAGGAAGTGCTGACGCGCAGCGGGTTCCGTACTTCCGGCGGTGGAGCCGTCGAAGGTGGAGTCGGTGACGTCACGGCACTGACCGTGTCCGAACAGTCGGTGGCCGATCAGACACTGGGCGCTTGGGCTCTGATGGCCAAGCCGATCCGGACACTCGTTGCGATCGACGTGTCTGCGTCGATGGACTACCCGGCGGCAGGCGGCAAGACGCGCATGCAGTTGACCACTGCTGCTGCTCTGGCCGGCAATCAGGTCTTCCCAGACAGCGTCGCTGCCGGTCTCTGGGCGTTTTCCCAAGGTATGAACGGAACCCAGGACTTCCAGGAATTGGTGCCGATCAGGCGCTACGACACGATCGTCGACGGTGTGACTCAACGAAAGTTGATGGCAGATCAGGCGAACCGGCTCACCGAACTCAAACGTGGCGCCACAGGTTTGTACGACACGACTCTGGCCGCATTCCGTAAGGTTCAGGAATCGTACGATCCGCGAGCGGTCAACAGCGTCATCATCTTGACCGACGGCGCAAACGAAGATCCTGACAGCATCAGCCGTGAACAGTTACTCGATGTTCTTGCACGCGAGCAGGATCCGGCGCGTCCGGTCATCATCGTCACCATCGGCATCACCGATGACGCAGATGCGGCGGCGCTCGCCGATATCTCCCGCGTGACGGGCGGTTCGACGTACATCGCTCGTGACCCCTCGGAGATTTCCGAGGTGTTCGTGAACGCATTGGCTCACCGAGGAACTTAGGCCGCATCCGGACTGGTCCAGGGTGCCGGAAGTGGCGGAGCCTCAGACGAATACCGGTGCCCGGTAGGTGTCGTCGTGGTGAAGGTGTGCCGGTTACCTGGTACAGGTTCGGCAGTCCAGTCCGAGCCCTGTTTCGCGTAATTGCATGCCGCACACAACCCGGCACCGTTGGCTGCGCTGGTGAGTCCACCCCTCGAGTGATCGCGAATGTGGTCGCGGTGGCGAACCGGCGCGTCGCACCACGGAGTACGGCAGCTTCGATCACGGAGTTCGATCAATCGCGCCAACCCCTTCGGGAAGGTTCTCGCCGTGGATTCCATTGCGGTCAGCGCGCCCGTATCGGGGCGTGCGTAGAGCTTTCGGACCGTTGCCACCGTTTCGGAGTCTTCGCTGGCCTTGGTGATCCATTCGCGTGCAATAGCGGCTGGTACAGGTCCGTACCCGTGGACGTACGCCGGGGCGGAATTGTCGCCCAACAATGACTGGTCGGAGACAACCAGATTCACGGTGACGGGTGTCGGTGTGGCGCGGCCGATTCCGGTAACCCGCTCGACCAGGAGATCAGCCATGATTTGCGCTCGGGTGCGCTTGTCCCCGCCGGCAAGTACGGAATCTGCGTCGCGCCTGAGCGTGGCGTGCACGGCGATACCTTCGGCCGCGGGAAGAAACACATTGAGCCAGCACATCGTGTCGGGCGCAGGCCGTGACGTCACTCGTCTGTCTCCCACGGCTTTGCGTGCTCGTCTGGCAACACTGTCGGAGTCTATTTCGGCAGCGCGTGCGCGGATTCTTTGTGTCAGTTGATGGTTGCCGCATCCGTCCAAGATTGCAGCGTCGCAGCAGAACTCGCGATCCAACGTAGCGCGATCCTGGGCGGTGAGACATGAAGTCTCGCGCATGAGGATCGTCGCCTGATGCTCACTGATGGAGCCGTCGACGAGTAGTCGAAGTGTGTGCGGCATCTCGTCGTTCAGTGCGCGGGCCAGGTTCAGATGCTGAGTTCCGAACCAAGCCGACTCTCGCCGTGCGAGGGCAATCTGCGCGTTGATTCCACGGCCTTGGTATGCGCGCGGCACTCCCCGTTCGCTGCGGTCGTTGCGGGTGAACGCGTCGAGATCGGCAGCCAGCAATGCCTGGGCACCAGCGCAACTGGCCTTCAACTCTTCCAAAGCGCGCAGAAGATCCACGCGTGCTGCGTTGTCGATGGATCGATCCATGCTGACGAGTGATGCTCGGAATTGTCCGATGGTCTCTTCGGATATCGCCTGTTTGGATATGGCCTGTTCAGATACTTACGTCGTCACTTTTACCCCCCGGTAGTGTCGAACATACATTCGATACTAGCCTCGACAGCGAACGGACGCAACGCCTTTCTCCGTTGGCGTCTGAAAGTTCCGACAGTTCGGTTTTCATGGTTGACTGGTCCTCATGATCGAGCTGAGGGGATTGACCAAGGTTTACGGACCGACGAAAGCGGTGGACGATTTGTCGTTCACGGTCAAGCCGGGCATCGTGACGGGCTTCCTGGGCCCGAACGGTGCTGGTAAGTCGACGACGATGCGGATGATCCTGGGTTTGGATCAGCCGACGTCGGGTGCGGCGTTGATCGAGGGCAAGCCGTACCGGGAGCTCAAGACGCCGTTGCGGACGGTGGGTGCGTTGTTGGATGCGAAGTGGGTGCACCCCAATCGCAGTGCGCGTGCGCATCTGCAGTGGATGGCTGCTTCGAACGGGATCCCGAAGTCCCGCGTGGACGAGGTGCTCGGGTTGGTCGGGTTGTCCGAGGTGGCGGGTAAGAAGGCCGGCGGGTTCTCGTTGGGTATGTCGCAGCGTCTAGGGTTGGCGGGTGCGTTGTTGGGGGATCCGAAGGTGTTGTTGTTCGACGAGCCGGTCAACGGTCTCGATCCGGAGGGCATCGTCTGGATTCGTAAGTTCATGCAGCGGTTGGCGGCCGAGGGCCGCACGGTGTTGGTGTCGAGTCACCTTCTGTCGGAGATGGCGCTCACGGCGGAGCAGTTGGTGGTGATCGGTCGGGGTCGGTTGATTTCGGATTCGACGGTTGCGGAGTTCGTGGATCGTTCGTCGGAGTCGACGGTGCGGGTGCGTAGTCCTCAGCTCGATGCGTTGCGCAGTGTGTTGCTCTCGCAGGGGTTGACGGTGCGTGAGGACGGTTCCGGTGTTGCCCCGGCTTTGGTGGTGGTGGATTCGACCACCGATGTGATCGGTGGTTTGGCTGGTTCGCAGGGGATCGTGTTGTACGAGTTGGCTTCTCAGCAGGGGTCGCTCGAGGATGCGTTCATGAAGTTGACCGGGGACGATGTCCAGTACCACGCATCCGGTATCGATCCGGGTGTCGGTGCACACCACGCAAATACACAGCAGGCAAACACGCAGCAGGCTATGGGAGGTGCACTGTAATGGCTGTTCTCAGTGCTGAACGTATCAAGATCACCACGACCAAGTCGCCGCTGTGGTGCACGATCATCATCATCGTGCTCGGGTTGGGACTCGCTACCGTTTTCGGACTGAGCGCCAAGTCGTCGCTCAGCAGCCCCAACGGTGCAATGATGCCGACAGTTTCGGGGGCACTCAGTGGAGTGACCGGCTTCGGTGTGTTGGTTCTGATGATCATGGCGGCTCTCGCGATCACCAGCGAATATCGTTTCGGGACCATCCGCACCACCTTCCAGGCAGTTCCGAACCGCGCCTCGGTGCTCGTCGCCAAAGCGGGCCTCATCGGTGGGTTCGGAGCGGTGCTGACTCTCGTGTTGTCGTTCGGCGCCTTCGCCCTCACGAAGGCCACGGCAGGTGACGCCGGAAGATTCTTGACTCTGTCCGGCGACGAGAACTGGCGGGTCGTCTACGGAACACCGATCTACGCGTTCTTCTGCGTAGTTCTAGCAGTCGGAGTGGGCGCGTTGCTCCGGCAGTCTGCAGGTGCGATCGCATTATTGCTGTTGTGGCCCTTGCTGATCGAGAATCTTTTCAACCTGTTCGGAAGTATCGGCGAGAAGATCATGCCGTTCCTGCCGTTCATGAACGCCAACAACTTTCTCGGTTCCAGCGGTGGCGTCGATTTCCACTGGGGACCCTGGGGCAGCCTGATCTACTTCGCCCTCTTCGTGCTCGTCGTATTCGGTCTCAGCATCGTCGTCGTGAACAGGCGGGATGCATAGGCACACGGATCAGACGGGCTGATTCTGCTTACGCCAACGGGCGTTCAGGAAACCCAATGCCGCGATCACGAGGAACAACACGGTGGTCGAGATCAACTGTGCACGGGCATCGGCGTCGAAGAGCATGAGGACGACGAAGACGCCAAGCATCGCGAGTGTCGCGTAGCTCAGATACGGGAACAGCCACATCCGAACCGTCAGCTTGCCCGACGCTTCGAGTTGTTTTCGCAGTCGCAGATGCGAGACGACGATGAAGATCCAGATGACCAGCAGCGCAGCGCCGACTGCGTTGAGCAGGATGCCGAGCAGGTCGTCGGGGAGCAGCCAGTTGAGCAGGACGCTGACGAAGCCGAAGAACACCGACAGCAGAACGGCATTGGTCGGAACTCCGGTGCTCGACAGTTTCGCCATGAAGGCGGGTCCGTCGCCGCGGCGCGAAAGTGAGAACGCCATGCGAGAGGTGCCGTAGATGTTGGCGTTGAAGGCGGAAAGCAACGCCACCACTACGACGAGTTCCATGAACCCGGCAACGCCTGGAATGTTCGCCTTGTTCAGGACGGCCACAAACGGGCCGCTCTCGAGTTCGGGGTCGTTCCAGGGCAGCACCAGAACCATGATCGAGATGGCGCCGATGTAGAAGACGCTGATGCGCCACACGACGCTCCGGACAGCGACGGCGATGGAGCGTTCCGGATTCTCGGATTCGGCTGCGGCGATGGTGACGATCTCGATCCCACCGAAGGCGAATGCCACGACGAGAAGTCCTGCGGCAATGCCGGACAGCCCGTTGGGCATGAAGCCGCCCTGGCCGAACAGATTGCTCGTACCGACCGGGTCGGTATCGGGCAGGAGGCCGAACACCAGCAGGACACCGATGATCAGGAAGCCGATGATGACGGTGACTTTGATTGCGGCGAACCAGAACTCGAACTCACCGAAGTTGCTGACTTTCGCCAGGTTCACCACGGCGAAGAACACCACGAAAACCAGGGCGACAACCCATTGCGGGATCGACGGCACCCAGTCGTTCACGATCGCCGAAGCCCCGGTGATCTCGGCGCCCAGCACCATGATCAGCATGAACCAGTACAACAGTCACTGTACATGACGTACTGTTGGCGCCATGCGAGCTTTCATCTACTGCCGAATTTCCGCCGACCGTGAAGGTGCTGGTCTCGGTGTTGAGCGGCAACGAAAAGAC
>NZ_JAJHVW010000022.1:0-49567 GCF_027583855.1 Rhodococcus sp. BH5
CGAATCCAAACGCTACCGACGACAACACAATCAGTGCTGGCCCTGGATTGCCGGGGTGTCCTCGACCGGACATGGTTCCTTCCGGGCGGCGAGCCTGCCCGGGCCGTCCCGTCGCGGCACCGTCCCGGCGCATCTGTTCGCCTACCAACTCGAATACGGCGTCATTCCGCGATTGGGATGGTCAGGCACCGACGACGAGGTTCTCTGTCACCAATGCGACTTCGCCGGCTGCACCAACCCTGCCCACATGCTGCTGGGAACCAATCGCACCAACCGAAGCGAATACGACCTCCGGCGCCGCAACATTTCCAGTCCACTCGCCGACGTCCGCGGACCCGCCGGCCGCACTCGCGCCATCGCCGACGCCATCCGAACCGGCATCGACCAGCTTGAAGACCTCGACACCATCGAGGACAGAATTGCCGAAGCCGAACAGGCAGGGCTGCCTTTCACATTGTGGTAACTCTGGGCCGAGGGCTCAGGTCTGCCGGCCCGAAAGTGACCACACAGACCCGGCCGTCGAGAAGCGTCCTCCCGGCCCCCGAACGGCAAGATTCCACCGATAGCTCAACCGATAGCTCAGTTGAAATCAATACTTTGCGAAGACTGTTCAGTTACCCGAAAACCACGCTTTTCGAAAGTTTTGACGCGCCCTATAAAGACGAGATCTGACGGTCCCTAAGGGAACTGAAAGTTCCAGCGCCACTTCTTTCTCGCTCATGCCGGCCATCGTGCGAAGAAAAATAATTTCCGAATGTTCCGGAGGTAGCCTCGCTAGAATATCAGAAACGTGGACCATTTCTAATTTATTCACATGCTGGCAAAAATCAAAAAAATCTAAAGACACTTCATTATATTTTAGCCGCTTTGCGGTGCGGATTGCTTCTCTAGCCGCAACTGTACGCACCCAACCGTAGAACGCCGCAGGTTCTTGCAGTCCCCGAACTCCGCGAAATATTGCAATAATCGCGTCCTGAGTGGCGTCTGCACTATTTTCTCGAGCGATACGCCGGCAAAGCTGCTCAACGAGCGGCAAAATATGATTAATGAGGGCTGTCATAGCCTCACAATCTCCGGAAGTCGCCTTGGACAGGACGATATCGATTGCGAAAGGAGGCGCGTCTACGGGAACAGGTGAGAGATGAGTCGATGATTTCATCGGTAGGCCAATCTGAGACGATAACAGCAATAGCAACTGAGAGATAGATTCCCTTTGGCCATTTTCCCCGTATCTCCACCTGCGCTACATTAACTTCATGGCAGTATTGCAATTATACTCAGATTAGAAACAAAATTTCCCGACCGTCTCGTGGATGGACTGTAAATCAGAAAATTTCTGCAACAGCAACGGGATTGAAAATTCCTATTTCCATATTTGGAGAATAGCTATTTTCGGGTCAGTAATTGACGAAAATATGATTTCCTCTCACGCCTTAAGTGTATTTCCGGTGCATAAACATGTATACAGCAATCGATTCTTGAAATCAATAGGTATGGCGACATTCACAATTGATCTGCATTTAATTCGGGGGTTATCGCTACTAAACAGGACTTCGGACTCTTGATCGCGACAATCCTCCTGTATGCAGTGATTGTTGTCACTTGATGAAGTGGAATGTTTGGAGCATCTTGCGACTCTTAATTAGTTCGGACTCTAATTAGTTTTGACACCAATTAGGTCGGTAGCGATAGAGCAGTTTCGTGACAGTTGTTAATGCGCTATGCCTCTCGATAAGGAGTAACCAGATGCTTATTTGTGGACTTAAACTCACTCACGACGGTGGAATTGCACTGATCGAAGACGGAACCCTTGTCGCTTCAGTTGAGATTGAGAAGCTTGATAACAATATGCGTTTTCAACCCTTAGATCGGTTAGAATTAGTGGAAGAAGTCATCGCTTCCGAAGGGTTCAATCTTGACTCCATAGATCAATTTGCCATCGATGGATGGTTCCCTGGCTTAAATCAAGATTCGAGACAGCCGATTCTGAGTGTAGTCCGCCAAGATACGCAAGTTCGACTGGCAGTCTCTCCATACTGTGAGCAAGACAGCGATCCAGTCCTTGCCAGACGAACATACGAAGGACTTCCATTAGGCGATAGGTTGCGCTCCTATACGAGCTACCATCACAGCGCGCAACACCTTATCGGAGCCTATGCTACTAGTCCATTTGCATCGAAACACAAGGATTCGTTAGTTCTAGTATGGGACGGAGGTATGACACCAACATTATACTCAGTCCAATCAGTTCCTTTCACCGTAACGCGTCTGTGCGAATTATTTCCACTTTATGGAAGCATTTTCGGAGACTTTTGTGGTGCGCTGCCAGTGTTCAAGTCGATTGAAAAAAGATCGACGATAATTTCTCACGCATCCCCTAGGAATCTGGATGTAGCAGGAAAGGCTATGGCCTATGCAGCCCTTGGTGAAGACCACAGCGATCTAGACTCTACGATCAGTAACATACTTTCGTCACGGAAATTGTCTTACACAATGGGTGATCACCTCGCCCGCACAATGCGGAAGTCCTTCCCGCAGCTTAGCGATGCCGATCTTGTATCGACATTTCAAGGGTATCTGGGGCGCAGACTGTACTCTGCCCTCGAAAAAAAGATGCGGGACGGTAATCTTCCACCTCGAATCTGCATAGCAGGCGGGTGTGCACTAAATATCAAATGGAACAGCCTGATTCGTTCCTCCGAGCTCTTTGAAGACATGTGGGTACCACCGTTTCCGAATGATTCGGGTGCAGCCTTAGGCGCTGCGGCTCTAGAATGGACTCACTACAGTGGCCGTCCGTTTATCAATTGGGATGTATACAGCGGACCCGGAATTCCGGCAGATCAAAAAGATCCTCAAGGTTGGATTTCCCGATTATGCGATGTGGCAGGCCTTGCAGAGATTTTACACAATGAAGGAAAACCCATTGTGGTATTAACAGGGCGAGCAGAACTGGGACCTCGATCTCTTGGTCATCGGAGCATCTTCGCCCCCGCTACCGATCCTCGGATGAAAGACGAAATCAATCGCATTAAGGGAAGAGAAAATTATCGTCCTGTAGCTCCTGTCTGTCTTGAACACCGCGCCCCGGATTTGTTCAGCCCGGGGACTCCGGATCCATATATGCTATTTGATCACCGTACTCGCGCAGATTGGATCGAGAGAGTACCAGCCATCGTCCATCTAGATGAAACAGCTCGATTGCAGACCGTTAATGAATCGCAATCATTATTTGTTCATCAACTTCTAACTTCCTATGAGAAACTTTCTGGAATACCGTTGCTATGCAACACCAGTGCCAACTACAACGGACGTGGATTCTTTCCTGACGTCGAATCCGCAGCGTCATGGAACCAAACCACCTCGATATGGTCAAATGGACGAATTTATCAAAAATGCTAAGAATTCCGAATTTCCAGCGACTTTTGATTTAGGATTTTTCGTAAACTGCATATAGGGATGGTGTGATGTTTGACTCCAACTGCGTCGGTAGACCACTTTCCGGTGCGCAGAAAGGGATCTGGTTTGCACAAAGCCTGGATCCTGAGAATGCTGCATATAACACCGGTGAGTATATTCAGATCGCCGGACCGGTCGATGCTGAAATGTTTGAGACTGCACTTCGGCAAACGATCGCGGAAGCCGAGTCGTTCGCTCTCTGCTTTGCTGATAGCCCAGATGGACCATTGGCGTTCGTTGAGGAAAATCGCGTCTGGCCCTTCCACTTATTAGATGTCAGCGCGGAGAAAGATCCCAAAGCGGCAGCCGACGCGTGGATGCGCGTCGATTTAGCTACTCCTGTAGATCTCTGTTCCGGACCGTTGTTTACAGAGGCACTGTTTAAGCTTGCGGATGACCACTGGATTTGGTATCAACGGGCTCATCATATTTTGCTCGATGGCTATGGTTACAGTCTTATCACCAAACGGCTGGCCGAAGTTTACTCGGCCCTAACTAGAAAAGAATCACCAGATGAGACGTCATTTTCGCGGTTGACCTGTCTGTACGACGAAGAAGAATCATATCTTTTCTCTAGTCATCATAAAGCCGATCGCGACTATTGGATACAACGCTTGGCTGATGTTTCCTCGGCCCCCAGCTTTACAGAAGCTATTGCTACTCCTGTAGGTAACCCGATTCACCTCAACATCTCGATTGACGATGCTCGTCTGGCGTTAATCGATAGGGCTGCCATTCGGTTAGGTGTAGGACGTTCTTCCCTATTTGTATCAACGCTTGCCGCATACATATTTCGCCATACTGGTTCCAAGGATATTGTGCTTGGTCTCCCTGCACTTAATAGATTGGGCTCTTCGGCCTTGAGGTGCCCCGGCGTGGCGTCCAACGTCCTTCCCTTTCGGATAAGTATAGATCCGAATATGACTGTGGGTGGGCTTGTAAGTTCAGTTACCAGGGAACTCCGTGCACTTCAAGAACATCAACGCTATCGAGTTGAAGATCTCCGGCGAGATCTGAAGATGGTTCGTGGTGACCGTCGACTGTATGGTCCGGTAATGAATCTGGTCCCATTCATCAATGAACACTTGTACGGCACAAGCGCCTCGACATTTCACCATCTCAGTAGCGGACCTATCGAGGATTTCAGCATAACTGTACGTCCTGGAGTTAACGGAACAGGTTTATCTATATCATTCCTTGCCAACCCGAAGCTCTATGACTACAATCAAGTCGAAAAGCATCAACAACGATTCATGCATATTTTCGATCAAATTGTCGATGCACCAGAAGATCGGCTGGTATCTCAGACCAGTTTGTTGCTTGTAGGCGAGAGTCTAAATTGCGGGGATCGATCGCCTATCCTGAGGTCGTTTTCCACACTAGTCAGCCTGTTCGAAACCCAGTCTTCCCATACACCTAATTCGATAGCCATTAAACATAATCAATCTTCGATGAGCTATGCTGAGCTCAACTCCCGCGCTAATTTATTGGCTCGATTGCTTATCGATCGAGGCGCTGGTCCTGGGAAAATCGTCGCCTTGGTCATTCCTCGTTCACCTGATCTAGTAGTAGCGGTACTCGCGGTTCTCAAATCTGGCGCTGGCTACTTGCCAATAGATCCGGATTATCCTCAGGAACGTATTTCTGCAGTTACAGCGGATGCAGAGCCACTGCTTCTCGTAACCGATCTCACCACGGCATCAATGCTCCCACCCTTAAATGCTGAATTCGTCTTCCTTGAAAACGTTACCAGTAATTCGGATGTCCCAAGCCAGTTGAGTGGTAACGTAAGCGATTTCGAGCGTCGCGGGCCTGTTAATGAAAACAATATCGCGTATATCATCTACACTTCTGGCTCCACTGGGAAGCCTAAGGGGGTGATGATTTCACACTCGAATGTTGTGCGCCTCTTCGAGAGTGCTGATATGCACTACAGGTTCAATAGTGAGGATGTATGGAGCTTCTCCCACTCGTATGCGTTCGATGTTTCCGTGTGGGAAATGTGGGGAGCGCTACTTTATGGCGGCACATTGGTGATAGTGCCATCCGATACTATCCGATCGCCCACTAACTTCCTTGCATTACTCCGTAGTGAACGGGTAACGATCCTTAGTCAGACCCCATCGGCATTCAAACAACTCATCTATGCAGACCAGGTGTCGTCCGATATTCAACCACTAGCTCTACGTTGGATCGTCTTCGCAGGCGAAGCGCTCGAGCCCGCTCACCTGTCCCCCTGGTTCTCGAAGTTCGGGGACGAAAATCCTGCTCTTGCGAACATGTATGGAATTACTGAAACCACGGTCCACACCACATTCCACCGTGTTACCCGTGATGCTTTCAAGAACCGACATGTCCGCAACTACATAGGAACTGGTCTAACCGGAATTGCGGTCTACCTTCTAGACCACTGCGCGCAGCCTGTACCACCGGGGTGCACAGGAGAGATATATGTCGCCGGTCCTGGGCTGGCGTCTGGTTACCTCAACCGGCCAGGACTATCCGCCGAGAGATTCGTCGCCAACCCCTTTGGTTTACCTGGGGAGCGAATGTACCGCTCGGGGGATTTGGCAAAGCGGACGACTACAGGAGTCTTGGAGTTTCTCGGCCGGGCTGACCGTCAAGTCAAGATACGCGGCTTTCGGATCGAGCTTGGCGAGATAGAGGCTGCTCTTGTTAGCCATCCTGATATCGCGCACGCAGCAGTCGTCGATACACACGTGGACCATGATCCCGACGGCAACCGAATCCTTGTGGGCTACGTTGTTCCACAACAGGGTTCGACCTTGAACTCTGCTGCTCTCAGGACATTTCTCGCCACGATTCTTCCTGATCATATGGTCCCTCATACGTGTATCACGCTTGAATCGCTGCCATTGACACCCAATGGCAAATTAGATACGAATGCATTGCCTGCACCCGATTTCTCCGCCAGCGCAGCTGGACGATTACCAGAAACAGCAGCTGAAGTACTTGTCTGCCACCTCTATGAAAAGGTTCTAGGTTTACCGGTCGATACAGTAAGCGCAGAAGCGAACTTCTTCGAGCTTGGCGGGCATTCTCTCATCGCTACTCGTTTAATCAGTCAGCTAAAGGAGGTGACTGGTGTCGAGATTCCTATGGCTGTAATTTTCTCCACGCCAAGTCCTTCCGAGATCGCAACATATCTTCCCGCTCGGATTGCAGAAAAACCAAGAGCGGCACAAAAACGATCCGCACGACCTTCACGGATACCGCTCAGCTCAGGGCAACTCAGAATGTGGTTCCTTAACCAGATGGATCCGAGTACCGCCACTTACAATATCCCGTTCGTAATTCGCCTCTCCGAGAGTGCTGATGAGGCCGCGCTAGAACTAGCAATAAAAGATGTTTTAGATAGGCACGAAAGTTTGCGCACACTACTTCCACACATAAATGGAGAGCCTTACCAAGAAATTCTGGAACCGGATGCCATTGGATTTCGTTTGCAAGTCGTGAACTGTCCCGCGGATGAGGCTACTGCATACATAACCAGCGCGGTGCGTCACCCGTTTAATTTGACTACGGATATACCAATTTGGGCCGAACTATACGATCATTCACAAGCTCGCGTTCTCGTTATCGTCATTCACCATATCGCCGCAGACGGTTGGTCTCTGCGGCCTTTCGCCGAAGATCTCTCCGTCGCCTACGGTGCTCGAGTTGAAGGTAAGTCTCCACGATGGGCACCGCTGCCTATGCAGTACGCTGATTATGCCTTGCAGCAAAGCGAAATGCTAGCTGAAGAGTGTTCAAATGATGGTCGCATCTCGCGCCAGCTTGATTTTTGGCGTTCAGCACTTCATGGCCTTCCTGACGAGCTCGAATTTCCTGTCGATGGAACACGCCCACAGAAGCCTAATCAAGATGGTTACGTACTAACATTCGATCTTGATGAGAGCCAGAGTCTCTCGTTGCAGCGGATCGCTGACACCTGCGGCACTAGTCTGTTTATGGTATTGCACGCAGCTCTCGTTGCACTGTTAAGTTGTTGGACTAGCACCACCGATATTATCGTCGGCACACCCGTTGCCGGCCGCACACGCGAGGTACTCAACGATATTATCGGGCTCGTAACCAACACAATTGTGTTGCGCACCGATGCTGGCGGAGACCCCGACTTCATAGAACTCCTCGGTCGCGTCCGAAAATTCACGTTGGCAGCTCTTGATCATCAAGATATCCCATTCGACCGCGTAGTAGAGGAAATCAACCCCCCAAGAATACCTGGAAGACACCCGCTATTTCAAGTTATGCTAGCTATGCAAAATAACAGTGAAGCTGTGTTGCATATCGGAGATACCTGCACAACGCTAACGCCAACCCCTACTGGAAATGTCAAGTTCGACCTATTTGTAGAATTTATCGAACTATACGGTGCTGATGGTTCTGCGAATGGCCTCAAGTGTCACTTCGAAGGAAATTCAGTTCTCTTCGGGAGCGAAATCCTAGCAGAACTAGTAGAGACTCTGCGCGAAATTCTCGTTGCCGTGTCTGAGAATGCCAGATTGCATCTCTCTGAACTTCCTACGCATTTCTCACCTACTGGCGGTGCCGAAAGTAAGGCCAAATTTGACGCAGCCGACCTTGAGCGCGCTGTCCTCAGACTGAGCAGCGTCCTTGATTGTAAAATCCTCTCATCAACGACTGCCTCAAATGGCCAAATTGTTTATATTGTTCCTAGTCGGCCGAATGCTACCGAGCAAGTTGCACAGCTGATCGAAAAAACTGTTTTCCCGGATGATATAAAGACGCGGATAGTTCCAGTTTCCAACCTGCCTCGATCCGCAAATGGAAATCTAGACATCCCCGCACTTCGCAATTTGCCTCTAATTGATGCTGATTCAGCAGAAGAGCTAGAACTATTCCTATCTAACTTGCCTGGGATCGAATCAACCACAGTCCGTTTAGAGGAAACCCCAGAAGAAATCGGTTATATACATGTTGGCGCCGGTAGTAGCCGAGATTCATCTCGAATCCAGCTCGCCAGTACCCCTGTAGATACGGCCCCAGCCGTGAGTGAAGGGCCTCCTCTCCCGCTGATGTCCGTAAGCACATGGACAGAAGCATTGCGCCTTGCTGCTACGAACGACTCTCCGACGAGAATCATCCATATAGATGCTGATGGAACAGAGACTCGATGTGACTACGCTTCACTAAGTGACGAGGCGTCCTGCGTTCTCAACGGACTACGCGCACTGGGACTTCGTCCTGGTGATCCTGTGATTCTTCAATGTGCGGACACCAAGGAGTTTCTTGGTGCACTGTGGGGCTGCATCTTGGGTGGCTTCGTCGCCGTGCCACTTACAGTTCCCACCTCATACGAGTCCGGCTCTGCGGCGATCACCAAACTCGAGGGTGTTTGGCGGATGTTAAACCATCCGTGGATCGTGGTCTCCGATTCAATCGAACCTGCATTGCGCCAGGTTGCCGACTGCCGCGGTTGGGAAGGGTGTCAAATTGTGGCGATAAACGTCCTTCGCCAACAACCACCGGACTTCAGCTGGCATACAGCAGAACCCGATGACCCCCTCCTGATGCTTTTAACTTCTGGCAGTACCGGGTTGCCCAAAGCCGTACGGCTCAGCCACCACAATGTACTCACGAGATCAGCCGCAGCCTCCGCGATGAACAACCTCACTGAACACGACGTTTCACTCAACTGGATCCCGCTGGATCACGTCACCGGGGTGGTGATGTTCCATTTGCGTGACGTCTATCTTGGCTGCAGCCAGATCCATGCCCCTACTTCCTGGGTCCTCGCAGACCCGCTGCGCTGGATGGAATTGGCTGACAGATACCGCGTTAGTGTCACGTGGGCCCCAAACTTCGCCTTCGGCCTTGTCAGTGAACATGCTCGGCGGGCGAGGCACCGCGCCTGGGACTTATCCTCTATTCGGTTGATCATGAACGCAGGAGAAGTTGTCGTCGCAACGACTGTGCGCCGTTTCCTGAAAACTCTTCATCCATTCGGTCTTTCTCAGGAAGTAGTTCATCCTTGCTGGGGTATGTCTGAGACATCTTCAGTAGTTACCGACACCACGCTGTTACCTGAACCAGTCGCTGAAGAGCAACCGTTTGTTAGTTGTGGCCTGCCCTATCCTGGTTTCAGCATGCGGATCGTTGACGATCAGGGAATTCTCGCTAACGAAGGCGAAGTCGGTCGACTTCAGGTACGTGGCACTACAGTAACCACTGGCTACCACGAAAATAATGAAGCAAACGCCGAATCTTTCACATCCGACGGGTGGTTCGAAACCGGCGACCTCGCCTTTCTGCGCGATGGCGAACTCTATATCACTGGCCGCGCAAAAGATGTCGTCATCATCAATGGAACTAACCACTACAGCCATGAGATAGAAGCCTGCGTCGAGGAACTTCCGTTCGTAGAGAGGTCCTTCACCGCCGCTGTTGCGGTACGAGCCGACCTGTCGTCCGACACTGATGAACTAGCCATTTTCTTCAGCTTAGCTGCGGCTAGCGACTCCGATCAGGAGTTGACACAAGCGCTACGTACCTTACGGGGCAAGGTCACACAGGAACTCGGGATCAGCCCGTCCTATGTCGTGCCCTTAGATACAGCGGCCATACCCAAGACTGAAATTGGCAAAATCCAGCGGACACAGTTGCGCAAGCGATTTGAGGCGGGCGAGTTTGACGCGACAGTCCAACAAACACAGATACTTCTTGGCAATACCACAGCCATACCGAACTGGTTTTTGCGCCCGGTCTGGCAACGCGCCAATCTTGGACATCGCACTGGCGCACTTCCGCGGCACACACTGGTCCTAGCCGGATACGAATCAGCCTCGGCCGACGTAGCCAACACACTCGCAAGTCAGTTACGCAGTATGGGTACTTTGTGCACAGTTGTTTCGGCCGCGAAGAAGTACGTGCGAAAAGATGCTGGCAACTACTGCATTCGCCTCGATTCGCCGGAAGATTACATTCGACTGTTGGATAATCTGGAGTCGGACCGACGTCCACTCGACGCGGTGGTTCATATGACAACATTCGGTACTCGCTGCATCGATCCTGACAACCTTGAGGATCTGCTCGATGCTCAAAAAATCGGTGGGGAGAGTTTACTCTGCTTATCGCGCGCATTAATTGCTCGGCCGAGAACAGACCGCGATCTCGTCCTATGTATCGTATCGTCGGATACTCGTGCAGTACTTTCCGATGACTTACCCACGTATGCCTTCGGCGCCATCGACGGCCTACTTGCGAGCCTTAGAGAGGAACATTCCTGGATTCACACTATTCACCTAGATTCGGATAATTCGTCAACAGCCCGTACCGCCGAATCAATATTCTCAGAAATTGTAGCGCCAGCTACCGATAGGGATATCGCTTATCGCGGGGATGACCGATGGGTACGAAGACTCTCCTCGCTGCCGCATGCTCCAGTCCGCAAATATTCCTTTGATACCAACGGATTCTATTTGATCAGCGGCGGCATTGGTGCAATCGCCACCGAGCTTGCTGAACGTCTGCTGTTATCTGTCCCCGGGATCCGGTTGTTACTAATTGGACGCACAGAACTGCCTTCCCCTGAAAGCTGGGAGAGAATTCACTCGGAGGGCAGCTCAAAAGCTGATCGACTTGCAAATCTTAAACGTCTACGCGAGCTTGGCAATGTCTGGTACGAATCCGCCGACATCACCGATTTGGCGCAAGTTCGCACTGTAGTCGAGAATGTATCCAAAATGTGGGAAACTCCACTTAGTGGAGTAATTCATCTTGCAGGTCGTTTCGACCTGCGGACCATAGATGATTACAATATTGGTGCCTGGCGCGAAGCGCTGGCAGCCAAGGTAATAGGCGGCTGGGCGTTGCACCGCCTGGCCTCAAGTCAGCCTGGTGTGACCTTCACGGCGTTCTCTTCGATAAGTGGATTCTTCGGCGGATCCATGGGAAGTGCTTATTCGGCGTCGAACACATTTCTCGACGCACTGGCAATTCACCGCCAGCGATCCGGGCTTCACGGTTGCAGTATGGCCTGGAGCATGTGGGATGAGGTGGGAATGAGCGAAGGACATAAGTTCAAGGATTTAATCGAAGCGCGTGGCTACCGAATTCTTGATGCTAACTCAGCCTTGAATTCATTTGAGTTGATTTTCAATCAGGAGGAGCCTCATGTACTCATCGGGATCGACCGTGGTGTACCGTCCGTGCGCAGCCAAGTCCTAGCAACGCCGCGACCGACACTTCGATTTGAAGCACGAGTTGCGTTTGCAGACGGAGCCGACATTGGAGAATTCTATCGGTCCGCCGTTGCCGCTGTTGAAACAACAGATGACTTGGTAATCCGTGCTGCGGGAATGCCTGCGGTACCTACGAATATTCGGACGGTAGAAGTCGCGCCTACTGCGGAGCGCCAGCAACAGCTGGAGGAGCTACTGACACAGATTTGGCGTCAGGTTCTTAACCGCGAGCGTGTAGCGCTGGAGGAGAACTTTTTCGATCTTGGTGGTCATTCACTTCTACTTGTCCGCGCGCAGTCAGCTATCAGCATCGAACTCGGTTATAACCTGAGCTTGCTCGATCTTTTCCGATACCCCACTATCCGGTCCTTAGCGCGACACATTGCTGCAAATGGTTCGTCGATCAACTCGCAGAACACTTCAGCCCTCGAACCGGTTGCAGGAAATGCAACTGGAATGGGTCGTGCTAGGCAACAGGCCGAACGGCAACGCGTCGCACGTGCCGCGCGCCACACCAAAAGTTAAGGATACCTACAATCATGAATATGCCCGCAGTGAAGACACCCTCGGAACAGAACGATAGCACTGAATTCACAATCGCTATTATCGGAATGGCAGCCCGCTTTCCTGGCGCCGATACGCTGGATGAGTTCTGGGAAAATATCGCAGCTGGTCGGGAGTCCGTACGTCCGGTATCCGATCAAGAATTCCTCGCTGCCGGTGGTGACCCGACGGACCTACACGATCCCCACCTCGTACGCATGGCGTCCGTCATCGACGGCATTGATCGATTCGACGATCGATTCTTCAGCTACAGTCCCACGGAATCTGAACTCATCGACCCCCAACAGCGACTACTCCTAGAGACTTCTTACCACGCAATGGAGGATGCCGGATATGCGAATGGCTACGGAGATCGCCTAGTAGGTGTGTATGCGGGTGCGAGCGACAGTCGCTATTATTCCTCCCATATCCATCCTAGGTTTGCCAGGCACGGCGCTTCAGCGTCCTTGGTGCATGCTGCTATTAATAACTCGCTAGGCACTCTGGCTACTCGTATATCGTACGAGCTTGGGCTTACGGGCCCGAGTCTGTCGCTCCAAACTACATGCTCGACTGCGCTTGTTGCTCTTCACACGGCATGTCAAGATCTCCTCGACTTCAGATGCGACCTCGCCCTCACCGGTGCCGCATCGCTTAACCCCTCGGCAATGCTTGGATACAGGTATGTACCTGATGGGCCATTCTCCCCGGATGGCCGGTGCAGGACGTTCGATGCGGCAGCGGCAGGTACCTCCTCCGGCGACGGAGTGGGCGCGGTCGTTCTCAAACGGCTTGATGACGCGCTCGCCGATGGCGACCATATTCGAGCCCTCATCAGAGGATCTGCGATTAACAACGACGGACGCCGTAAAGTTGGCTTCACCGCCCCCAGTCAGGTCGGCCAAACCGAAGTCATTCTTTCCGCACAGGCGGCTGCAGGAATAACCGCGGATTCTATTTCCTATATTGAGGCTCACGGTACGGCTACTCGACTAGGAGATCCTATCGAAATCGCAGCGCTTACCGAAGCTTTCAGAGAAACAACTGATCAACGGGGATTCTGCAAAATCGGCTCGGTCAAGACAAACATTGGGCATCTCGGGGCAGCTTCAGGGATAGCCGGGATCATAAAAACTGTCCTCGCTCTTGAAAATCGTCAAATACCGCCAAACCTACACTTTGATGCCGCGAATCCCTTAATCGACTTCGCTGACACGCCTTTTCTAGTAGCTACGAAGCTTGAAGACTGGCTTTCTCCTAATGGGCCGAGGCGTGCCGCGGTTAGCGCTTTCGGTGTAGGAGGAACCAATGCGCACGTAGTGCTGGAAGAGGCTCCGGTTCCACTGAACATTTGCCCTCCGCAAGAAAATAATCCAAGATGGCAAGTTCTTCCGCTTTCTTCTCACACTCCCGAAGCGCTACGGAAACAGTCAAATGAGCTTGCGCAATACCTCGAAACGCATCCCAAGATCCAACTCGACGATATTGCTCACACATTACAAACTTTTCGACCTGCAATGCAGCATCGAGTTGGCGTAACTGCTGACACAACAGAAACCGCAGCCCGGATCCTGCGCAGTCAGCTGCCGATGTATCCAGAGGTCCATCAAAATACTTCCCCTACGGTCACCTTCCTCTTCCCTGGTGGTGGTACTCAGTATCCAGGGATGGGTGCCCAGCTATATCGCGAGAATTCCCATTACAGAGATTCAGTCGATCTCTGCGCCGAAATTCTATCCCCTGTCATTGGCGGCGATATTCGGGCCGCATTAAACGGGTGCACCAGGCAAGCGAATATGGAAACATTTCTAGCATTAGTTGTCGCCGAGTATTCACTCGCGATTGCGTTAATGAATCAAGGGATAAAGCCTGGCATCTTACTTGGGCATTCCCTTGGGGAGTATGTAGCAGCAACTATCTCAGGCGTGATGTCCATCGAGGACATGCTACCTCTTGTCGCGAAACGAATACAGCTAGGAATCTCAGCGGGAGGATCCACGATCGCTGTCGCTCTCAGCGAAGAGGAACTGGGTCCATATTTGGGTGACGAATTATCGCTTGCCGCGGTTAATGGACCGCAGTCCTGCGCGGTCGCCGGCCATGCGAGTGTCATAGATTCTTTCGAAAAACAGCTGATCGCTAATGGCGTAATGTACCGCCGACTGGAAATGCCCGTTGCGGCACACTCTCACGTTCTAGACCCATTTCTCGATACCTTCGCGGCTGCGTTTGATGCGGTCACTCTAAATCCGCCCCTAATTCCAATTATCACTAATGTGACCGGAACTTGGCTAACCAACGAGCAAGCCACTTCACCTCAACATTGGCTGGATCATGCTCGACATACCGTCCGGTTTTCTGACAGCATCGCCACTTCACGCAGGCATAGTGAACCAATTTTCGTTGAAGTTGGACCTGGTGACGTGCTTTCAAAGCTTGCCGGATCTTGTCTAAAACCGGAACTTATCATCTCTGTCAGCACGATGCGCCATGTAAAAGACACTAGTGCGGACGGACAAGTGCTGGCAAACGCGATTGGAAAACTCTGGGCGTTAGGCGTCGATCTAGATCTCGGAATCAACACGGATCAGGATCGGGCCGCCAACCGGATACGCATTCCTAGCTATACCTTTGACCGCCGTAGTCACTGGATCGATGCTCCCGCTGCGGAAATATCTCGAAGCGAAAACGAACATTCTCTTGCTTCCTATATTACAGAGCCTGTCCGTACACCTCGTCCCCCGCTCGGCACGGTTCACATTGCCCCTCGCACTCCACATGAAAAAATCGTGGCGATGCACTGGGAAAATATTCTTGACATCGAAGGCATCGGAGTGCACGACAATTTCTTTGAAATCGGCGGCGATTCAATGCGTGCCTTAATGCTCACCAATCGCCTGCGGGAAGCCAATATTATCGATATACCAGTTGCTGCGATACTTAATGCTCCCACCATCGCAGGAATGCTTAGTCAAGCTGCAGGTGATGGTGATTCCTTTGATGCCTTCTCCCCCGTGCTCCCTTTGCGCATCAAGGGTACCGGACGCGCATTGTTCTGCGTGCACCCTGTCGGTGGCATCTCTTGGCGTTACAGCGGACTTCTTCCTCATCTTGACGAGTCGATACCCGTCTACGGAATCCAGGCATACGGATTAGACGGCATTCAACCGCTCGCTGCCAGCGCCGGAGAGATGGTAGATTGTTACCTGAAACATCTGCGATCAATTCAGCCACACGGTCCTTATCGATTGCTGGGCTGGTCTTTCGGTGGAACAGTGGCGTATGCGATGGCGACGAAATTACAAAGCGAAGGCGAGCAGATAGAAGTACTCGCATTGCTGGACGCCCCAGTAATGCAAGCGGATGCCTTCGATGAAGGTACAGTTGACAATCACATTGCATCATTACTTCTTCGGGTTGCTGAAGTTGCTATTCCGGAAAGCGAAAATACTTTAGACGTCCCAATGGTGATCGAACTGCTTGCCGAGAATGCAGGAAACTCTGCGGTATCCTCCAGCGAAGCCGAGGCTATCGTCAAGGTCGTGCGAAATAATCTGCGAATAGCACCTGAATTTATTCCAAGTAGTTTCCAAGGTAATGTTCTCTTCTTCTCCGCCGCTGGCAGTTCCGCGATATCTGAAGTTGAAGCAGGGTTAGATCCCACTCCCGCAAAGGCATCCGACGTGTGGCGTGAATATGTGGATGGAAATTTCGAAGAGTACACTGTAAATTGCGACCACTACAGTATGACCGATCCTGAACCAGTCTCCTATATCGGAAGCGTGTTGGCCACTGCTTTGAACTCCGCAAATGATTGTGAACAAGAGAACTCGATCACCTAAAACTGCAGAACGCCGGAACTAGGATTCATAGTGCTCAAATCACCACCTCGGTTCACAGCGTCAAATAGGCATTCACCATAATTCCTTGAGAGATAAAACAGGTCCGTTGACTGCTCGCAGTGAGCGGACCTGTTCTATCTCTGCGGTCAACTATCCTGCCCTGAAGGTTCAGGTAGTTGATCGACCTGTTCGGGCAAATACCCGCCACGAATGTTTTTAGTGAGTCCATTGGTTTAGCTGCATTGGTGAGCGATTCTCGGCTGCCGCCGCCAGGAAAGGTGCTGGATACGTTGCAGTCGGCGAGGGCGTTGTCGAGGGAATGCCTCACCATCATTTCGACGTAACCTAGCACTTCCGTACCAGGCCGCGTGCAATTCTGCCATGCGTACCGTGCGGCAACATTTGCGTCTGTTGGGTCTCCGCATTCGGCTCTTTTCCCTTAGTGGTCCGTCCGTCGAGGTGCTCCACCGGTCAGCCCGGCCGCGAGCCGTCATCCGATGCCGCCCGGGAAACCTCCGGCTTTAGCTGTGGGGAGGTAAGGGTGGCTATACGTTTCGTTGGTTCTCCACATATTCTTTGATCAACTACCTGGTCCTGAAGGACCAGGTTTGCTGCTCACCGACCTAGCTGGATGCTAGAGCGGTGGCTGCTTTAGGCACGGTTGATTGAGCGGCCCAATACTTTTCGTGTCCGAGTGCAGCGATGTTGCGGGAAGCATTGTGGTCCGCATGCGGAAGATGTCTCGGCGTCACAGCGGTAAGCGTGGTCCGCAGTCCGCCGGGTACGCCCGCGCCGCGCGTGATGCGGGCGGCGCTGCAGAAGAAAGCGGCCCGCCAGAATTCGCATGATGCCCGGGTGTGGGCGAAAGCGGTTGTCGAGAACCATGATCTGATTGCGGTGGAAGAGTTCTCGCCGGAGTTCTCGCCGGAGTTCTTGTCGAAGTCGACGATGGCGAGGAAAGCGGCGGACGCTGCAATCGGGTCGGCGAAGCGGGAATTGATCGAGCGTGGCGAGCGGGCTGGCCGATCGGTGGTGATGGTGCGGCCCGCGTACACGACGATGACGTGTTCGAGTTGCTTCGCGAGAGCCAAGCAGCGACTCGGACTCGGTGAACGAACTTTCCTGTGCAATGCCTGTGGGCATACAGACAGTCGGGACAGGAACGCTGCCAGAGTGATTCTGGTTGTGGCAGAACGGGGCCACACTTGTGTTGACGATGTAAGACATTCGCAGCCATCCTTCGGGCTGCTAGCGGGTGCGATCTGAGCTTGAAATCCCCCGGTTTCAGCTGTGGGGAACCGTTAACCTCTGCCTGGCCCTCCACGACTGCGATCTCCGAGGCTAGCTGCGTCTTTGCTTCCTCTGCAGCTTTTTGGTCGGCCTTCCGCTGGTCCACGTACTTCTTGCCCGCAACTGCCCACGAGTTCTCCGGAAACCGCCTGAGCGTCTTCCTGCGGGTTCAGGTGTGCGTTTTGACCATCGTCATACCGGACGATCGGAAACGGGCTTCTGCGTGGAGTTGACGTGGCGAAATTCTCGCGATTTCGTCCGATTTAGATGTCCGGTGAATTTGTCTGGTATGGCATAGTTTCTAGTGGACAGTTTGTCTGCGGGACGGCTGAACGGCGAAAATCGGGAGCGGAATGAAGATCGGCTACGCGCGTGTGAGTACGGCGGCACAGGATTCGTCGATTCAGGTCGAGCTTCTCGCCAAGGAAGGAGTCGACCGTAACCGTGTCTACGTCGATCACGGAATCAGCGGCCGGCAGACCCGACGCCCCGGACTCGACAACGCGATCAACGCTGCCCGCGAAGGCGACATCTTCTGCGTGACGAAACTCGATCGGCTCTCCCGATCCGCGAAGGATCTGCACGAGACGGTGGGGCGACTGGCAGACAAGGGTGTTGCCTTGTCGATCGACGGGAAGATTTACGACCCATCAGATCCGATGGGCAAGATGTTCATCGGCGTTCTCGGGCTGATGGCCGAGTTCGAGTCAGACCTGATCCGAAGCAGGACCCGAGATGCCGTTGCGGCCGCGGCGGCGGCAGGCAAGATGAAAGGCCGTCAGCACAAGCTCACCCCGGAAGAGCGTGCATACCTGCTGCAAACGTACGAGACCGGACAGTTCAAGATCGAAACACTATGCCGGAACACAGGTTTGAAGCGATCGGCACTTTACGCCAATATCGAGTTGGCACGCACAGAACGGGCCGCAGAAACGCTCCCGGCCAGCTGAACCGCACCAACTGAGCGAGGACTCTGGGAGTTACGCCCGCCAGAATCGCGGAGGTCTCAGGTCCAGGGGCTTCTCTGGCTTACCGAAGGCGGATCGGCGATGCAGCGCCCAGGCGAGACTTCCTGAGCTGAAGCTATTACGCGGGATGATGCTGCACGTCGCGCAAATCGCCGCATCGATGCGCGCGAACGACTCGTGCTCCAGGTGTCGCGGGGGATCCGAGCCGTAACCGAACTGCTCGACCCCCTCTGGCAATCCGATTTCCTGCATGGTCATAGGTGATCGTGTTCCGTCGACTGAGATCCGGTCGACCGGGAAGGTGCCGCGATGATCCCAGTCCTCCGGGCGATCGCCGCGATCGTTGAGCCTGGCGCCGTTGATCGAATCCGAGGAGTAGCCGTTAACGGTTCCTCATAGCTAAAGCCGGGGGATTTCAAGCTCAGGCAGCGCCCGGCTTTAGCTATGGGGAACCGTTAAAATCCGAGTGTCTCGTGAGCGCTATTTTTAGAACGACCTTCTAAGGCCGCTGAGCTGTGTCTATTTGCACATTCGGAGTCGAACCAAATTTCGAGGCAGGAAGTAGTCTCTTCACAATTTTGCCTGCAGCATTCCGCGGAATCTGTTCAATGAATTCAATATTTCGAGGCCGTTTATAAGGTGCAAGATAATTGGAAACATGATAAAGTATATCAACTTCGCTAATATTTTCTTCGGTAACCACATAGGCAAACGGTACCTCGCCGTAATCCGCATCAGGCACACCTACAACGGCGGAATCTTGCACCTTTGGATGCGAATTTAGTATTCGCTCGACTTCACTAGGGTAAATGTTCTGTCCAGCGCGGATGATGATATTTTTGATTCGATCCACTAGGGTAATTAGACCATTCTCATCAATGAATCCTAAGTCACCTGTGTGAACCCAATCGCGTATGATAATCTCATTGGTAGCAGCCGCATCTTGCCAGTAACCTCGCATAATGCCCGGCCCGCGCACACAGATCTCGCCAACCGCATTCGGCTCGACTTCAATTCCCTCTCGGTCTAGCACTCTAACCGACATTCCAGGAATGACGCGACCCGCAGCGATTAGTTCGGTCCGATCAACGGACGACGGATGTTCGCCTGGACCGAGTGTGGCGAAAGGTCCCCCGACCTCGGTCAATCCATAAACCTGACGGAATCCGCAGTCGAGCTGATTTACCGCATGCTTCAGAGTTTCCGCCGGCATGGGAGCTGCTCCGTATAGGATCTCACGCAGACTTGAAAGATTCGCCGTAGAGAAAGAGCTTGTTTTCAACAAGAAATGCAACATCTGCGGCACCAACCAGATATGGGTAGCGCGATTCTTCTCAATTGCCGCTAAAACCATCTGGGGCTTAAACCCTGGCACCAAAACTAAAGTGGCCCCCGCAGCCATATAAGCGAAAGACAATGTTAGGCTGCCGTGATAGAGAGGACAGCAATTGACAATAACAGTATCAGCAGCAGGCTGAGTAGCCGCGAGCCATCCAAGCGATATAGCGCGGAAGGACGCATAGTCGACTGTGACACCTTTCGCTCGGCCCGTAGTCGCCGAAGTAGAAATTATGGCAGCAAGTGCGTCATCCGAAACCTGCGGCAAATCCCGAAATTGGTTGGTACTCAACTCCGCTAACAGATCAGAAAACTCTTCACTTTCGAACGCTATTCGTAGATCTACTGGTAGAACAGGGTGCCGATTCAGCAAACTGGACTCACCAAAAATCGCAACCACGCCAGTAGACTCACAAACGTCTGCAATTTCGCTGGTCGTAAGACTATGGTTTATCGGTACAAATAGCGCACCAAGCCGAGCGAGAGCAAAGTATACTTCAAGGACGTCGATCCGGTCTGCTGAAAGAAACGCCACCCTGTCACCTTGTCCGATTCCTCGCCTGGACAAACTATGTGCAATACACAAGGACCTGTCGTGAAACTCCGCCCAAGTAAGCGACCTGTTAGCGTCCACTAGTGCTGTTCGATCACCAAAGCACTGCTTGTTTCGTTCGACTATATGTGTAAGCCACATCAGATATCTCCGGACGGTCGTCTGCCATCCGCTCGGTTTGCCACAAAACTTTCGTAGTCGGCCAGAGTTCTGAGATTTTGTATATCCTCAGCAGTAACCTCCACGTCGGTGCGCTCCTCGATAAGCAAGACAAGGCGGACAAGGTCACCGGAGTCAATGCCGCTATCGCTTAGAACCAAATCTCCGCTAATTTTGTGCTCAAACTCATGCATTCCGGTCAGCTCGACAATCATTTTTCTGACTTCGCTCATAATCCACTCATCCTTACTTTCTGGGTTTGAATAATTTTTCGAATACCTTACAAAGAGAGGCGAAATCCTTGAAACAATCCCGCATGATGCATGACATATGTCACTTCACGAAGCGTGGAAGTATGGATTGTAGGGGATGCTTCGCCACTCCATAATTTGGACAGGGTAAATCGAAATCTCAAGTTGAGGTGAAGTTTATGACACAATCTCAGGAAGACGAAGACTGTCTCATCCCAGTTTTCGAGCATTTGCTGAAATCCAAGGAATCTATCGAGCCTGAAGATTGGATGCCTGAAGGGTATCGAAGAATGCTGATACGTCAGATTGCGCAGCATGCGCACTCTGAGATCATCGGGATGCAACCGGAAGGAGCATGGCTTACGAGGGCTCCCTCGTTGCATCGCAAAGCGGTCCTACTTGCCAAAGTGCAGGACGAGGCCGGGCATGGTCTCTATCTATATTCAGCGGTAGAGACTCTCGGCGTCGATCGCAATGATCTACTCGAATCCCTACGTAACGGTCATCAACGATATTCAACGACATTCAACCACCCGGCGCTTACGTGGGCTGACACTGGGGTGATTTCATGGATGGTTGACGGTGCGGCAGTTATAAATCAGGTGCCGCTATGCCGTACGTCGTATGGACCTTATGCAAGGGCAATGCGCCGAGTATGCCAAGAAGAAGCATTTCATGTGCGACAGGGCTACGACATGTTGTGGACGATGTGCCAAGGTACACCAGAACAGAAGGCAATGGTGCAAGATGCCGTCGACCGCTGGTGGTTGCCGGCATTGGCTCTCATGCTAGGCCCACCTGACACAATCGACGAATCCGGAACGGATCGTGTCTCCGCTATTGGTTCTTCTATTACTAAACGTTCAATTGCGTGGAGAATCAAACTGAATAGCAACGACGAGTTGCGTCAAAAGTTCGTCGACAATATTGTTCCACAAGCCCAAAGATTGGGTTTAACGATACCAGACGCAAATCTACGATGGAACGAACAACATTCGCGTTTCGATTTTAGCCCTATTGGCTGGAAGCAGTTTCGCGAACTAATGTCTGAGAATTCGGACTGCGCCAAGAGGCGGTTGAATCGCATCGTCGATTCCCACGAAAACGGAAAATGGGTTCGCGACGCAGTAGATGCATACGTGGTGAAGTCGTCGTTGCTCAACAATGAAAGAAAGTAACTGTTTGTGTATCCGTCATGGGAAGTCTTTGTGAGACCTCGTCGCGGCCTCTCGCATCAACATATCGGTTCAGTTCGAGCCGAAGATGCTGAGATGGCCTTGAGCAACGCTCGAAATCTCTATATTCGACGTCTAGACGCAGCATCAATATGGGTCATGCGCTCCGACAGCATTCGCGCATCCAACCCTAGTGAAAAGGAGGCTCTATTCAGTGGCGCAGTCGATAAACCATTTAGATATTCAAATTTCTATATCGACCTAAATGAGGAGGTCAACCCATGAAAGTCGACGGAAGAGATTTAGCAGAATATGCGTTGAGGCTCGGCGATGATGCACTAGTATTAAGTCAACGGCTCTGTGCCTGGATTACTCACACACACTCAATCGAAGAAGACTTAGCGTTCTCCAATATTTCTTTAGATTTGCTTGGACACGCAAGAACCTTGCTAACATTCAGTGGAAAATTTGACGGCACTGAACGAGATGAAGACGATTTTGCGTTCAATCGAAATGAATGCGATTTCCGAAATGCATTACTCTTCGAACAGGAAAATGGTGACTTTGCAACAACAATTGCCAGACAGCTCGCATATAGCCTCTACATCTCCCTGGTATACATGGAATTAACGAAGACTGTCAATCCTAGCTTATCGGCATTTGCCGTAAAGGCTGTCAATGACGTCCAATATCACAGAATGCACGCAATTCAATGGACGATTCGCCTCGGTCGTGGTACCGATATCAGCAGTGATCGTATGCAGAATGGCCTGAATGTCATCTGGCCTTATACCGCCGAGTTGTTTGCATCCGATAATCTAGTAGACCGTCTCGCAACTGCACGGCATGGAGTCGACCCTGCTCTGCTACGCACAAAGTGGGAGCAAGAAATTGTCCAAGTTATAACGGATGCCAATTTAACCCTACCCACCGCGTCATGGCAGGCTAAGGGAGGAAGAGATGGGAACCATACAGAGTCATTCGGCCTCCTTATATCCGAACTACAGTCAGTCCACCGCCAATACCCAGGAGGTGCTTGGTGAATTTTCTACGGAGACTTACTGTCGACGAGGTAAACATAAAGTTAGCAACGGTGACGGATCCTGAACTCCCGATGATCACTCTAGCGGATTTGGGAGTTATTCGGTCAGTTACTGAGTCGCCAGGTGGTTCGATTGAGGTTACAATCACACCAACCTTTCTGGGCTGTCCAGCTATAACCGCTATGAAGACTGCACTCCTAGACGTTCTAGATGAATGCGGGCACCCAGACGGGACAATACGTCAACAGCTCTCGCCTCCGTGGACCACAGACTGGATCACTGAGGAAGGCAGGAGGTGCCTTTCTCAACATAAAATTGTTCCCCCGAGAAAACGTCGATCCCCTGTCCCTGTTGAGTTGGAAATTGGCACCTGTTGCCCATATTGCGGTTCGGAAGATACCTGCCCACAAGGACTTTTTGGCGCCGCACGCTGTCAAACGATCTTGAAATGTATGTCCTGCCGTGAGTCTTTCTCTCAAGTAAGAACAGTGTAACAATCGCAATGACCTCCGACTTCTATAAAATAGCTATCAATAGTCAGGCTCGCCTCACTTTCGATGCCGTGTCGATCACTTTCACTATCCCGGATCGACTCAAGGAAATCTTTTCGTACCGCCCTGGTCAACACGTCATTATTCGGCACCGCAACATTTCTGCCGAAACTTGTCAAGAAATTGACCGTGCCCCACATCGAGAGCTCCGGAGCAGTTATTATGTATGCCCACCACCGTTATCCAGTGCGGAATTTAGATTGATAATTCGGCACATTGGCAACGGAGAGTCATCGAAATATTCAATGAGAGAACTCAGGGATGGCGATACAGTGGAAATGTCCCCGCCTGTCGGTGATTTTGGATTGATAGAAAAACCAGGGGCGCACCATTTCTTTTTGACCACAAACATTGGAATTGCTCCTTCTCTTTCCATGGCTTGGTCAGCCCTCCGGGGGGATCCCAAGTCTCATGTTTCATTAATCTATTTCGATAGGAATGTTTCCGACACATTATTGGGAGACGAGGTTTGTGACCTGAAAGACGCCTACATTGATCGATGTAGTGTTCTTCATCTTCCCTTTTGGGGAAGTGTAGATTTTAGTGAAACAATAATTTACCGCGATTTGTCGATGCTTCTAGAATTGTTAGATTCAACCCCGGATGCGGAGACATTCTTTTATATTTATGCACCCAAAAATCTAACTGAAAATATTGTCGAATCTTTGAGGGATTTAGGTGCCGCTCAAGATCAACTATTTTTCGAGATCCCTACTGAGCTGGATCAATCAGAATTCTCAGCACCTAAAATTGCAGACGGAAACAGAAAGATTTCAATGCTATTGACGGGGCGTACGGCGACGGTCTTAATGGAACCCAGAGACAAGACGGTACTCGATGCACTTTTACGGGTTAGGCCGGACACTCCGTACTCGTGCGGACGCGGACTATGTGGCGCCTGTCGTACTCGGATAGTGTCCGGAAGCTTTTCGCTCATAAAAGTCCAGCACGTGTTAGACGACCAAGATCTGATCGATGGATATACGTTAGCTTGCTGCGCCTATCCGATATCCGACGAAGCTGCCCTCGACTTTGATGACATCTGAAATGGGGATTGCGTGTGGCCTTAATGCGTGCGCTCGAAGAAATCGGGCTGTGATCGGAAAGTTTTCGTCTAGTTCACGTAGGAGATACGCAATGCAGCAGGACCGTCTGGGGAACCGGTTGGAGCGCTCAGACTCAGGAGATCTCGAACAGCTATCGGGCATTTACGTGAGCTGAGACGAGTCCTTCTGTCGAGAATGGATTGTTTTTCGACACCTTTCTGAAGTTAACGAACGCCCAGCTCATACTTGTCTGAAACTCGTGTCGTAAAATCATGTCGAATAACCCTGAGTCTGGGTATTGTCGACAGATGTTGTTCGGTTACGCACGAGTCTCCAGCGCAGATCAGAATCCAGCCCACCAAGTCGACACGTTGGCGCGGGCGGGCGTCGAGGTCGAGAACATTCATGTCGATCACGCTGGCGGCGCGAAGGCGTCACGGCCACAGTTGGATGCTGTTCTGCAGCGACTGCGGGGCGGTGACACGCTGGTGATCACCCGCCTCGACAGGTTGGGTCGGTCGGTTTTGCATCTGATTACGCTCGGTGCCGATCTGCGTGGGCGGGGGATCGGGTTGAAAGTCCTCGAGCAGGGAATCGATACCGCCACCGCCGAAGGTCGGGCGATGTTCGGGATGCTGTCGGTACTCGCGGAACTTCAGCGTGAGCTGATTGTGGCGAACACTCGGGACGGCTTGGCCGCTGCGCGGGCGTGCGGCAGAAAGGGCGGGCGTCCGCCGAAGCTCACCGACGATCAAATCGCACTTGCTCAGAGGCTGTACGACGCCGGAGAGAATACGGTCGCGCAGATTGCGGCGATGTTGAACGTGCCTCGCACGACTGTGTATGGCCATCTCAACAAGAACAAGTCAGCTTCGACCTCCACAGCGCATCATCCCGGGGACGTTCCTGTGAATTCTGTTGTGCCCATGCGAGTGCCACGCACCTGCCCGACGTGTGGTTACGAGCCGAGTACGCGAGCGGAAGCTGCTCATCAACGCGGCGACCTGGCCGTTGCATGGCTCCATCCGAATGTCGACGATCCGAATGCGGTCGTCATCCGTTCGCACTGTCGCCATTGCGAACCTGAGCCACCCGCTTTCGACGTCGCGTGCACCGTATGCGGTGACGGTCCAATTCTTGCCGACACTTTCGCACACGCCGCGACAGTAGAAGGTCTCCCGGTTCCTGTTCAACAGTGGCTGACTGCCAGTGGGTGGAATTTGACGCCCACCCTCCTGTGCCCGGACCACCGATGACTTGACCGAAATGTTGAGCGCAAGCCCCGTCCGTGAGGGCGGGGTTAGCGAGTGCATGTTGGTTTGTTGTCGGTGAGGGGTGCCAGTATGTCGGCATGAGCATCGTTCAGCGCGTGTACCCCAATGTGGGAGCGCAGCTCGAGATGCTGACGATGCACTGCGATCATGCTCGTTTCGTCTACAACCTCGGGTTGGAGCAGCGTTCGTGGTGGACCCCCTCGCGCCGCCATTTCCGGCAGAAGGTCACGGTCGCGTCGCAGATGCGAGACCTGACCGAAGCGCGGTGTGAATTCGACTGGCTCCGAGCCGGTTCCACGGTCGTACAACAGGGCGCGCTGCGGGATCTCGATCGAGCGTTCACCAATTTCTTCGCCCGCCGGGCCGGGTATCCGAAGTTCAAGAAACGGTTCGCTGCCCGGCAAGGTTTCGTTGTCCGTGATCTGGTGGTGCGGCGCATCAACCGGAAGTGGGGCGAAATTCTGGTCCCGAAGGCCGGGTGGGTGCGGTTCCGTATCTCCCGCGCCTGGGCCGACATCTCAGCCGCGACATCGGCGCGGATCGCGCTGGCGAACGGCCGGTGGACAGTAAGCCTGACGACACCACCAGCAGCACGCACGGTGCCGGACACGGCAGCGGTGGTGGGCATCGACCGTGGTGTCGCGAACTCGATCGCCACGAGCGATGGCCGTATGTTCCATGCCCCCGGTTTCGCCATCGAACTGCACATGATCGCGGCCGCCGCGCACGAACTCCTGCGCCTGCGGTCCACGACACCAACGCTGCCGGTAGACGACGGCACCGACCAACTCGCCAAAGCGAGGGCCGAGTGGGACCGCCGTCACGTCGTCGCCGCACACGTCGAAGACGCACTCGTGGAGCGGGTCGCTGCGCTACGCGCCTACGAACGAGCCCTCACTCCGATCGGGGGCGCTCTGAACAATCTGCAGTCGGTGACCGAGCTGGCAGCCGGAGCCGCGGACGTGGACCGGATCTTCGGGCAGATCATCGGATCCGACTACGCCGCCGGACATACCAATGCCATGCGGCAGGACATCGACGACGTCCGAGCCGGTTTCGACGCGCAAGTCGCTTACCTCGACAGTCTCATCGGTCCACACCGCAAACTCTGAACGCACGACAAAGCGGACAGCGCACAAACGGTCTGCCGCGACACCACTTCGTGATGCCTTGCCCTCTAGGGGGATTCGGGTTGCGTCAGTCAGTGGTCGGGAGGTGGCTCAGGTGAGGATCGAAGGGTTCTCTCGCGTGTGAGGTACTGGTAGACCGCAGGTTGAGAGAGAGAAAAGCGTTTCATCAGCTCGGGGACGGACGATTCATGCCGTTCGTACAGGTCGAACATCTCCGCTTGCTGCTCCGGTGTGAGTTTTCGGCTTACGTCCCTTGAACGCACCCGATGCTTTCCGCTGGGCAACACTCTCGTGCAGCCGCAACCGCAGTAGACCGGACTCGAACTGCGCGAACGTCGTCGACAGCATCGAAAACACGGTCTCCCCGATCGGGTCCTTCGGATCGTGTACGACACCGTCGAACATCAACAGCACGTCCCGCCGCGACAGATCAGAAGTGATATCCGAAAGATCCGGCACCGACCGCGCCAATCGGTCGAGTGAGGTGACAACCAACGTGTCCCGTGCAGACACCGCGCCGAGCGCCGCTGCAAGTGCCGGCCGCGGCCGATCGATACCGCGCAGACCATGATCGACGTGAATCTGCCCCGGCTTGACCCCGAGTTTCACGAGTTGGTCACGCTCAACCTGCTCATCGTCACCAGACGATGCGCACCGTGCGTAACCAATCAACATCACACCATCGTATTCTACGAAGAACCCCAATCAAGTGTAGAAGTCGACGGTGGCGGGCATCCGCTACATTGAACGCGGTTTTACCAGGTCGTAGGCGATCGCCGCAGCATTGTGAAAGGAGCTGACGATGTCCGTGGTCCCACGCAAAGTCGTCCGCAAGAAGCTCCTGCACACCGCTGTCCTCGACAAAATCGAACGCGAACACCTCGACCTCGACACCGATCAGGTCCACCACAGCCTGCACCGACTGCGCCAGCACGTCACCGGCGCCTCACTGACCCGATGCCTCGACCAGTGGGAATGCATCGTGCGTAACAACGACATCGACGCCGTCCGAGAGATCGAAGCTTCCGACACCGAGACTGCCCGCGAGATGCGCAACCTCTCACCCCTGTCGGTTCTACTCAGCGAACCGGAACGGCTTCACCTGACCAATCGGCGGAAGCCTGGCCCTTCAGGGCCGGGAGGAGGAAGCCGCTCTGAATTGCGCAGTAGACCGCAGGTTCGCATACGACGGTGGGACGTGGACCCGGCAGGATTCGAATTCGTGTCGTGCCCCTCTGCAAGGATCTGTTCCTAGCGCAATGCCCGGGCAAGTGAAGGCGTGAAACCTATTCCGGAAGGCGGTGACGGCAGTGAAACGGATCGTGATGGTCAAAGTTGAAGCAGACGCTACTCACTTGCAACGCCGCAGCCGACTTCGTCTCCGGCACGGCCCAACACGCTTCTGATCGGCGTGCGTTCGCGTTGCAGAAAACGGTGTACACCCAGGTCAAGGCACTCGGGTTGTCGGCGCAGCCCGCGATCCGGGTGATCAAGAAAGTGTCCGACGCGTACACCACCCGGGCAGCGAACCTGAAAGCCGGGAACTATGGCCGACACGGATCCAAAAAATATGCGGCCGTGGCAGATACAGCAGTTCGTTTCCGGCCGCTGGCGGCGCAACCGTTCGACGATCGGTGCTTGTCCTGGCAACTCGATTCGTCGACCGTCTCGATCTGGACGGTGTCGGGCCGAATGAGGAGTGTGCGATTCGTGTGCGCACCGTGGCAACACAAACTCCTCGCAGACCGCCAGGGTGAAACAGACCTCGTCTACCGCGACGGCAGCTTCTACCTGTATGCCACCGTCGATCAACCAGCACCCTCGCCGGTTGTGCCGGTGAAGGATCCGGTCGACGGTTGGCTGGGCGTGGATCTGGGGATCGTGAACCTCGCGGTCACCACCGACGACGATCCGAAGGCTCTCGATGTCCGGTGGTCCAATGGAGCTGTCACCGCTCGCAGGAAAAAGAACCAGGTCATGCGGACGGCGCTGCAGAAAGTCGGCACGAAGTCCGCGAAGCGGAAGTTGAAGACACGGCGACGGAAGGAACAACGGTTCGCCACCGACATCAACCACCAATTGTCGAAACATATTGTCGCTGCGGCGCAACGCACCGACCGTGGTATCGCGATAGAAGATCTGTCGAGTATCCGCGATCGGGTACGGCTGACCAAGAAACAACGAGCACAGGTACACAACTGGGCCTACGCCCAACTTCGGGACTTCCTCACCTACAAGGCGGAAATGGTGGGTGTTCCAGTGCAGGTGATCAACCCGCGTAACACCTCCCGCACCTGCTCGCAGTGCGGGTTCTGTGATGCACAGAATCGCCGCAGTCAAGCTCGATTCGAGTGTTGTGAATGTGGGTGGGCCGCGCATGCGGACCACAATGCTTCCCGCAACATCGCTGCACTCGGACACGAAAAGTATTGGGCCGCTCAATCAACCGTGCCTAAAGCAGCCACCGCTCACCCTAGATCGAAGGAACAAGTGTCCTGGTAATTGCTGGGACGCGGGTCGCTTGTGCTGCCCGTCGGTAGTTCCGTCCATCACTTTACCATGGTAGTTCTGAACTAGTTCTGATCTAATGGTCTCATGAGTAAGACAGCAGCAACCGCCACGTTTTCCGAACTGCTCCGATCTCCGAAGGATGTCCTCAGTGTTCTCGCAGATGCCGGCGAGGTTGTGTTGACCCGTCGGCAGGCGCCATCTCTTCGGTTGACTCAGGAATCGGACAGTCAGCAGGAGCTGTCCACGCTCGGAATTGTCGGCCAACTCTTCGCGGCCTCCCTCGACGAAGTAGCGCTGGAACGTATCGCCAAGAACATGGCGGTGACTCTGCCGTGGATCGGGCTGCTGCCGAAGAACGTGCACGCGGAGTTCATTTCGGAGTTCCACGACACAGCCCGCGCCTGCATCGCCGTCAACCGTTTCGGCCGTCTGTCTGTACTCCTCAATGCTTGGGAAGCAACAGCGGAGGCATACGCTGATCCGTCTCTCAGTGCGGACGGCACGGATCTCGAGTATCTCGATGAGCCCGAGGCGGTTCCGGCACCGGACCTCGACGCGTGAGCAAGCGTGAGTCGCCTGTTCCGCGGCCACTCAAGCGAACCGAATGGGAAATCTTCTTCGATACACGTGAGGCGCAGAAGGGGTGGACTGACCTACTCGCGACCGCACGCAATGCCACGACCGAAGCGTGGAACACGCTGACGTGTGACCCGCTGACGGAAACAGCGCGTCTGTACCAACTCAAGGCTGACTTCGCGTACCTAACTCGCAATGGACGGACGTACGCCCGCTATCAATACAAGGTCACCGACGGCGCGCGCATTTGGTTCTACGTCGAGCCGGCGCCGAAAGGTACAAGGGCGAAGACGGCCGGGCGAGTCTTTCTCGAGCGGTGCGAAACAGCACACCCGAAGGAAACCGAGTCGTAGGTCTGAACAGCGCAGATAGCGGACTTATCGCTGGCTCAGATCCTCGATGGTGGTCAGGATCAAATTGGCGAAGTCTGCGGCGGTTTCGCCAGTATCGTCACCGGTACCCTGAACGATGACGATCTTCTGGTCAGATTTGCGAACCCACGGAGCATGAGGTTTGGCCACCGCTTCCACCACCACCACCACCACCGTCTCCAGGTTTCGAAGTTCGGCCGCTAGCAGCAGGCGCGCCTCGCCATCCCGCGTCACTTTCCGGCCCTTGATCTCGATCCCGATCTTTTTGCTATTCGGCAGCGTCATCATGAGATCGACGGCACCATTGAGCTGTACCTGTGCGGCGGGGAACTTCTGTTCGATGAGGCGAGTGATATTCGCTTCGAGATTGATGCCCCGAGCGGCAGCTCGATTGGCGTTCGTAGCCCAAAAAGTCGCTCACAAGGGCACAGTGTTGCAGAACTCACCAGGTTTCCGCCGGTATACCTGATGAATGTGCCGCCGAGCTAGCTGGTGGTCCTGATGGCGTCGATCATCTCATGCGCTCACGGACTTGATATGGGCTGCGACGGTGTCACCGATACGGGTGACGAGGTCGATGTCTTCGCCCAAGGAGGCGGAGGCGTGGGCCGCTCCGACGGTGCCGGCGCACAAGTTCCAGGCGAGTCGATGTGTTGTGGGAGTGTCAGGGATTTCGCCTGTGCTGATGGCGTTGTCGACGAGCTCGCTGATGGTGTCCACCCAGTGCGCAAAACCGTCGATGTTGTCGATGGAGGGTTCGAGAGTGAGCTTCATGCCAGCACGTAGGTTGATGTCCTCGGCGATCTGTCGTGCGAGGGACGTGAAGATCGCTGTCAGTTGCTCTGCTGCTGTACTGCTCGAACCGGCCGTTGCGTCAGTGACGGTTTCGTCGACGGTGCGCTTCCAGTCCGAGAGGAGTTGGTTACCGATCGCGTCTTTAGATGGAAAGTGGTAGTACATCGCGCCTTTGGCGAATTTTCCAGCGTGAGCGATGGCGTTAATACTGGTGTGGCCGTACCCGTCGGTGTCGAAGTGACGGGCCGCCACGGCGATGATCGCTTCCCGTGTTCGCACTGCACGAGCCTGGGGTGCCGCGTTCTTGCTGCCGGGGGAACGGCCGATCCGGGGGCGGGTTCTCGCGGCAGTGTCTTCCGGCGTGTTCGCCGACTCGATGGGGCTGGTCATAGTGATGCTCCTTCGATCATGCGGACGGTAGCCGGATCAGGTCTGCACCACATCAGCAGCCGTTCGTCGACGTGCAGGTGCGAAGGTCGGCGACCACATCAACTACCTGGTCCTGAAGGACCAGGTTTGCTGCTCACCGACCTAGCTGGATGCTAGAGCGGTGGCTGCTTTAGGCACGGTTGATTGAGCGGCCCAATACTTTTCGTGTCCGAGTGCAGCGATGTTGCGGGAAGCATTGTGGTCCGCATGCGCGGCCCACCCACATTCACAACACTCGAACCGAGCTTGACTGCGGCGATTCTGTGCATCACAGAACCCGCACTGCGAGCATGTGCGGGAGGTGTTACGCGGGTTGATCACCTGCACTGGAACACCCACCATTTCCGCCTTGTAGGTGAGGAAGTCCCGAAGTTGGGCGTAGGCCCAGTTGTGTACCTGTGCTCGTTGTTTCTTGCGCAGAGGGCGTCGCCGCGGGGACGCTCATGCCACTGCGAACCGGTCACCCGACCGAACCTGGGACGACCGAGCATCTTGCCGAGAGTGCAGTCCCCTCTGGAATCACCGCTCCCCGCTACAGGCTGCGGGCGGTGTGCGGGTGTTGGCGAGGAAGGCGACGAGATCGGCCGAACATGCGCCGAACAACGCGGAGCCGTGATTCCCGTCCTCGACGGTCATAACTGTGCCACCGGCACGCTCGGCGGCGGCCGTGGTCCATCGATAGGGGGTGACTGTCTCGTCGCGGTGGCCTATCAGTAGTAGCGGCGTACCGGTGTCGTCCACCGCCCGCGTTTGTCCGGGGGTTGCCCATCCAGAGCAGAAACTGGCTCCAGGAAGCTCGGAGTTTGCAGGGTTGGGCACTCTTTCGCCGAATGGGTAGCCGGTCTCGCGCGCGGTCGCGAGGTGCTCGGACCACTGCATGTCGGCAGATAGGACGGCGTCGAGCGAGTTGCAGATGTAGGCGGTACGGGTGGCCGAGGTGAGGACGTTCAAGAAATCCGCCAGGTCCGGCAGGTCTGGCAGGTTTGACGGGTCCGGGTCTGCTGCCGGAGCGGGTGCTGTGTCGCTGTCGTGGGGTGACCGCGCGCCGTCGTCTGCGACAAGATCTGCGGCACGTTCGGCTGCGAGGGCGGCCGAGAGGTCATGGTTTTGCTCCGTGGCCGATATGCCGAGGTAGACGGCGCTGTCGAGGACCATCGTCTGTAGGTGTTCCGGGAACAGTGTCCGGTAGGCCAGCCCGAGTTCGGTGCCCCAGGAGGCGCCGAAGTAGCTGATGGTCGGCGCGCCGAGGGCAGTCCTGATCTGGTCGAGGTCGGCTGCTGCGGTGGCGGCGGTGAGGGTGGCGAGTAGAGGGCCGTCGGTGTCGGCGCATGCCTGGTTGGAGGCGGCGATCATATCGATGTAGGTCTGGGCATCAGAGGCGAGCGCTTTCTCCGACGTCTGCTGATCGGCTGTGTCCTCTTCCGGTGGGGATAGTTGGTCGAGGTCGGTGCAGGAGGGCCGGGTACTGGCTCCGGTGCCGCGCACATCGACGCCGACGATGTCCCAGTCGCTCAGTCGGTCGATGTCGCCGATCATGGCGGGCATTGACCGGCCTTCCAGTCCCGGGCCTCCGGGGTTGACGATCAGTGGTCCGCGGCTGCGGTCCGACGAGGCGGGCAGTCGGCTGATCGCGATGTCGATGTTCGGGCCACCGTCAGCGTTGTAGTCCAGGGGCACCGAGACAGTCGAGCATTCGAGCCGATCGATCGCCTCGACGCCGGGCAGTGTCGTTGCGAACGCGGATTCGCAGTCGCCCCATGTCAGCGCGGTTGGGGCGACTGTCGTGATGGCGGTGTCGGTGTCGATGACCGTGCAGGCCGAAGCCGTCACCGCGACGACCGAGATGGCGGTTGCGGCCATCGCGGTACGTGTGCCCATCACCACTGGTCACCACGGTTGGCGGCGGCAGGGCTTAACATGGTCGGCTGTGAGTGGCGGCCCCAGAAGAACCAGCTCAGGGCGCCGAGGATCGGAACGGCGATGATGACGAGAATCCACAAGGCCTTCCCCGCTGAAGTGTAGAGGGACGAGCGCAGGATGCTCGCGACCGCAGCAATCCAGAGGACCGCGGCCGCGGCGGCGAGAGCGATCATGACGATGACGACACCGAGCGCCCAAGCTCTGTCGGTGTCGGGGGTCTCGGCGGCGGCGAGAAGTGTCGTGGGCAAGTGCGCAAGCATGGCGGCGATCCTCGAATTAGGGGATTTTTTACTGTCGGAGATTGATGTTATTGCAGCAGAATCGATTTGGGATCGGTCTGCCGCGCTATGCGTACCTCATACCCAGGGCGGCGGAAGTGCGGTACGGATCATCCTCGAGTCGTACAGGAGGGTCGGACGGATCATCCATGCGACCGATCTTGCGCGTGGAGCATCGACCGATCGCGCCACCTGGTGTAACAGTGAACAGATGATCCGCGACCCTCTCCACCTACCGAGTGCCTCGCGGCGAACTGCATGCACCGATCTCGCCTTAGCCGCAGTGTGCGTGACCGCGGCCCTGCTTAACAGCACTGGACCCGTCGGCGTGGCCGCCGGACTGGTCGCTGCGGTCGCCGCAGCCTTTCGCACCCATTTTCCGACTGCGGCCTTGCTTCTGGCCGTGGTGTCAGCAGTCACGCAAATCGCGTCCGGTCAGGGGGCTGCTGCTCACCTGGATCACCTACGCGGCGCTGATCTATTTCTGTGCGTCCCATCCACGGGGTGCGGTGCGGTTCGGATCGGGTGCCCTCGCCGTGGCACTCTGCTGGCTCGGGAAAAGCGAAATCGATCCGAGCGCGCGAAACAGGCTCGCCCGTCAATCCCTCGAAAACGGCCGCGAGATCCGCATCGGTAATCACATTCACATGCTTCGTTGCCTGATACAGGGCAGCTTCCACTGCCGACCGCTGACGCGGAACGAAATCCTCGCTGATGTACTTACCCCTCGCTCGTCAAAAAAGTGTCGCGGTACTCGAATGCCTGAGCACCGCCTGAACCGCATCCGCATCCCAACCGTTGCGCAACGCCTCACGTAATGCACGTGACCGTGCAACCCGCGCCGCTCGATCCGGCCCATACCACTGCCAGCTCTGCCCGCGTCCGCCGCCGCGTCCCTTCGCGCTCATCCCCGCCAAATTCTGCGACTGCGTCCCGAGCACCACATGCGGACGACCTGACGATTCCGAGACCCGAACACAGATCGGGTTGTCGCACACCTCGTGAATCGCGAACTCGGAATCCAACAGCGGCCGAACGAGTTCGAGCATCAACGCGTACCGATGCGGGCGCACGACCCGTTGTCGGCCACCACGCTTGATCCAGAACCTGCCGTACCCGTCATCTGAAATCGACCCAGTCCAAAAATGGCAATCCCGCTCACCCGGACCACGAACGATGTACCGATCAAACCGATCACGTTCCGGATCACCAGCCGCCGGCAACGCCAACACATCGCGCTGCCGACTCGGAGCCGGTGGACCATCAACACCGGGGAGCGTTAGGTCCACCGCGCACACCTAACGCTTCCGAGATCTGCCGAAAAATCGGCGCGGGTTGCCCCCAACCGGGGACAGCGAATTCCCTCATGTGGATGCCCGAGATTTCTGTTCCCGCTCCGCTCGATCTCAGGCAACACACAATCGGTCGCTGACACCCAACCGGGGACAACCCACATCGCGGTCGACATCGCAGGAACGCCCGGCTAGGAGGCGGAGACAGTAGGAGACGGATCGGATTCCGCAGGCGCAGAGTCGGCCGGAGCCTTCTCGCCCGACACCTGCTCGGTCGGCTTCGGCTTTCCCGTCTGCGCAGCCTTCAGTAGCTTGTTGACTTCGCCACTCGTCAAACCAGTCATCGTTGCGATCGACGCCACCGATTCCCCGCGGCCCTTGAGGGCAACCACCGATGCCGCCCGCGCGGCGTCAGAGGCGAGCAGCTTTTTGTTTGTCTCCTCACGAATTCGGGAAATCCGAGCATCCGCATCGCTGCGCGCCTTGTCGGAAGTTTCGTCCGCCTTGAAGAACGCGGCGAGATCATCCTCGTTCATCTTGATCCGGGCTTGCTCTTCAGCGAGCCGAGCCGCAGTGGCGGAACGCGCACGTTCCCTCGCGCTGACCTTGTTCGCTGTCGTCGTCATACCAGCATCCTAAGCCCTCAGGCCCCCTCAATCGCACCTTCCGCCACACCGACCACAGCACCTCGCTGCAACTCTGCGCTCCGAACCCCAGCCGCGTCCACCGCGTCCACCGCGTCCACCGCGTCCACCGCGTCCACCGCGTCCACCGCGTCCACCGCGTCCACCGCGTCCACCGCGTCCACTCGCTCACGCGCACTTCGTTCCCTCAGCTCCAGTTCGTCCCTCACCTCCCAAAAAGATCAAAACCCACCACACCATAGGCAGAGTTTCAGACTTTTGGGGGTGTCTCGCCGCCTCTGCCATGACCGGGCGATATATCGTTGGCGGGTGCCTCGTCCCGAATCGCCCACAGCCAAGCGGATGCTTGGCGGGCGGTGGGGCGGTTTCCCGGCCGATCTGGCATTCGATTCCGGCGGTGGTCGCCGATGATGACGGTGCACGTCCTGCACGCCGGCGACGGCTACGAGTACCTCACGAAACAGGTCGCCACCGCCGACCGGGAACGCGCGCAAGGGCAGTCACTGACCGACTACTACACCGCCCACGGCACACCTCCAGGACGCTGGCTCGGCAGCGGACTGACTGCCCTCGAACAGATCAGAGACGCTGTCGAGGGGGCCGGACCGAGCGCCGTTGCCGACGGAAACGCTGTCACAGAAGCCCACATGAAAGCCCTCTTCGGCGAAGGACTCCACCCCGAAGCAGACGAACTCTCCCCCCTGGCTCTCGCCACCGGCGTAAGCGCCCGCGAGGCGAAGGAACGCGCACGATTGGCGGACGGCCTCTCACCGTCCCGCGTCAAACACACGCCGCTGTCGGACTCCCGCGCCGCCACCGCAGCGACACGACTGGGCCGCCCCTTCCCGAAATACGTCAACAAGATTCCGCTGCTCAGCGACCACCGCGACGCAGTCAGCGCGTTCGAAAAAGAGCACCAGCGGCCGGCGACCACCAAGGAATCCGCCGCCATGCTGCGTGAACATGCCGAGCGCATCTTCACCGCAGACCACGGCAGAAAGGCCGAAGACACCGCGGAACTCGACGCCTGGATCGGGCGCCAACGCAAACGCCAACGCCAGCCCGTCGCCGGATACGACCTCGTTTTCACGCCATCGAAATCCGTGGCCACAGCCTGGGGTATCGGTAACGACGACACCCGCCAGGCTATTGAAAGCGCACATCACCAGGCCGTGCGAACGTCCATGACATGGCTCGAGGAGAACGCCGCCTACACCCGCACCGGCAGCGAAGGACAGGAAACGCGAGAGGTGACAGGACTGATCGCCGCGACGTTCGACCACTACGATTCCCGCGCAGGAGACCCGAACCTGCACACCCACGTCACCGTCTCCAACAAAGTGTTCATGCCCGACGCCACCCAGCCCGAAGGTGGCAAGTGGCTCTCCCTCGACAGCAGCACACTGCACCGCCACGCAGCCACAGCAGCCGAGCTCTACAACGCCACCATCATGGACACCCTGCGCCACGAACACGGCTTCGACCTCAGAGTTCGAGGCATGGGAGAAGGCAAACAACCCGTCATCGAACTCGCCGATGTCCCGGACTGGATGTGCACACTCTTCTCCTCCCGCCGCACCGACATCGAAGCCCGCTACGACGAACTCGCCGCCACCTTCCGCGACGAACACGGCCGCTCACCCGACGAGAAAACGCAGTACCGCCTCTACCAGCAAGCCACCACCGACACTCGCGCAGCGAAAGCCGAGCAGGCCCCGTCCCTCGCAGAACAGAACACGCAGTGGACGGCCCGCGTCCGCGCCGAAATCATGAACCGAGAAGGCGTTGGCCCCGAGGAAGCCGCCCGAATCCACCAGCATTACCAACACACCTGGGCCGCCAATCAGACCCGCGACACCACCCTCGCGGGCGGACCGGAGCCGGCCAGTGAACCCACAGCGCCCGATCTCTCACCAGAAAAACCAGCCCACATGCGGCGCTGGAACGGCGTGGACGACGAAGTTCCCGCCGTCCTCGACGCGTTGGAAAACAAGCGCGCCATCTGGAGCGACACACAACTGCAACGCGCCGTCCGAGGCACCCTCCAAACCTGCCTCTTCGACACCCCACAAGACCGCGAAAACGCCGTCAGTGTCCTCACCGCCACCGTCAGAAACACCTGCATCCCACTCGAAGAACGCCACAGCGAGTCCTCCCCCACCGGCGGTGTCCCGACAGCATTGCGCCGCAGCGACGGAACCTCCGTTCTCAGCCGCGTCGGTACTGCCTCCTATACCTCCGATGCGGTACTCGCCGCCGAACGGACCTTGCTCGACGCCGCATTCGAACCGTCCCCGTACCTGACATACCGCGCCGACCTCCACGCCACCATCGCCGACCAAGAGCGAAAGGAAGGCTTCGAACTCAACGACGGACAGCGCCTCCTCGCAGAACATTTCACCGGCACCGGCACCGTGCTCGCCGCCGCTGTCGGCCCCGCCGGCACAGGCAAGACCAGCTCGATGAAAGCAGTCGCAGCAGACTGGACGAAAGCCGGACGCAACGTCATAGCCCTCGCACCCTCCGCCGCCGCAGCAGCGGTCCTCGGCGAAGAAATCGGGGCCCAAGGACGAACCTTGCAGTCCCTGACCTATGCATGGCGCGGAAAGCTCGACGCGGCCGGAATACCGGCGGGAACCATCGACGCGCGCGTCGACATCGGTCCGGGAACCATGCTGCTCGTCGACGAAGCATCCCTCGCTCCCACACAAGACCTCGCCGCGATCGTCGAGATCGCCCACGAACGCGGAGCGATCGTCCGGCTCCTCGGCGACCCCCGGCAGATCGACGCCGTCGAAACCGGCGGTGCACTCGAACTGATCGCCGAGGTCACCCGCGCACCCGAACTGACCGTCGTCCAACGCATGCGCCGCGACACCGACCAAGCCGAGAACACACTCCTACTCCGTGCAGGAGACCCCGACGCACTTGAGCTGTACTACGACCGAGGATGGGTGCACGATGGCACCACCGGAGGACTGATCGACAAAATCGTCGCCGACCACCTCGACGACCGCGCCGCCGGCAAAACGTCCATGATCATGGTCCCCACCCGCGAACTCACCGCCCAGCTCAACGAACGCATCCAACGCCACCACCGCGCCACCGGCACCGTCGACCACAGCATCACCGCGACACTCTCCGACGACCACGAAGCCGGACGCGGCGACACCATCATCACCCGCCGCAACAACAACGAACTCACCGCCACGCTCTCTCGCGGCCGACACCGCCGCGTCGACAACGGCGACCTGTGGACAGTGCGCGCCGTCAACCCAGACGGCTCACTGACCGTGCGCCACCAAAAGCACCACGGAACCCTCACACTCCCCGCCGACTACGTCCACCAACACTGCGAACTCGGCTACTCCGGCACCGTCCACCGAGCGCAAGGCGCGACCGTCGACGTCGCCCGAACCCTCGCGTCCTCGTCGATGACACGCTCGAACCTCTACGTCGGCCTGACCCGCGGCCGAGAATCGAACCACATCTACACCCCCACCGACACCGTCGTCACCCAACAAACAGAAGGCGCACACCTAGGCGGACTGGAACAACCCGACTCCCGCACACTTCTCCTACAGATCCTCGCAAACGATCAACGCCAACGATCCGCACACGCAGAAATAGCAGCCGCCTCACGCGAGAGCCACGACCCCGCCAGACTGCGCGAAGCCTACGAAACCGCGCACACGGCCCTCACCGGCGCCTGGGTAGATCACCTGCTCGACACGTCACTGCCCGCCGCCGACCACCACGCAATCTCCACCGGAGATCCCGACTCCCACGCCCGCCTACGCGCCCACCTCGCCGCCCTCCACACCGCCGGCATCGACACCGGAACAGCCCTGAACACCGCCATCGGCGAGGGCGACTTCACCGGCATCGACAACCTCGCATCACTACTCCTCGCGCGGCTACCCACGCCGCCGCGACCCGGCCCGCAGGGTGCGGACGTCGACAACGACGGACCCGACGCACAAGTCCCCACCGACACACTGCCGCCGCTCCCCCGACGCCACCGCGACACCGACATCGAACTCGACGACTACGCCCGACGTATCGCCGACGCAATCGCCGCCGCCACCGAAACAACCCCAACAGCGACGACATCGACGCCGTCCTGACCAGATACCTCACCCGCCGAGAGCACCTACTCGCGACGCTCGACAACCCCAACGCGCCCCTCACCGCAGGCGTCGAAGCACCCACCGACGCCGCATACGACCTCCTCCGCGCCACCTACGGACCAGACGTCGACGCAGACCCCGCCTACCGAGACGCCGCCCGCCGCCTCGCCGTCGCAGCCCTCGCAACCGACACCACAACCGACGAACTGCTCTCGGACCTGCGCACTCAACTAGGGCCGCTGCCCTCCGCGCGAGAGATCAGCCTCGCTGCCGCCCACACTCGCGGCGACCTCCGCACCCCAGGCGCACCCGCCGCACTCCCGTCGCCGCCCCGAAACCTCGACGCCGAAGACGCCGGCGCACTCGCCGACGACTACAACGCTCTCCGTGAGCACACAGCGGCGCTGCGCGAGCACTACCTCACCGCCACCGCCGACCAACTCCCCGACTGGACCGACCACCTCGGCGCACGCCCCGAACTACCCGCACACGCCGCGACCTGGGCCGATCTCGCCGCCGACATCGACCTCCACCGCCGCAGTCACCACATCACCGACATCACCACCGCACTCGGGCAGCGCCCCGACGCCGCCTACCGCGACCGCCGCCGAACACACGACCGTCTCGCAGACCAGATCGACCACCTCGCCAACCTCGAGGACTCCACCCGCGATCGCCTCGACCCCCACGCCGCCGCCGCACGGTACCGGCAGCTGCACCACCAGATCGTCGATGCCTGGGTCGACCGCACCCTCGCTGCCACCCTGCCCGCAGCCGAATACACCACCATGACCACAGCTCACCCGGCCACCGCGCAACGCTTGCGCCGACGACTCGAAAGGCTGCACAACAGCGGCTACGGCATCGGCGAACTCCTCAACAATGCACTCGCCGACAACGACCTGACCACCGCCGGTGACACCGCAGCATGGCTCACCGCAGCACTCCCGACGCCGGCGAAGCCTGAACGCGCCAACCCCGAGCAATGGCCAACCCTCGAACCCCTACCTCCCGCCGACGGCCTCTCCCCGGCCTTGCGCAGCGCCGCCCAAGCAGAAGCAGACACCTACCGGGCGCTCACCGCAGACCTCCCCCCTGACAACGCGGCAGCCGCCGAACTACGCGAAGACCCCGCACGACTCACCACCCGCCGAGACCTCGAACGCGCCGCCGGCTACACCGGCACCCCCGCCCCGACCCCGCCCGCTGCCATCGTCGCCGCAGAAGAAGCGGCCACTCGCCTCGACGACATGAAAGCCCGCTACCAGCAGCAAGAACCCGCCCGCGCACTGCTCGCGAAAATCGCCGAACTCGACGAGGCAGACCGCGGCATCCGCTACCGCGCGGCCGGCGCCGCAAGCGAAATCTCCAACCTCGGCATCCTGGACCGGAGCCGACGCAAAGAACTCACCGCCCTACTCGCCACCCTCGAGACCCAACGCGCCACCATCGCCGAACAACGAACCGACGCAGAACAACAACTCACCGAACTCGCACCCCAAGGACCACGCTCACTGGTCGCAGCCCCCGACATCGAACGAGCACACCACGACCTCGCCGACGCCCGCCGCGACGCAGACAAAGCAACAACCCGACACCAACAAGCCCTCGACACACACCGCACACGACTCGACGCCGCCGCAGCAGCAGAAGAAGAACTCGACCGCCGCAAACAACTCACCCCCGCCAGACGCAACCAAGAACAACGACTCCGAACCACCATCACCGACCGGAAAAACAACAAACCCCGCCAACGCTGCGCACCCATCGACCACACCAACCCCGCAGCCACCCGCGAATACCAACGCCAACACCGCAACACCCCCAACCCCGGACAACAGTCCGACACCGGACGCGACACCGGGCTCTGAACACCGCCAGACCCGTGCGGCGGCATGCCCGCTTCACGTCGCACTACGCGTTCACGTCGCACTACGCGTTCACGTCGCACTACGCGCGTCGGGGAGCGGCCCGTACCGGGAAAAGTCACCGACGAATCCGCCGCCCACGATTGTCAGTGCAATGAAAACCGCTGGCACCGCTGTTATCTTCTGAGCCGTGTTACTGACTGGTTTCGGCGTCGAAGAAGCCGAAACTGGCTGGTCCACGAAGCCAGGTGACCCACCCGGCGGGTCGTCAGTACCGCCGGGTGGGTCCAGCGCGCCCAGCTGTGGGGGGGCTGGGCGCACGATGGGGAGCGGATCGCGCCAGTAACAGGTCCTGGAATCCCGCTCAGTAGAAGGCGGTGTGGCCCCACATGTTTCACCGACTCACAGAAAAGACCGATACCACAATGCGAGGTACCGGCCGTATCCCGAATATTACTTGAGGCTATACCAAAGCAAACACCCAACAATTGATGCTTATGCCGATGTTAATCTTTCTGAAAATCGACCTTTTGGTGTGGATTTGACAGCATTTGTGCTGTATCGGTGCATTCGATGCGTGTTGGTGTGGCGGATTGTTTGCACGAGTGCCGTCATTGGTACTGTCCGGTGACTTACTTGTCGGTTAGTGCCTAGTTACCGTAACGGTGGTGTGTTGTGGAAGGTGGATTCGTGTTGGTTGGTCCGGATGGCGGGCAAGGTCGACCGTTTTTTCGTCGACTGCAGAACAAAGGTGTAGGTGTCTGTGCCGCACTCGCTCTGTCATCGGGTGTTGTCTTCGCAGGGAGCGCATCGGCAACGCCGACGGCGTTGGCGGACAAATTCGCGAGCACGGTCACCGATGACGGTTGGTCGTTGGATCTTGCCGCCACGAAACTGTCGACGAACCCGGTGCCGAATCTGGCGACGACGGCGTTCACCCGTGAGGGGTTCGTGTCGGCGAAGGTGACCGGCACGATCGGTGGTGCGGGGGATTCGGCAGTGAAGACCGGTTATGTCGAGCAAGGATTGCAGATCGGCTGCCAGATCGATGTTTCCTCCGGACTTGGCGTGGGGCTTGGCTTTTCGCTCGGCCCGTCTGTCGGTGTGAGTATTTCAGGTGTCCCGTCGGCGAACATCGGCGTGAACGCGTCGGTGAATCCGAGCATCCAGTCGACGATTGCGCCGGGCACGATCACGACGATTCCGTTGGGGAAGAAGGATCTCGAGTCGTCGAAGGCGTCGATCACGGCGGAGAACGTGCACATCAAGGTTGATGCGTGCATGGGGCCGGCGACGATCCGCTCCTACGCACAACTCTCGGTGTCGACGGCGACGTCCGACAACACGTTGTTCGTGTATTCCGACCCCACCTGGCTCTAACGTAACGCGGAGCGTGGCACGTTACACATCAGGTCCGGTTGCCGGCGTCCCAGGGTACCTGGCCTGAGTGCTTCCCCATTTATATGCTGTTTGGAGATTTTTTGATGACCACCACACCCACACCGACCCCTCGCAATTACTACAGGGGCGAAGGGGCGACGGCGGGTCTGGCAACGACCAGGGGCGCTCCTAACCGGTGCGGGGCACAGAGCTTTGATGATGATCCGAGCTTGAAAGGAACGGTTACGAAAGTCGTTGGCGTGACTGTTTTTGGCGCAGGTCTGTCGATCGCGGCATTCGCGGTGATCGGGAAGCTCGCCGGCTGGGCGAACGACTACGGGACGATCCTGGTTTACCTGGCATTCTTCTTGTGGATGTCGATCTCCGGACGCCTGTTCTGTTGGGGCGCAGACAAACTCGTCGCGCTACTCCGAACGAAGAAGAGTGACAATCGTGGTGCGCACCGGTGAAGTCCGGTAGACGACTTCGCCGGACTCTCGCGGGAGTGCTTGCCGCCGGGGCGCTGTTGACCGGAGCGGCCGGAGTGATCGGTGCGGGAATCGCACTCTCCGCCGCTCCGGCGAACGCGACGCCGGAAGAAGACTGCGCGGCGGTGCGGGCACGTGATCATCAGATCTACCTGAATCTCATTGCGTCGCTGCCACCTGGCGCGCCCATCCCGCCCGAGTACATCAACCCGTGCCTGAGTGCGCCGTCCACGACGTCGACAGCTGCGCCGACGACCACGGTCGGGCTCCCCGGTGTGCAGGCTCCAGGCGGCGGCCCGAACGTCGGCGCGAATGCTCCGACGAACTTTCCCACCTACAACGGCACCCCCATCGTCCCCGTCCCCGGCGCCGCGCTGTCTGGACAGCCGAATACGCCGACACCATCTGGTATCGAGAACCCTGCGGGAGTCCCGGTTCCGACGACCACCAGCGGACCTGCACCGACCACCCCGCAACCCGCTGGATCGACCGCACCCGCATCGACCACTGATCGTGGTCCCGGACCAGTGCCCGCGTCGACGCCGAGTAATGCTCCGACTCAGTCGGAATCAGCCCCCGCTGTCGCGACTTCCGGGTTCGACGAAGACGACGGCCGTGACCGGTATCTCGAACTGGTCCTCGTCGGGGCCGCGGCGTTCACCGCTGCGGGTATGGGAGTGAGGGGGCGGCCGGGACCGTTCAGTGCGCGTGTGAGCGCGCGTCCGTGGGAGTCGGTTCTCTCCCAGGTAGTCGGTACGGTCGCGAAACCGTTCATGCCGTATTTCGTCGGCGGTCAGGACGTCGTGGTCATCCCCGACCCAGGTGGCGGACAACGCACCATCTTCCTCATTCACGACGAAACCTCCTCGCATGAAGCTCAAATGGTGGTCGACCTACCACCCGGCGGACACATGAGCATCAACGACGACGGGTCCGTCGGTGTCTACGACGCGAACGGAGACGTGCAGGGCACCGTTGCCGCTGCGTGGGCGTACGACGTCAACGGCGATCCGGTTCCCACCTACTACGAGATCCGTGACGGCAAGCTCTACCAAATCGTGGTCCCCACCCCGGGCGTCATCTACCCGGTCACCGCTGACGGCCCCTACGGCGGCAGCGACCCGGTCACCGGACGAGACATCACCGCTACACCCCTTCAAGGCGGCGGTGAGGTCGTCAACCAGTCCGGCGGACCAGTCATGGTCAACGTCCCGACAGACTCCCCCTACAACGACGTCGGCGGGATCGACCCACTGGGCAATCTCGACATGGACACCCCGACCCAGCCGGCACCGACCACACCTCTGCCGTTCGATATCGGATCGCCAACCGACTCGGGCACCGATACAACCGCAGCTGCAGCGAGCGAGCCTCCGTGGAACCCACTCGACAACCTCGACATGGACACCCCGACCCAGCCAGATCCTCCAATGGAACTACCATTCGGGCTCTTCGACTCGGATCCCAACAACGGGATGATCAGTCCCACGCAGAGCGCCCAGGGCCACGACGTTCCGGGCTTTTCGCCGGACACAGACGGTGCTGTAACTGCAGGAATGTTGTCGGCCGCTGAAGAGGCCGCCGAGAGGGCCGCTGCCGGTATCGGAAGTCCGGGACGGCACTCGGCCCGTGCCGCCGAAGCCATCGCAGCCTCGCGGTCGCTCGTACGGCTCGCAAGTCGACTTCCCGCCATCGGTGTCGCCGTGAGCGTCATCGATGGTGCGCTGACGATCAAGGGAGGAGGCGCCATCCCCGAGACAGCCAGTGCGGTTACCGGAGGTATCGCCGGAGGCATTTTTGGTGCCATGGGCGGCGCCCGAGCGGCCCAAGCATTCGGAGGGGGACCGATCAGCATCGTTGTCGGCGCTGGTGTCGGCGGTTTCGGAGGTGCTCTGTCTGGGAGTGGGCTGGGTCATCTATTGGGCCGCGGCGCACGAGCTTTGTGGGGCGGAAACAAGTGAAAATGTCGGGATCCTCGGCGAGGGCGACTCTCCCACAGGCCTGGGCCTCGGCTCTCTCGCGCCGCTCACTGTTTGCGCGATGGGCGGGTGCTGTCCTCTTCGTACCGACAAGCCTGATTCTGGTGATGTTGGGAGACAGTGGAACTATCTTGGCGGTACCCGTTCTTCTCATGGCAGGGGCGATATGGGCGATGATTCACCATCGTTACCTCGCACAATTGCTACCCGCCGATCGGGCTCCTATCCGGGCCAGGCCTGGGGAGACCGTGATCCTGAGCTCGGTGACATCGTCGGTCGCTTTGGCCGCGACCTCCCTGACCTTCGTGGGTATGGGCGGGGTGATGGTGTGGGGTGTGGGTAACGGTATGGACTTCGCGTTCGGGGTGCGGCCGGTTTCTCCAACATTCGTTGCTCTGATGGGTTGCGCGGCTATCGGCTTCTTCGGGGGTCTATTGCTGATCTTTCTCGTCCGCATGTACAGGAGTCCTGACAAACGTGGTGCGAGGGTGCGAGTGAACGCCGAAGGCGTGACTATCGAGCAGAAACGCCTGCAACGAATTCGATGGGAGCAGATCACGGCGATCGAGCCGGTCCCCGAACCGAAAATTTCCTTCATTCCCAGCTACAACATCCGCTTCGCCTACCGCGAAGGCCGGCTCCCCCCTCGGCCGATGGAAGCTCGGTGGCTCGGGAGCAACATTCCCACTGATCCGGTCACGACCCTGAACGCGTTGCGCACGTATTGGTTGCACCCAGAACTTCGAGACGAGCTCGGCACCGAAGCGAGTATCACGCGATTCGTCGAACCCTCCCCGCACGCCGGACCCACCGAAAGCGAGCACCCGTGACCAACCTCCTTCCGGTCGTCGCCCTCTGCGCGGCAGTCGCTTTGGGCTCGGTGTCGGGGCTGCTGATAGCTCTCGGGCGGCCGATTACTGCGTTTGTCGTGTTCGTGGCTGCGGCGACCCTCGGTATCGCGACTCTATCGACGCTGGTGTCTGGTTCGGCGGCGCTCGGCATCTGGGTAGCGCTACCCGTGATCGTTGCAGCGATGTGGCGGATAGATCCGAACGACAAACGCCCTCGCCTGCGCATGTCGGTTAGACAGTCTTAGGGCCGGGAGCCGTCGGCGCGGGGGCGACTGGTTGCCGTGACTCTCTGTATTCGGTTGTCGACGAGTTGACATCCTCTCCGCCCTCACTGACGGAGATTCCCAGGTAGCTCAGGCTACCGAGGTGGTTGGTGCGGCACGTTTCCGTGACTGATGCACCCGATCCCCCAAGCTGCCCGCGGGTTGTTGATCGATGTTGAAGGCGCGATCACGAATGTTGATCGCGATTGGTGTCCGCATGATGCTCGAAACCACATCCCGGGCAACGGAAAACCGCTTGGCTATCGCGATTCTCCGGGCAGGTGTGTCCGCAGTTCGAGCACTGCTGAGACGTGTACGCGGCCGGAACCGCGATGACAGACACAGGCAACACCAACGCCGTCCCTGAACCGGGGCGGCGTTGGCTCTTTTCAGGATGCGGCCGAACACGGCCGCCAGAGCAATGAGGCGGTCAGCTGGCGTTCGGGTGGCGCTCGCGCGTGGTTTTGAGCGCTGCGAGCTTCTCGATCTCGGGCTTCGACGTCCTCTTCAGCTTCTCGTCGATGATCAGTTTGGTCCGTGCTGCGTTGATTTGCGCGTCACTGACTTGTACGGCAGCTGATGACCTCGACGAGTCGGTCACGACAGAACCTCAGTGTTTTGAAAGGTCTGACTATTTCGGCTTCTGGCTCACACCACCGCCGCCGGGGGGAGGTGTAGTCGGCGGTGGTGGAGGCGGAGGACGCGTGCGGCCACGACCCGGGATGGTCCCGCCCTTTTTCTCGGCGCCGCCGGGCTCGGTGCCTCGATCAACCATCTTCATGATTTGCTGCTTGCCGACCATCCCACTCGGAGAAAAGCGTCCGACATTGTGGTTCATGCCGTCTTCCTGTCTCTTTTAGGAAGGTTTCCCACGCCGCCGCCGCCCTTCGGTGCCGTGGCCCTTATCCCGGCCTCGCGCGATGATTCGGTACCAGCTCGGCGCTTCGGCACGTACCCGCCAGTTCGTGGCGGCAGCCAGCCTGCAGGCTTCTTCGTATCACTCATCGTGTTCCTCCTAGAGGCCGTCGGCTTCCGGCCTGAATCCGAGTATCCACTGAAAACCTCAGCTCCGCATCTACCTAGGAGGGATCGGGAGGCTGAGGCTCATAGCCAATGAACTGAACCAACTGCGCATCATCGCATCGAATCCACATGCCAACCGCCGCGGGAACTGGTGCACCGAAGACGCCGTCGCTATCCAGCGTCCATGGAACTTCGAGGAAAATCTCTCGTTCCTCTGGATAGCCCGTGAAGAAGGACTGATCTCCAGCGAAACCACCAACCCATGCCCCATCCTTCGTCAGGACCCGCACGAAACCCCAATCGAGCTTCTGGCTCGCAAAGTCCCAAGCAGTCGGCGTGGGGTTGTAGATACGAAAAAGGTCACGCCAACGATGCTCCGGGTTCTGCTTCCGCGCATTCCACACATGCACGACCGCCGCAGTACCAAACGGAATGGCGAAGACCATCAGGAACGCCCACAGCGCGGACAGATGCGGGTTGTCGAGATACTTGACCGGGTCGGAAATTTTGGCGGTCAAACGCTCACCGAGCACCCCTACGTACAGGAGCGCGAAGATCCCGGACAGCGCGAGTGCCCGCAGAATGCGAACGCCGATGTCCCGCTCATCAGGCGTCGGACCCCGAAAGTGTGCTCGTGCACCCTGATATACAAACCCCGGAACCACTGCGAGCAGGACGGTCAACGCCTGCTGCCAACCACTCAACAACATTAGGTAACACTAAGCGCTACAACTGACTCTGCGGGACAGTCCGCGCGGGTTTCACACACCAAGAATCCAGTAGCGCAGCAGGCCCCTCCACCGGACCTGATGTCGCCAAATGACCGACATCAGCTCGCCAGGATCACGGGAGACCGCACACAGAGAAAAGGCCGCCGCATACTGCCCGGTCCGAGAAACCTCTCGGACCAGGGAGGATGAAGAAGTTCTCATCCTCCGAGGCAGATGTGGCGACCTCTCGCTCGTCGCGCCTGCAGCATAGGACAAGACGCCGACAAGACGCCGAGGGCCGGCACTCACGCCAACTGCCAGGTCAAGACTTAACTGGCGCTGTATCGCTACCTGCTGATCTTTCGAGTCCTGCCCTTGGGTGGCCGGGCGTCGAACTGAGGTTTGAAGCCGAAATTCTTGTACCCGTTGTGAGTGCTCACCCCCAGCGCACCCTTGGCGGTGTACTTCTTGCCGCTCTTACCGATGGCCTCGAATTCGATGGTCTCCCCGGCCAACAGCTTTGCCAGCTCATGCTCGGTGAAGTCCTTGCCGGCCCAGTGCTCGTTGGCACCCCAGCCCCGACCCTTGAACTCGACCTTCTTGCCCTTCCACACGCCGCTGACCAGGTCCGTTCGTGGCGGACGTTCCTCGAACTGAGGCTTGAAACCGACGAACGGGTAACCCTTTTCCGTCACCCCGGCTTCAAGCGTGCCCTTGCAGGTGAACGGCTTCCCCGACTTCGGGCTGATCGCCGTGATCTCGATGATCTGACCAGCAAGGAGTGCGGCCACCTCCGCATCGGTGAACCTGTGCCCGCAGAAGACGCGCTTCGCGGTGGTGACCACGGCGTCGCCATGGGTGAAATGCAGAGCCGGCGGCAAGGTGATGTTCTCGACCGGCACCCGCATGATCCCGGCTTCGAGCATGCGGGCGGTCAGCTCCGCTGGCAGGGCCGCGGCATTGGCCGTCATCTTCTCGAGGTCGTGGCGCACCAAGTCCTCGACCAGGGCGAGAAAGTCGGGCGCCGCAGCCGTGCCTGTCTCGACCTGGGCCATCTGCTCGAAAACCTTCTCCGTGATACTCAGATCGCCGATGCGCGTACCGGGCAGAATCCGGTGGTTGAGTTCACCGACCTCACTGAGGGTGACCTTTCCGCGCTTCTCGATCATCAACGCCTTACCGGTCGCGTTGTTGGTGACTTCCGCGTAGGTG
>NZ_JAJHVW010000023.1:0-40164 GCF_027583855.1 Rhodococcus sp. BH5
ATTCGAATCCTGCCGGGTCCACGTCCCACCGTCGTATGCGAACCTGCGGTCTACTGCGCAATTCAGAGCGGCTTCCTCCTCCCGGCCCTGAAGGGCCAGGCTTCCGCCGATTGGTCAGGTGAACTATTGAGCGATTTCACCGTTTGCATCGATCTCCGGGACGTCGTTGCGATCAAGGAACTCTTGCAGAGCTACGTCAACGACCTGAGTAACTGCGTATCCGTGTTGACTCGTGAACCAGTTGAGTCGTTTCGAGGTCGGCACGAGGATCCGTGTGTTGAGTGGCTCCTTGGCCGGCCCCCGTTTGGGTTCGAGGGCGATACCCGGCGTGGGGTGCGCGAGCGCCGCCGGAGGGGTTTTAGGGGGCTCAGCGGGCGATTGACCGGCCTGTTGGGGGGCTGACTCAGGAACGACTCGGGCAGCTTCTTCGCGTCGCTGGGCCCTGGATGGCCGGGTGCTGGTGTTTCCGATTCCGGGTGAGTTAGACATTGATCTTCATCCTCTCAGCGATCTGTCGCGCTGTTCTCTTGTAGTCGCCTGCTGCGGTGCTGGCGGGGGCGTGAAGGGAGACCGGGATTTGCTTGGCTGTCGCCTCTCCCACCCGGATGGTCTGGGAGATTTCGCCGAGGTACTCCTCTGGCCAGTCTCGCCGGAGGTTCTTGCGAACATCCTTCGCGAGTTGAGTGCGGCCATCGAAGTTCGTCGCGAGAACGAAGTGGATGTCGACATCGGGGTTGAGGCCTTCCTGAACGTCGAGCACCGTATTTCCGAGACCGACGAGCGCTTTGAGTTCGTCTGCGCCGGGCGAGACTGTCGCTAGAACACTGTCCGCCGCTGCGACTGCGGCGGTGGTCAACTCCCCCAGCGACGGAGGGCAGTCGATGACGACGATGTCGTATCCGGTCAACGCGTCGAGTTCCCGAGCGAGTCTCGCTTGTCCGCCGGCTCCGAGCCCTGTGCGTTCAAGCTTGCGGAGGGCAAGGTCTCCCGGTGCAACATCGGGTCCGTGGGCGCTCGTCTTGATGACTTCGGTGAGCGCAACTCGCTCCGAACGATCCTCGTGAAGAACTTCGTACATGGTGGCGTCGTCTGGGCCGAGTTCGATCGCCAGCCCTTGTGTGGCGTTAGCCTGCTGATCTAGATCGATCAGCAGCACCTTGAGCCCGAGAAGCGTCAGTTCGACGGCCAAGTTTGTTGCCGTCGTCGTTTTGCCTACTCCGCCCTTTTGGAGCGCTATCGCCAGTACGCGTGCTTGTCTGTGCGGGGCCATGCCCACACCTCCCTTTCGGTATCGACGGAGGCCGCCAGGTTTTCTCGCCGAACAGCATCCGCGAGCACATGCCTGCGTGCCGTCATGCGGACAACAATATCCTCATGCATGCAAATTAGCAAGCACGTTTGCGCGCACGCACGCGTACCGTAATGCATGCATACATACATACATACATGCATATTTGCGCGCATGTGCACCTTCATATTTGCACACATACATGCAGGTTTGTTTGCTGGCACACATGCGCGCTAGCTAACTTACGCGCAGCCGCGCATGTCTGCGAGTACTGTTGCATGCATGTTCGCTTGCTTTCGTGCACGCATTCCTACATGCTTGTGTTTGTTCTTGCATACGTGCGACAAAAGTTGCAGAATTGCCAGCGTCACCCAGATGGAAATTTGTCGCGACAATCAACAACGGAAAAGCCGCCGTGATCAGCACCTATCGTGCTCCATTCATGCAAAACGAGTGGGAATTTCGAGCGCGGAAGACCGCCACGAAGAAACCGAGTACGCCCAACCCGACAGTAGACAGGTCAACTATCCAGTAAGCGTTTGTCGCATCAGTGTCGCAAATGCAATCGCCGCCGACGCGCTAATGGAGCTGACCTTCTGCGGGAAACTCCACATTTTCGCAAACATGAAACGGTGCGATCTGCGCCGTGACTGCTACGAGAGAGGACAGCTCAGTGCCTCCATTTCGGACAACCGATGCCGAATACAACGATGACGACGATCGCTCCGATCATCTTCCGCCCGCCAGTTCCGCACCCGAAACAGAAGTAACGAAGACCAGTCGCCTGCCTTTTTGGAGCGCAGTAGTTCTCACCGGAGTCATCACAACAGCATCGTTCGTCCTCAGCTTTGCCGCCTTGTGGGACCTCTTCACTCAAGTCGGGCAGCCCAGAAAACTCTCGTGGCTGTTCGCGATCTTGCTCGACGGCGCCATCCTTCAGGCGACCATCTCGGTCGTCTGGCTCGCGGACGCACCGGGAGAGAAGGGGCGAAGCGATCGCCGATTCTTCTGGATCGTGCTGATCTTCTCCGCCACCGCAAGCATCTTCGGTAACGCTTTACACGCATACACAAACCATGCCCCTGAATTCGACCCGCGCCTGGCCGCCGTGATTGCGACGATCGCGCCGGTAGCGCTCCTGTTCTCTTCCCACGGACTCACAATTCTCGCTCGCCGCTCTCGTCCCGCGCACGTAGCGACCGTCCGTGCAGAGACAGTAAATAGTGCTTACTCCGCTGTTTCGACCACGGCTGAAATGAACGAGGCGGACGCAGCAGAGCAAACCCCATCCGACCATCCACAACCGCGGCTTGATTCGGCAGAAACGACGCCAGGGCCTCCAACCAAGAAATTCTCCACACCAGATGAGCGAAAAGAGCATGCGCTCGCCCTCAATGCAAGTGGGGTGCCGATGCCCGGCATCGCAGCTGCAGTCGACCGATCACCATCGACGATCTACCGATGGATTGACGAAGCCAAAGTGAATCGCCCCCTCGTCCCACAAGGACGCCAACTGACGAACGTCGGATAGGCAGGGGGCGGGGGAGGGCTTGTTGGGACAAACTTCCCTAATTCCCTGCACACTGGTGGTCATGTTGAGCGCAAGGATTCGGGACGACGACAGTTTCTGTTACGGGTGGGCGCTACGAGGGTGGGCTCCCGAAGATGTAGAAGCTGCCAACAAAAACGATCAGTTCCGTTGCCCCGGTTGCCAGGCGGGTGTTACCGCGTTGTCGTACAAACCACACAATCAGGTTTCGCCGCACTTCCGCTTCGCCCACGGAGGCGGCCATGACCCCACCTGTCAGTGCAGCCCGAAAGCAGTCGCAGCCAACAAGGCCCTGATCGACAGAGACGCGTCGATTCCCACCATCGTTCCCTACCCGATATATCTGATCGATCCACCCACTGAGCGATTGGTACGCAGCGACGATCCCGACCTCGCATCCGCCGAGGATCAGCGGCCTTCGTCCATCCCGCCCCGCTTGAACATGGACGGCGAAGCAGCGAGGGCGGCGGCGAGTCGCCCCACCTTGATCGGAGCATTCGCTGCTGCTCACATGGAGATGAACCACGCTCAACGCATCATTGCGCGTATCGAATTGCCGGGCGTCACCGACGCACATCGGTATCAATATGCGTTCAAAGAGCTACCCCAGTGGAACATCACTAAGCTAACTTCACCACGAATTTTCTATGGCCAACTGCGCTACACGGCGCCGATCGAAGATACCGGGACCACCTATCGCATCCAATGCCACGCCGGCGAGTGGGACAACGACACGAGATCATTCACTCGCCCGTGGACACTCGTTGCTCACTACGAAAACTGGACAAAAACGGGCCATACTCTCTTCCTTGACGAGTTCCACACCGTGACGTCCCAGGCTAAGCGTCACCAGAATGAGGCTTGGACGTACCTACTCGCAACTCAAGATCCGATCAACCTCAACGAACTGCATGTAGAAATTCGGCAGCGGATCGCCTTCACCGAGCGCAAACCTGCGCAAAAGAAGCGATCGAGGACATAGCCGGTTCTTCGATAGAACTTCCTCGAACTGCCCTTATGTAGCGCACACACGAATGCGAACTCACACGCAACGATGCACGCATATTTGCGCTAAGGATTGCACCCATAGTTGCGCGTACTGATGCTTGCATCATTGAAGATAGGGCGCTCACCCGACGTCGCTTCGCCGCGGCCACATACGCCGGATCCCGCCCTGGTGTGCCGCGTCGTTGGTGGCGAGACTGAGGTACTCAATCACTTCGCGAGGCGTTCGAGGAGCTGGCTCCAGCACTGAGCTTCCTCGCGGACGATACCGGCGACCTTCGCCGGATCTGCGTAGGTGACGTTGGGCGACGGACTCGTCTCGGTCACCTCGCTTGCCTGTTTTGCCTGCGCCACAGAGTCCACGACGATAAACGCCGACTTCCACTGGAAACGTTTCCACGCCAGCACGCCGCAGTGAGCGACGTGAGACGGTACCTACACGCTCCAGTCCGGAATGGTCAAAGGTTCACTGCTGACAAGGGTTTCGATCTCCGGAACAAGTTTGATACTTAACGGGAGCTTGGTCAGCAACCGGCCGTTTCGCGTGACGACGAAACGGATCAAACCTTCACCTCGCACGTCGAATTTGATTCCCCCGTTGAAGGTCACCGGCATCAATCCGTGCGGGTGATGGGGGCGACCGCTCGACATCGGCACACCGAAATCGCGCGGGAACTGGTAGCTCGTGATGGTAGCGACGTCGGTACGGGAATGCTCGATTTTGACGTCGAATTCCTGCGCGACACCGATGTCAACCGGGGTGAAGTGGCAGCGCACGGCGAGATGGACCTCCAGTTGTGACGGAACCTCGGTGACACCGATCGACGCGATCCCCAGCCGGTCGGCGTCAAGGACTGCTCCGTCCGTTGCGGCGTAGCGAGTGAATCCCATTCCGAGGACCGCCCAGTCGACGCGGTCGCTGCGCCCGAACTCGTTGGCGTGCTCCCATTTCGAGCGGAACCACTCGGCGGCGATCTCGACGGTGCGGTCAGGGTCTTCGTCGGTGTCGAAGATCTTCTGCGCCACTGCTTGCACCAGCGCTTCGGACTCGATGTCCGCGACGAACGGCAACTCCATCCCGTTCGCATCGAGGAAGATCACGGCCGCCAGCCAAGCGGTTCGCTTGTTTCCGTCCGTGAAGTACTGCGTGCTTGCGATCCCGTGCAGATACGCCGCCGCTTTGGACCACACATCGGGGAAGGTGTCATGGTCGCCGAAGCCGGACTGGGGCCGGTGTGCGTTCGTCTCCACGCCCGACATGCTCGAAACACCAACGCCGCCCTCTTGGGCGGCGTTGATGTCGATCAGCTGTTGAACGGTCAGGTAATGCGTGGGCACTATTTGAGGCGATCGAGCAGTGTCGACCAGCGGCTCATGTGCTTGTCCAGAAGTGCCTGAGCCTTGGCATCGTCGATCGACGGGCCGGCGGCTACTTGTGCCAGCACCTTCTCGTCCTGCTGCTCACGGTGGCGTACATCGGTCATACCTCGAGGGTACGTCAGTGAGCCAGCATCAGTACAGAGATACGAGCAGCGAGCCTACTCACACGAAGTTGCCAGGTCAGAGACCGAGAGCGGCTAGTGCGTGTCTGGGTCCTCAGTCAATCCCAGTTTGCTGTCGAGCTTTCTCTTCAATTTCTTCCGGTAGGGCAGCGAGAAGTTGGGCGATCTTGTCGCTGTCCGGTTGACGGTCGTCGAGGCGGGGGAGTTGTTCTCGGTAGAACGCGCCATGGTCGTCGTTGTCCGCGTCCTGAGTGGGTGGCGCTTCCCGCTACGCGGCGGCGTAGTGATGGATCGGGTTCCGGTACGCCGCCGGTGCGCGACCGGATCCCACCCCGGGGGCGCCGGGATCAAGAGGTGGGCCCACGGCATTCCGCTGTCGATCCAGTGCTGTCGCCACATCTTGTGGGTGTAGCCGCGGTCGTGGTCGTTCCACCCGAACTGAAACCTGCAACACGGGCAGAACTGCAGGGAAGCGTCAGTGTCGTCGTTGTAGTACGGACGCTCCGTCAAGCCCGGGTATCCGCAGATCGGACAGGTGTAGGCCACCCCATTTTGCTCGTCGAAGTACGCCTTACCTTGACCCGAGCGACAACGGCTGGGTTGTCGATCCGAGACCGCTACAGGCGTTCGCGTTGTCGGTCTGATCAGCTTGCGAGCGCGCACTTCGTCCGTGAGGGCGGGGGAGGATGTCAATCCGTGGTTCCGGAACCGTGGAGGGTGAGGTTGCGCCTGCTGGGTCCGTGCACGGTGACGCCGCGTTGCGCGACGGCGCTGGCGTTGTCGCGGAGCACTACTCGGGTGTGGTCTGTTGCGTTGACCGTTGCGTGGCCGGCGGCATGGACTGTGGATGCGTCGTAGGCGTTGACGGTGGTGTTTTCGCTGGCGACTACGACGGCGCGGTCGCATGCGTTGATTGTGGAGTTGTTGTGTCCGGTGACCTTGCAGTCGTCGAAGGCATCGACGGTGGCGCTGGTGTAGGCGTGCAGCTCGGTGACGCCGGTGGCTTGGACTGTTGATGCGTCCGTTGCGACGATGGTGATTCTTTGGGGAAGTTTCTTGACCAGGTTGATTCGCACTTGCGAGACGCCGGCGATGCGCATCGTCCAAGATTGGGTTGTACCTGCGAAGTGGGAATCGTCGAGTTCGAGGACGCGGTCGGTGTCGATGATGATCGTACGGGCGCCGGCCGAAAGGCGAAAGCGAATGTCAGCTGCTGAGCGGCACGGGGTCTTGGGCCGCGGAGTCCGCTGGACGTGTGCGTGGGTGGTCATTGCTCAGCCCTTCACTGTCGACTGACTGGCGGATTCGATAGCTGGAGGAATGGGATCGAGACTATGCGCTGGTGCAGGCTGACGGCGGATGTCGCCGTGCTGGTGTCGCCCATGATCAGTTGGGTCGCTCTGTCTGGCTTTCACGAGGTCCCGTGAGATCAACTCCGGTTCGAGCAAGGGCTTCGCGTCCGAACTTCGCCGCTTCGGCGCCGCTCTTGATGGTTTCGGGGTTGACGGGAAGCAATTACATGTCGCTCTCTGCCCATGCGGAAACAGCCTCGTAGTCAACGTTTTCGTAGTCGATTTTCTTGCCGGTGTTCATCTACTGCCTCCTATGAACGCGGTGATAGATGCTCTGGTCATGCCGGGGTTTTGCCCCAGTCAATCCGATCGTGCCATCCGTACTGCGGCCAAATGTTGTGCGAAGGATGTCCGGGCGGCTGCTCTGGTCGCTGATGAGGCTTGTGCAGCGTCTCGGCGTGCTAGTTCGTCCTGGCGCTGGGCAATTTCTTTGCGTCGGGCTGCGTCCGCTTGAGCGCGTTTTTCGCTGGGTGAGGGGCGGGTCCAGTCGAGTTGGGAGAGTTTGAACCGTAGGAAGGCTATGGGGGACGTGATTTCGCTGGCTGTGGGCCATATCTGGCCGTTGTCGGCGGTGTGGCGTGAGAGCGCTTGGGCGATGTCTCGGCCGGTCCAGCGGGTGGTGTCGATGCCGGCGGCGCGGATTCCGTCTGCGATCACCCCGATGTGGCTGGATGTGTTGAAGATCGGTGCATGGACTGCGAGGGACGCTGCAGCTCGCTGCAATTCGATGGGCCGTTGTGTGTTCGTGGAAATGGTTTTCCTCGCGTGCGCGCGTTGGTGAGTTCTTCCTACGGAAGAAAAAGACAAAACAAAAGTACTTGAAGATAGGGGGTCACGCCCGGTTCTGTTCGAGCTTCCGCTGGCTGTGGCTTTGGAGTGATCGGACGGGGTGGACTTGTTCGGGCGCGCGACTGCAGCGGGGGCAACGGTGCGAGTGCGGCGACTTCGCTGTGGGCGCTCAATCGGGGGAGTGGACATTACGACGGCCTTCGGCGAGGACAGTGACCAACTCGATGCTGCCTTGTGCTGACGGCCTCCGTGATGTGCTTCCGCGGCCAGGTACTCCGACGTCGAGAGCGTGCGCCCTCTGGCGTGTTCGACGCCCATTGCGAGGGCTTTGAGCACTCGGCGTGAACGCATGATGGTGCTGTTGGAGGCGCCTGCATGTTCGGCGATCACGGCTTTCGATGCGGTGACTCCGCGGCCGGTGCGGGTCTCGGCGAAACGAGCGTGTGCGTTGGCGCATGCCATGAGGGTGTCGACAGCGATGCGGTTCGCAGCAAGTGCAGTGCGGCCGTGCTCGGTTTCGGTGACCTGGTGTCGGAGCTGGCGGAGCCATTCGGTGCGGCCGGACCAGATGGGAACGCGAGACTGCTCGGACGGCTCGACGGGCAGGGCCCACGAGGTGCCTCGCTGGCCGCTTTCAGCGTTGACCGTTTCGAGTTGTTCGATGCGTTCTTTGGCTTTACGGACCGTTTCGGCCCATTCGGTGTCGGCATCAGTGCAGGTCGGTGCGGTGGTGGTGTTGTCAGGATTTTGGTGCGACTCGCCGAAAAGACGACTTTCGCTTTGAGCTTTTGCTGCATCAGGGTATGGGTTACCCTGAGACGTACCAGTCACAGGTAGTCCCTTTCTTGGGGGAATGCAGTTCGACCCGAAGTTGAAGCTGGACACTTCTTCTTCACCTAGAAACGAAACGAGTTCGGAAGCCCGGCCAGGCTTACCGACTACGGCGAAACTTTTGGTTACACAAACCCCCGCAAGGGGGTTTCGTCGTTTCTGGAGGTCGTACTGCTATTGAGTTAGGTATCGAGGTCGTTCACTGCGCGTACTGGGCGGTGTGTGTCGGGCCTTTCTGAAGATGGGTATAGCCACCCCACATCACAGCACGAGCAAGGACCCTTTTCGGGGAGCCACGCGGAACCGGTTTCAGCCATCGGGGCTGCTCAGGGCCCCCGCCAGCGATGGTGTATATATGTCCGATCATTGGGCGCTCCGCATGGAGAAAGTCGCGCCTACCAGCCCGCACAGCCCCATGACAGCGGCCAGAATCATCGGAGTCATCGTGTGTGTGCCTGCGTTGCGGCGTGGCGGTCGATGAAGCTGCGAAGCGCGGCTGCAACCTCGTGGATCTCCTCGGCCGTTGCGGTCTCCGGCTCGTCTGCGACCAGATCCGCAAGATCGCGCAATGACTCCTGCAGACCCGCAGATAGATCCGGAAGCACGATTTGGTGGGCGAGAACCTCACGGATAACCGTTTGAGCGAGCTGATGCGCTTCGCCCATTTCCTCCAGGGTCGGGTTCAGTAGTCCACTTTCGTGGAGCAGGGTGTCCCGGACGACGTCGACGGGTGTGCTCACCCGTGTTTCAGCGGTGGGGTTCGTCGAGCTGGTCACGATGCCACTCCTAGAGGTAGGTGAGCGTGCTGCGCGGGGGATGCAAGGGGGGAGCGATCCCTGCTGAAATCGTCGATGTGGGGCAGGGGCACGATTTGCAACGCCAAAATTGCCCCAGCGATGACAGTCTCCGGACTCGTCCCAGTCATGACGCCAACGCAGTGGAAGTCGGCTGAGCGTGGTGCTCGTTGATGTCGCGGATAGCGAGGGTCCCCGGAATCCTCCGAAGCGTGATCTGGCGCCCCTCATCGTCGTAGGCGATACCCGCCCAAACCATCGCGCGCGGATCTGTCGCAGCAGCTTTGCACGCTGCGAAAATCGGGCATTCGTAGGCGCACTTACCGATCGCCCTCTGCAGTTGTCCGGCGTCCGCGGCGTCGACGTCCCATGCGGCTGGATCGCTCGTGCAGGGAATATCTGACGGAGGGACTGCTGCTGTATGGACGGTCACTGCATCATCGCTGACAGGGAGTCGAAAGCTCAGCTCTTCCCGGACTGCGTGCAGCAACTGGCAGGACTTCCTGTCGCGGCATCCGCATGACCCGTCGTGCTCGTGGATGAACCGGCGGAGCTGCTGGCTGGTCCACACCAGTAGTGCATCAATTTTGATACTTGTTTCGTCAACATCGCCGACGACGCCTATCGTGTTCATTGCGGGACTCCGGTTCTGCGTGGGAAATGCTGGACGGTCTGCTAACCGTTCGGTTCTCGTCCCCTGGCCGTTGGCGCGGCTGGGGGACTTTTCACTTGGTTTTGAATGCGATGTTCGAGTTGTGGTACAGCAACTCAACCGAAACGTATCACGATAATCCGGACGTCGCATCAGGCACACGGTGACTGCTGGTGACTAGATTGAAACAATGTCCCACCGTGAGCGAAGGCAAAGTGTGAGCAGGCGATTCCTGTTGGGGTTCAATCCCGAAGCTCTCAGACTTCGCAGGACCGCGCTGAAAATGTCTCGCGGTGACCTGGCCCGCGCTGCAAATCTCAGTGTTAATGCCATCGCTGCTTGGGAGAGCGGGCGTCGCACCCCCCAGGTCGATTCCTTGGCTCAGGTTGCGGCTGCGCTCAAGTGCGAGATTGGCATGTTCGTGGAAATGAGGCCGGGAGAACGTAGCCTCGCGGACCTCCGGGTCTTGGCGGGGCTCACCCAGCCCCAACTCGGAAAACTGGTGGGAATCAGTACGACGGTGATCAGCTCGCTCGAGCGGGCCGAATCGGGACTGTCCGACGCTCGGGCTGCTGCCCTCGCCCAAGCTTTGAACGTAGATATCGAGACAATCAAGGCCGGATATGCGAAGGCTCGGAACCGAGCGCCTGGCGAACGGCCCTAGCACGCGATATCGGCTGTGACCTGCCGGGTTACGCAAGAATTCCACGCCGTCGGTCGATCTTTTCGGCTAACTCCATGAAACCGACCTCCCTTATTCGCATGAAGCGAATGCTAGGGGAATCTCGGGTGAATCGCAACGCTTAGGGTCTCTCGCGCGATATGTACAGTCTTCACGTACGCCCTACGGGCTTCACATAGGCCTTACTAGGGCGTTCCCACAAGCTGCATCCCCTTTCGTTGTAGAGTGCAGACATGGATGAGGCGAAGTTGGAGCGATTCGGAACGCTCGTGCGTCAGCGGCGTCTCGAACTGGGTTTGACGCAGGACCAGGTTGCCGCCGCCGGCGGACCATCGGACAAGAGGCAAACCCAGATAGAAAAAGGTGCGTCACCCGCCCCGAGCATCACTACTCAGGCCAAGGTCGACACAGGCCTTCAATGGACGCCAGGTAGCGCGGCAGCGACCCTCCGTGGAGGAACGCCCACCAAGCTGGAAGATGAGCCAGCAATCACCGAAGAGGACGTCGATCGCGCGGTTGCCCTCGCCCTCGCCCTCGAACGGACCGGTGTCACGCAAGTCGGCACGCGTGGAGCCCACCGCAACGCCAACGGCCGACTCAGCAATGAAGTCATCGACCAGCTGATTGAACTGCTCAACTCGTTACCGCCAGCACATCGCACCGCTGAATAGTTCAGCCAACCAATACGCCCGGAACTTGTGTTCCGGCGATTTTTCGTGCGAGCGGCCAGACTTTCAGCAAGGATTCCTGGTCAGTGAAACTCGCCGTGTGTTGCGCTCCCGCATTCTTCCTGCCCCCGATCGACTTCAGATATCGCGCAGTCAGGATGAGTTCGACAGCTGAGAGAACAGTTTCCTGAAGTTCATCGGGAACGGTGTCCTCTATCGTCGCTTCGACCTCGGCACTGAGTGGCTGGACGTAGCGAGAGACGATTGCGATCGAATCGTGAATTTCTGTGCGTCGACGACGCAAGCGTTCGGCGGAGGTCTTGGGCCGGTCTTCGCGAGAGAGCCGCAAAATCTTTTCCGGCGTACCGATCTCGGCCAGATCGTGCCAGATCGGTTGGAGGGAGCGAACAGTTCTCGAATCGCGGTCCACTCGGAACAATGCCATCAAGGCTCTGACGGAGGACGGTACCGCCGTCAGGATCGAGGTGCCGATGAACACCAAGAGAAGCTCGCCACTGGCCCGGACCTCGGTATCTTGGGTAAAGGCGTTGTCTACACCTGCGGAAGCCATCACCGCCCCGATAGCGAGGATCGCCATGTTGATCGCGCCGATGGAACCGACCGAGAAGATGATGGCGAGTACCGCTTTGTCTCGGGTCGTGTCTGCCGCCTTCCGCCATGCTGACGGCACGAGCCACATCGCATACAGGCATGCGGCGATCGTCATGGCGCAATACAGCACGAAGTACGTGCCGTATTGCCACCCGAGCGCATCCTGAATCAGCATCCCTCGTTCGCGGGCTGAGCGGCTGAGCAAGAGGAACAGAACACCCAAAATGCAGGTTGTGGTGACCCAATACGGGTAGCGCCGCCGGTATTCCCTTACCGGCTGATGGTGGAGCATGAACAGCCCGATGCATGAAGTGGTCGTCATCAGCAATGTGAAATGCCAAATGTCGTACAACAGCAACGTCTCACCCGGCGCAATCCATTGTGCGACAGCGGGTTCACGCAGCAGGGCGGTGATCGCGCCCCAAATCAGAACCTGGTTGATTTGCCGGTCGGCGGCAGTCTTGCGCACTAGCGGGACATGAACGAGTGCCACAAAGCAGATGACGCACAGAAAGGTCAGGGTGAGCCAGACAGGAAGGCGGTCCGAATGCCACATTAGAAAGCTCGGAGGAACCCGCGCCTACGGGCCGTGGCCTCGGATGCCTGGGTGGTGATGATGTCTGCGAACAGCTCTGCGTCGTACTCGTCAGGGTCGTCGTAGTCCGTCAGTCCGCGTGCGGCTTTCACCATCGAGAGGTCCAAACCGTAAGCCTCGAGGTTGATGCCGGTCAGCAGCTCAGCCAACCGTGCTTGAGTGAGTTCGTCGTCACTCCCATGGTCGAGAAGCATATGAGCGCACTCATGAGAGACGATCTGGTGCAATTGAGTCGGGTCGTCGGTGGGTCGGTGAAAGATGACGTCGGTGTCCGGGGTCGCAAGCCACACGCCGCACAAGCCAACCACGGCAGTGTCAGGCAAGGGGAGGATTCGCAGACCCCTTTTGCGGAGCTTCTCGACGGCGCTGACGAATTCGTCGACCGTCCATGCCTCTTGCAGGTTCAACTCCGCAACCACGGCCTCAAGCCGGGCGCGGCTCGAATTCGTCCGTCCGCGATCACGTCGACCAAACATCGGTTGAACCCCTTCCATGAGGACATGCCTCGCGTTTGCCTAACAGAGACACTCTAGTGCCGTCCGGCACTGTTACCGTCTGACGCTTATCGCAACAAATAATCGAAAGGGCGTACGAGTCGTGAGCACCAATGGAGTCGGCAAGGAAGAAAAGGCCGGTGCAGCTGTCTACACCAGGGGGTTTCTTCCCCTCTACGACTTCTATGTCCTGACGCTCAGCAACTCGATCGCCTGGAAATGCTCGCGTCAACGTTTGCTCGCGCACTACAACGACAACGTCAGTGCGAATCACCTGGACATCGGACCAGGCACCGGTTGGTATCTCCGTGAGGCGACATGGCCGACTGCTGACCCTGTCGTCACACTTATGGATCTGAACTCCAACAGTCTTGAAATGACCTCAGGACGACTCGCCAGCACGGGTGCTCGCGTGCAGACCCATATCGGCAGTGTCCTAGCTCCCTTCGGCGCGGGATTCGGCCAGTTCGATTCTGTCGCTGCGAATTTCCTCTTCCACTGCGTGCCCGGTACTTGGGAAGAAAAGGGTAAGGCTTTCCAGTACATCGCGGACGTGACCTCGGATGAGGGCGTGTTTTTCGGGTCGACCATCTTGGCGAAAGATGTCAAACAAAACATCGTCGCGAAATCCCTTATCTCCCTCTACAACAGTGTCTTGCACGTCTTCCACAACACGGATGATGACGTGAGCGGCCTCACAGCGGCACTTGATCGTGCATTCGAGGACGTGGAGGTCAATGTAGTTGGCACCGTAGCTGTTTTCTCCGCACGCAAACCACGCCGCATCGACTCCACAACGAAATAGTCCTCCCCTTAAAGCGCGTTTGGAGGACGCCGTCAGCTCGTTCACGTCAATTCGATAGGTTGTGCACTATGCCAAAAACCACTCCGCGCACTGTTCTGGTCACCGGCGGCAATAGGGGCATCGGCCTCGCGATTGCACGCGCTCTCGATGCCGAAGGTCACCGGGTTGCTGTGACACACAGGTCTTCGGAAGCGCCTGAGGGACTGTTCGGCGTCAAATGTGATGTCACCGACACCGACTCCGTCGACCAAGCGTTCACGGCCGTAGAAGAACACTTCGGACCCGTCGAAATCGTCGTCTCCAACGCCGGGATCACCAAAGACACATTGGTCCCACGCATGGGTGAGGATGAATTCCTCTCCGTCCTCGACGCCAACCTCGTCGGAGGCTTCCGCGTCGCCAAGCGTGCAACACGCAACATGATCAAGCAGAAGCACGGCCGATTCATTTTCATCGGCTCCGCGTCCGCCATGTCTGGCGTCCCCGGCCAAACCAACTACACAGCATCCAAGGCAGGACTGATCGGCTTCAGCCGCAGCCTGGCCCGCGAACTCGGCAGCAGCAAGCGTGCAATCACCGCGAATGTTGTCGCCCCAGGATTCACCGAGACCGACATGGCCGCTGAGGTCGACGAGAAGCACTTGGAAACGATGAAGGGTCTGATCCCCCTTCAGCGCTTTGCGCAGCCCGAAGAAATCGCGTCAGCCGTCGTTTGGCTCGCCTCCGACGGTGCCGGCTACGTCAACGGCGCCGTCATCCCCGTCGACGGCGGTATCGGAATGGGTCACTGACCACACGGCTTAGTATCTAGTCCCACAACCAAAGTGGTCCGTAACAGCTCGATAGTCAGCTGATACGGACCACTTTTGCATGTCGGAAGGTTTGAGTTGTCACTGATCGGCGTCGTGCTTTGACTGCTCGTGATCGGATCGAGACTGGTCCACCGTGAGCGCTAGCGCGAGCAGAAATTCTCTTGTGCTGCAACTAGAGAGGGCTATAGACACCCAGTTTCTACGGCTGTGTTCTTATCAGCCGAGTTGAGCGTAGGCAGCCTGCGCATAGGGAAGAGATTTGGTGTACTGCGCCCGGACCTTGTCCTCAGTGCTGCGGAATGAGTTGTTCTCGCCCTTGACGGTGCGATCGGAGAAGTATTCACGTCCGGAGTAGTGATCGGAAAGTTGAATTGCGACGGCATAGTCGACGACATCATTTTTCTTCGCGAGATTCTCTGGTCTTTCCGCACCTTCGTAGAAGATGTCGATCGCAGTATTGATTGCCCCGTCGTCCAGGTGACTGCGGTTATCCCACTGGGCGTTCCAGCCGAAGAGGTTTCGAAACACCTGTCCGGGTTGATGAAACATCCAGAGTTGCTCGCCGCGTGCAGCGATTAGTGCAGCTACAATGGCGCTTTCGTCCGCTTGACGGGCTTTTCCGAGCTCGATAATCCGCGCTACCGTCTTACGTTCGTCCTGCGCTATATGGGCGATGGTGCTGAATGGTTCTACGGCCGCTGTGGTCGTCTGGCTGTTCGATGGTGTGGGTTCCGGCTCAGGATTGTCGTTGCTGCCGCAACCTGCCAATGCGGCTGTAGACAGGACAGTCGCAGCTAGTGCGATCGCGATGCGGTGCTTCATGGTTCCCCCTGATAGTCGTCTTAGTAGGAGAGCGTATCGATCAGCCACAGGCCGCTGGTGTTGGTGAGGGTCAACCAGACGGTGGTGTCGGGCTCGACGGCACTGGATGTATCACCGGTGACGGCGGTCTGCGAGATGGACGCGACTCGATGCACGCTGGTATCGGTATCGGGCGGGCACCCGGAACATCCGATCATCACTTCGGCGATGATGCGGGCATTGGTCTCGTTCCACCGGTCCCATTGCAAGCCCGGTCCTTTGTCGGTGCGTACGTCGGCCGTCAGGCGAGAACCGAGTTCCGGGGTGAACCATTGCGCTGCTCGCCGAAATCCATCCGCAGGGCGCGCGTCCATGCCAGGTGTCCAGGTGAACGCGATGGTCATCGCTTGTCGTGCAACATATTCAGGTGAAGTTGTGTCCGGTTTCGGTGTGGGAGTGGGCTGCTCTTGGGGCGTGGAGCTTTCGACGGATGTGGGTTGCTGGGCGGCGTCAGCTCCCTCGCCGCCGCCTGCCCGGCAGGAGTACAGCAGTACGGCCGCCAAAGCTGCGATGACCACGGAAATCGCGATGGCTTTCTTCATTCGATGCCGCCCGAGAAACCCCCTGCTTGAACTGCGAGGAGGTAAGGGTGTTTATGCGTTGCGTTGATTCTCGACATACTCTTTGATGACCTCCAGGGTTGCGCCGCCAACTGTTGCGACGAAGTATGAGTTTGTCCAAAGTGTAGGAATTCTGGATTTGAGGGTCGGAAACTCTTGTCGCAGAAGCCGTGACGAGCGTCCTTTGATCTGTTTGACGAGTCGGTGAATGCCGTACTGGGGATCGCAGCTGACGAGCAGGTGAACGTGGTCGGGCATCGTCTCCAGGTCGACGATCGATGCTTCCCGCTCCGCGCAAACTTCACGAATGATCGCTTTGAGTCGGGTGTCGATGTCCCCCTCGATGACCTTCCGTCGATACTTCGGGCACCACACGACGTGATAGGTGCATCGGTAGACCACGTTGTTGTTCGATCTGACTTCGTCCACACAAACAATATACAACTGCATGCTGTATATTTTCGGGCATGGAAGAGGTTGTGCGGTACAGCTTCCGGATGCGACCCGGTGCGAAAGCTGAGCGTGCACTGATCGCTGAGTGGCACCGCTGCCGCTTCCTGTGGAATGAAGCTGCCCACCAGCAAAGGACGCACCAGAAGCCTTCGTTCGGCAAGCTTTCGAAACTTCTCACCGACACCCGCCGACGCAGTCAGTGGCTGCGGGACGGCTCCCAGGTCGCTCAACAACAAACCCTGCGGACCTACGCCAAAGCGCTGGACCATTCGTTCACAGTGAAGGGTCGCGGCCGCCCGGCCGCCAAGTCGCGGAAGAATGCGCGGCCGTCGCTTGAGTACACCGTTCGAGGTTTCACCCTCAAAGACGGGAAACTGGGCCTGCCGAAAGGTGTGAGCATTCCGGTGGTGTGGTCGCGGGAGCTTCCCAGCGATCCGACATCTGTTCGGGTGACGCAGGATTCGTTGGGGCACTGGTACGCCTCCTTCGTCGTTCGCCGCCCTGTGGAAACAGCTCCGCTGGCGGAGGATTCCATCGGCATCGACTGGGGCGTGGCAGTGACGGCAACCATCAGCGATCCACTGTTCGATCTTCCGCACCTGGGGCACCGGAAACGCTGCGCCGCCGAACTCGCCAAAGCACAACGGAAAATGTCTCGAGCGGGAAACGCGGCCCACAGTCCGCTGGGTATGCCCGCGCCGCTCGTGAAGCGGCGAAACTGCACAAGAAAGCCGCACGCCAGAATGCGCATGCTTCCCGCATATGGGCGAAAGCAGTTGTCGCGAAACATGTGTTGATAGCTGTGGAGGATTTCAAACCGAAGTTCCTGGCCAAATCGACGATGGCGAGGAAGGCAGCGGACGCCGCGATCGGGTCGGCGAAGCGGGAATTGATCGAGCGTGGCGAGCGGGCTGGCCGATCGGTGGTGATGGTGCGGCCTGCGTACACGACGATGACGTGTTCGAGTTGCTTCGCGAGAGCCAAGCAGCGACTCGGACTCGGTGAACGAACCTTCCTGTGCGATGACTGTGGATATAGCGATGGTCGGGACAGGAACGCGGCCAGAGTGATTCTGGTTGTGGCAGAACGGGGCCACACTTGTGTTGACGATGTAAGACACGCGCAACTCTCCTCCGGGCTGGTTTCGGGTGCACTCTGAGCTTGAAATCCCCTCGGCTTTGGCCGTGGGGAACCGCTAACAGGTTTCTCGCTTTCGTGGACTCACATGCGGCGGGCGCGCATGTCGGCTTGAACGGGTGCCTGCTTGACGACGTCGCCAGTGGTGGGCGCGTGGACCATCTGACCGTCACCGGCGTAGATACCGACGTGGCCGGGACCTGTGGACTCCCAAGCGCCGAAGACGAGATCGCCCGGTTTCGCTTCGGACATCGGGATCTCGGTCCCGACAGTCCACTGTTCCTCGGATGTTCGGGGCAGCATGTTCTTCCCTGCGGTTGCGCGTGCGTAGGCGTATTGCGTCAGTCCGGAGCAGTCGAACCCGCCTCCCGTCGGACCGCCGGCCCCGCCGCCGCCCCAGACGTACGGGGCGCCGAGGTACTCGCGAGCGGCATCGACGACATCACTTCCACCGCCATTCGAAGGAGTGAATTCCCCGCGGGCACCGGGCTGTTCGAACTCGGGAATGAACGAGAGTACTCGCTGGACGTAGGGCTGGGTTTCGCTGGTGTAGTCACCGCCGGAGGGCATTCCGCCGGCATTCTTGATCGCGAATTCGCCGGCGTTGTAGCTGGCGATGTACAGCGAGAGTGGGTCTCCGGTGACTGATCCATCTGCGATCCATCCGTCGACTTGCCTGGCGATCTCGCAAAAGTACCGACCCTGGGCCATCACCGCATCGCCGACGTCGCCCTGGGAGGTGGTGCCGTTTCCGTCATCATCTTTGCCGTAGACCACCCACGTCGGGTCCATGAACTGGGTGTATCCCTTGGCTCCTGCCGGGCTGACGACGGCACGGAATCCGCTCTCAGCCTTGGTATCTGCGGCGAGAAGTGCTGGGCTGATCTGCGGGCACAATGAACCGGCCTTGCGGAACCATTCCTCGAATTCCGGTGGCACACTGCCGGGTTTGAGATCTCCGCCGCCGGCAGACCCGAATCCCTTGCCGCAGTCGACAGGCTTCGATGCGGCCACCAGATCGATATTTGAACTCGGTCCGCCAGCGACCTGCCCTGACGGGGCAGAGGCTCCGCCCAGCTTGGTCATCGGGTCGACAGCGGTACCGCCCTGCATTTTCCCGCCCTCGTAATACTCGAAATGCAGGTGAGGTCCCGTGGATCCGCCGGCATTGCCGATGTCAGCGATATGATCCCCCGCTTTGACACTCTGACCAGGCTTAACGTGAATTCCGTCGGGCCACATGTGCCCGTACACCGTGCTCACCGGGCGGTTGTCGACGACGGAATCGATCACGACCCAATTCTCGAACCCCACTCCGGGACCTTCACCGGTTGCGCCGGCCGCGGCCACGTTGCCGTCGAGAGCCGCGTAAATGGGAGTTCCGACAGGCCCAGCGAAGTCGGTGCCATTGTGGGCTGTTCCCCAGCGAGGACCGAACGGTGAAGTCATGGTTGTAGTTCCGGGCGCGGTGGGTTGCTGAATCGGGCCGGACGGGGTCAACGCCTGCGCCGGGAGCCCGGGGTCGGCGGGCTTGTCGGCAGCGCCAGCGTCGGTACTTGCGGATTTAGTGTTCTGCGCTGGGCCACAGCTGTTGGGTAGATCGATGATCGCGCCGCTGACAGTGCAGCCGCTGGCTACACCGATCGTGAAGGTTGCAGCCAGTGCCGCGGCGACGAATCGACGTCGTAGGGCGGTGGCGGGCAGTGGCCGTGAAGAGGTGCGGGGGTGGCGCGCTGGGGTGCTCACGTCAGTGGTCCCGGGAGAGGCGTGTCGAGTTCCGGCAGCGGGATCGGACCAGGAACAGGGACGGGCGCCGGGCTCGTGGCCTGCTGAGCTGGAGGCGCAGCGGTGGGGGAGGGGGCCGGTTGAGCCGAGGTGGTGTCAGGTGTCGTCGAGGTCGCGGTTCGAGCTGTTGTGGTCGTCGGCGAGGTCGCTGTCGATCGCGGCGTGGTGACCGCGGGAACGAGTCCCAGAGTCGGCAAAGGCCCGTCGACTTGCCAAGCACCGTCGTTGGCAGTGAGCCGAATCTTCAAGACTCCAGCGCTCGTGTCGACCTCGACAATGGCAGCGGCGCTCGTTGTTTCAGGCAACGTCCGCGTTGGACTCAGAATCGCGACGGGGGTCGTGGGACGTGCCCCAGCGATGGAGTCGGTGACACGTTCGGGGCGTGTGACACGGCTCAAGGCCACAGCCCACCGCGTCGGGGATGTGGTGGTGTCGAGGAAGGCATGCGCGTAATACATTGCGGCACTGGCAGGGCTGCGCACGGCCGAGGTGGTCGACATCGCCACAACCTCCTTCTCGGTGACCTCCTTGCCTGCCTCCGAGGTAAGACTTGCGGATGCACCTCCGCTGGCAATCGGGTCCGCCACCGTTTCAGTGCCGGCGCCGTCGGTGCCCACAATCACTGTGACAATCAGACGGCCGAGAAAAACGACACCGAACAGAATCGCGACCCCTGCGGCGAGCCTGGCGGGACTGCGCAACGTCCAGTTCCGGATCGCGGTGGTGATCGGATTCGCGCCGGCACTCATCAGCGCGCCCCGAGATCTCGGTTCGGCCGCTCGATCACTGCCGTCGACGGCGCCGAACTTTCTTCCCATAACCCTGCGCGGGGCAAAGCGCTATCGGAGGGCCGCGTGGAATGAGATTCCGCAGCAGGGCGATTGATCTGCACCCACGGACGCTGCGAGGACCCTGAAGAGTCGGAACTTCGATCATCATCGCTCGGGCGATAGACCGTGGTCGGTGCGATCACGGCACCGGGGCCGCCATCCCACCGGTTCGGCTCCTGGCGAGGGGCGAAAACCTCTCCGTCGCCGGTGTTGTGGGAATCGAAGCCGTCGGTGAATCCTGTACCGGATTCGTGCTTACGCAAATCCATCATCTGGCCTTGACGGCCTCCGTCGGATCGCCCGGCCGCAAGATCGATTCCAGGCAAACGGTTTCCAGATTTGTAGACCGACGAGTTCCGAAGTCCGTCCATTGCTCCAGAAACGAAAACTCGGTCTTCGCTGCGCAGAGCTGCCAGTTTCGCCTGGCGGGCGCGGTCGCGGTAGTCGTCGGTTCGCGCAGCAGAAAGTGCGCGTCCTTCCTGGCGGATGATCGGTTTCGGCATCATGTCGGACCAACCCTTCCCTGCAGCCTTTCCGACTCGATCGGGTCCTGCACTGATGCCTTTACGGCCCATCTCGAGAGCGTGCTCGGCCAGGCCCATTGCGGGGTTGGCGACCATTGACGATGCGGTCAGCAGTTTCTGTTTCCAGGAACCGTTCTTGTGGCGGTCCATCATGCCGCCGATGGCGCCGTGCGAGGACTGAGTGATCGTCTGGGAGAGTCGTTTGAAGGGGCGGAGCACCATCCAGAAGACCATGGTGAGGATGACGAGGAACCACAGTCGCCACGTTCCGTCCACGGCAGCATTCGTGTAGAGGTTGATCAGGAACATCAAGTACACCGACATCAATACTGCTGCGGCGATAGCCCATAGGTAGATCCCGCCGAGAATGCGTCCGACGCGGGCAAGCGTCGACCCGGAAACTATGGCGACAGGAATCCAGACCGGTGCGGTGATGATCGCCAATCGCAGAGCGAGGAGTGCCGAGATCTTGAGGATTGAAGCGCCGATCCAGAGGATGGACGGCATCGACGTTTTGATCATCGACATGAGGCCGACAGATACGCGACTGGATTCCTTTCCTTGAAAGGTGGAGTAGGACAGTCCTTTTCCGTCGAGTTCTTCGACGACTTCCTCGTATTTCTTTTTCTTGTCTTCGTCGATGTCCTTCTGTGCGGAGTTATCGGCGCTGATGCGCGCCTGTTCGTCGTAGGTGTAGGCGAGGGAAGTGCGCAGCTTCGGCCACAGTTCGTTGATGTTCTCCGGGCTGGCGTTGCTTCCGAAGTAGCCCTTCTGAATGTCCGGGAGAATGATCCGATCGGTGATCACCAACCGCGGATCATCGGACAGGCCGGCCGCTTCGAAGATCTGACCTTGTGTTTTCGTGATCAGCGAATTGAAGGTGTCGTCACCGATTGCGATTGCTTTGGCCGGCGCCCCGACCATCAACCCTCCGATTGCCAGCGCTGCCGCGCCGATGGCCAGCTGTTTGGTCACCGCTGCCGCATCCCCTCGCAAAGCGCGATAGAGAATGATCACCCCGGCAACTGCCAATCCGATTCCGATCCACGGGCCGTAGACAGTGGGGCGAAGGGAATCCGATACCGCGAGAACGATCTTGTCGAACTCGGCGAGTGCGCCCTGACGGCTGGTTCGTTCACCGTCAGCGGTGGTGTTCGCTTGATCGTCGAGCCAGAACGCGGCAGCGGCGAATGATTGACCGATGGCAAGGAATTGGTTTCCCAGGTCGGTTTTGCTCCGTACGAGTGAGACTCCGGTGACGTCCTCGCCGCAGCCGAGATCGTAGACATGCCAGGACAGGCCGGCCCACCCATGACTTCCGTACCCGGTGCCGTTGAAGCCGGCAGCGTCCGCAGGTTTGTTTTCTGATGCGGAGTCGAAGAATGCAGGAGCAGCTTCATTCGGCGACTGAGGCCCCGGAACTTCCTTGCAGGAGAACCCCAGAGCATTCGCCGTAGCGGGGCCGGACAGGGCGCTCATCCCCACAAGAACCATCACAGCGAGCAGCTGGACCACGCGCTGCACCCACGTGGTGCGTAGTCCGGTCTTGCGGAGAGTGGTGAGCATCGAGAAGGTTCCTTCCCAGGATTGGGGGATCAGGCTGCGGTGGCGCGCGAGTTCAGTGCTTGTGCGACGTGGGCGATGTGGACGAAGTTCGTCCAGTTCGCCCGGACAAGTTCGATGTCGCCGCCCAGGCGCACGACATAGGTGCGGGCCTCGTCGGCCCCGGTTTTCGCGGCCCGCTGTTTGCGGGCTTCGTTGACGCGTTTGTCGTAGGTGTCTTCGCGGCCACCACCGAGCTGATTGGCCAGGATGGACTCGTATCCCTCGCCCTCTTCGAGGCCGAGGAGTTTGAGTGCGTCGGAGATCGCGCCCTCGTTCGATCCGAGGCGTCCGATGATGATTTCGTCGGTGAGCTGGCTCTGGTCCTGATCGTCCCCACCATCGGAGAGGCCGAGAAAATCTCCGGGAAGCTGGCTGCACACCAATGCTCGGGTACGGAATTTGCGGGTATCGCGGCCGAGGCGGACGTAGAGAGTTCGGCCGGCGCCGGACTGCTTCAAATACTTGTTTTCGTCGAGGAACAGCAGCTTCGCCAACGAGCGGGGCTTGTCGTAGATCAGGCGTGTGGCGAGCCACGCCGCCAGGTGAATCAGGGGCCCTGCCAACCTTTGACTGTCGGTCGCGTGCGAACCGGATGCCTTGTCGTCGATCTGCAGGCCCGGCATCGTCAGGATCGTGAGGCGTTCGTCGACGATCGAGTCGAACAGTTCGGCGGCGTCGTCGTCTCCCGAGGTCTCGGAGGCGAAAAGTACCCGAGCATCGCGCAGGCGGGACATCGATCGCAGCATCGGGCCGATGCGGCCGGCGGCACTTTGGACCCCCTCGCTGACGACGGGTGTGTTCTCCGTGGCGGCCTTTTCGAATCCGTGTTCCTCGGCGCCGTAGACCTTGCCGGCAGCGATCGCGTCGATCGCGTCGATGACTTTTCTCAGGTGATTGGTGGGGGCTCCTCCGACAGCTGCTGCAGCCATGCGGACCGCGCTCTTGGCGTCGCGGTCGCTGCTGTCATCCGAGTCCAACATCGAGATCAGAACCCAGGACGCGAGCTGTACGCGTTCGGCATGTGCGGCGGCGAGATCATCCGCGTAGGCCGCCGCAGCGGCAGCGACAGGGTCCGAACTGTTGGAGTACTCCGGCTGCTGCGGATCGTAGATCTCGTCGTCCCGATTGGGTTCGGCGACGACTCGGTAGACGTTGAGAACACCAGGCTTTGCGCCGCGGCCTGTGAGTTCGTACACCCGCGTGAACGGTTTGAGCTCAGGGAGTTCGGCGAGCTTGCGCAACGGCCCGGACGGATCGAGGATCACTGCGTGCACCCCAAGCCGCAACGCTTGGTACGTGATCATCCCGGCCAGGTGTGTCTTGCCGGCACCCTGAACGCCGACCAGAGGCGTCAAACCGCCCTTGTCGAAGAAGTCGTGCGCGGCGAACAAATTCCATGCCACAGGACGCACAGAGATTGAGGCGGTCTCGCCGAGGATGATCCCTTCCTCGTCGCCGATACGGTCGGCGGCAGCACCCATTCCTGCCGACGCTGCCAGGACGGACATCTGCCGCTTGTGCGCGGTATTCGCGAGCTTTTCACCCGGCATGAATTCTTTGAGGAGGTGGTATTGGCCGTCTTCGACTTCGAGTTCGATATCGGGGCCGTACTTCTGGACGAGATTGGATACCCGGTCGCGTGTCTGCTGCGGCGAGGATCCCGTCACCGCGATCCGCCACCACCCGGACGCGCGCGTTGCGAGAGCGCCGCCGTTCGACATTTCGGTTTCGAGACGGCGGGAAAGTCCGTGCTGCGCGGCGAGCGCGTCAGGGGGTGTCTCGTCGTGTTCGACGGTGTAGTGCCGGTACTGGGACTCGATCGCGTTGCGCTGCTTGCGGATGGAGTTGAGGGTCTCTTCGCGGGTGTGCAATGTCAGTCGCTCGGACCATTCGAGTGCGTATCCGAGCTGATCGCCGAGAAGTTGCCAGGGCAACTTTTGCTCGGGAATCGGGAGCGCCGCCATACGGCCGACGGTCACCACCGTCACGTAGGAGCGATATGTGCGTCCCGCGACAGTTCCTTCGACGACGGTGTGGCCGTCGCCGGGGGTGTACGTCATGTCGGTTAGGTTGGACAGCGCCTGCAGATCCGGCAGCCCCCATCCCGACGGTGCCTGCCCGGCCGAGGATTCCGTCAACGGCATCCCGACAGCGGCGGATCGGCGCAGCAAGTAGTCGATGGCGGCGTTGTCTGCAGGCAATGCCTCCACGCCGGGGGAGAGCATCACCCGTTCGATTTCCTCGATGTGCTCGGCCGCGGCGTTCTGCTCAGCCAACAGGACCTGCTCAGACCACTTCGTCAGCTTGGGGCCGATTCCAGGTAGTCCCGAGCAATTGTCTGCAACGGCAACAATTGCCTGCGCGGTCATCGAGCGTCGGGGGAGCTCGATGCCCCAGTAGCGCCGTTTACGGGTGGAGGAAGAGTCGAGCAGAGCCACCTGCTGCCCGACGAGGTATTCATCCCACGGGAGGGCGCCGGGAACATCCGGCAGTCGACCTTCGGCGAGGCCAGCATGTGCGCGGCCCCATTCGGTGACCGGCCACGGTTCACGCAGGGTACGGCGATGAATGCCGGTGACGCCTTTTGTACGGAGTTCGGAAAGAACGAGGGCCTCGTCACGGATGAACCGGGACTGGTCGGAGAGTGGACGCATGGACCACGTTCCGGGAGCTTGTGTGAACCACACGGTGGCGGTGTCGTCGGTGATCGTGACGTTGCCCATCACAGCCCGAAGACGCCACTTGGACGCCTTCTTCAGCCGGGCGTTGCTGCCGCGCTCGGCAGCAGCATTGCTCGAATGAGCCCCGCCGTTCTTACCGGATTTCTTACCTTGCCGGCGACGACTCTTGCGTGACTCCGATTCCTCGGCGGGACTCTCGAAGTAGCCGGGCTCAGCAAAGGCGGATTCCTTGCGGTATGCCGAATCCGGTGTGTGGGGTTCGGCAGTCTGCAACCCGGCCTCACGGGCAGCGCGTAGCCACGATTCGGGAATGACCGGAGGCAAAGCGCCGGGAGGCGGAACGAGATCGGTCGGGTCGTACCGGCTACCGGAATAACTCATGTCTCACCGGTTCTTCTCGGTCGTGGAGGGGTGGGCGGAGGTAAGTCGTACGCGCGCAAGCTGATCCGAGATCGATACGACCTGCGCAGAGTTCGGGGACTTCTTCGCGGCATTGGTCGACGGACGAGGCGAGCGGAGGTCGTTGATCGCAGAGCGGGCCAGAGAGCCGAGGGTGCGTTCGGTTCCGAGTCGTTCGGTGAAACGTTTCGTGCCGTAGTACGTCAGCAGGCACATGCCCATCACGGTCCACCCGTTCGGGGGTAGTGAGAGCAGTCCGAACACGAGGATCCACGAGCCAATCGCAAGGAGAATGCCGATTCCTGCAGACTGATATCTGATCGGTTTCGGGAAGGCTCTCCCGGGCGGGCCGAGCCAGTGCTGATCTACCCGGTAAAGATCGTCGTCGGTCTCGATCACGGCGATCACTCACCGTCGACGCTGGGCGACGGTGTACCAGATGTAGAACAGGATGGCGAAAGCGATGACGGCGCCGAAGATGATGGTCATGACGGACATGAAGATGATTCCTCTCGAAAAGTGTTGAGCGCGAAGAGTGAAGAGTGCTCACATGCCAGGGACGAACAGCTTCATGATCGATGTGCCCACGTTCATCGCGGCATCCGGATTCGCGGACAAGCCGAACCAACCCAGTCCGATAACAGACAGTCCGGCGATGGTGATCACCGAAGACCATGAGGACTTGATCGCTTTCGACAGCAGCACCACCGCACTCACTCCGAGGATCGGCGGTACGACCTGCTGACGGAGGAACGTTCCTACGCCGCCGGTGTCGATTCCCTCCTGCGCTAAGTAGTTCAGCTGCGCTGCAGCCTCGAATGTTGTGTGAAGCATGATCTCTCCCAAAGGGGCTCGCTGGGTCGGAATGGTCGTGGCGTGAACGCTCGCACATGCCGTGAATCGGCACCAGGACGTTTCGCACGCGCTCGGGCGTGTCGCGCCCCGATGCAATTCGAAACCCCTACCCGCAGCGGTATCTCTCAATGCCGCTGCCAATGAGGAGAATTCACCAGCCGTTCGCGCCACCGAATCCGGCCACCCGATCGGCATCCCGTTCGGCACATGCTTTCGGTGTGTGCGCCAGGGGAACCCGGGCCCTCACTCCCTTTGGGAGACGCCTCCCCCCTACGGGGGGAGGCGTGGTTGAGAAAAACGCCGCTCCGCCGAAGCCGAAATCGCTTCCGAAAATCGCATGCGAAATTCGATTCCGAAAAACCTTCTCTGAGGGGTGATTTCAGGCCCGGTTTTTGGGCCCGAAAATGCTCCCGCTGACGACTCTCAGTCGCGACACGCCCGAGCGCGTGCGAAACGTCCTTGTCGGTTTCCGTGAGCCCGCGTTGACTGTCCCCACATCAGTACTCCCGCAACGCCGAAACGAGGAAGGATCCCGCGATGCCGTCGAACGATCCGGTGGGCGAATTCTTCCGAGACGTGTTCGGGAGCGATGGGACTTCCTCTGGCCCAAAGGAACCGAAACCTCGGGATCAGCCGATCGAGCAGAAGCTGACACGCTTCACGCCCTGTGTCATCGCAGTTCTCGTCGGCGCCGTGATTGTGTGGTGGGCGCCAACGCTGCTCACTGCTGATCAGGTCGCCGGCCAATGGCCGGAATCAGGACGCTGGGCGCAGTGGCTGATCGACTTTCGCTCCCGTCTCGTCGTTGCGGTTGTCATCGCTGCCGTGGTCGACCTCGTTCGATTCCTCCGCTGGCGGCAACGCCGCATCCTCGCTGCGGTTGTTCGACAGACCACCGGCCACAACGCAACCCGCATCCAACTCAGCTGGCGCACCGGGTGGCACAGCACACACTCCGCGAAGATTCGAATTCCACTCGGATCGGTGGTCGACGAACTTCGCTTCACCAAGCTCGACACCGCGCTCAACGCACTGATCGTCGGAGAGCCCTACCCGCAACGAGTCCGGGCCAAGTTGCCGATCGTCTCTCCCGCATTGCCGGAGCGCCTCCTGCTTCGTCGGCCAATAGAGCCGAAGGAAGACGCAATACAGATCATCGACATCAGCCCCGAACTCAGCGCTCTGGGTGCTGTCCAGGAGATCGAGAAATGACCACACGCAAATCGGCTGCCCGCCAATGGAAGTACAAGCCCGTATACCGTGCCGACGCCGGCGCGCTCACCATTTCGCGAGAGCCTGTGGCACCGGACGGGCGCAGTGACCGCCACCGGCTGCTCGCCGACCTCCTCTCCGACGGGAAAGCCCTCCAGGGCGTTACCGTCAAGGTCACAGCAATCTTCTCCAACGGTGCCGAAGCTGCCTACGAAATCGGCTACACCAGCACCCTGTCCACCGGGCTGCAGGGCAACCGCGACAAGCTCAGCGACGCTCTCCTCGCAGCACTCGGAACACACGAATCCGGGCAACTGTGGAAAATCACCTGGGACCCGGACCAGCCCAAAATCAAAATTTCGCTACGCATGCCGCTCGGAACAATGCTCATGCATCACCTTCGAGTCCCGGTGTCCGAGCTTCCCGTCCCGCAGCTCGACCACCGTGGGATCGCTGAACGTCAACAAATGGACTGGCCCACCAGCGACCCGAAGAGGATGGGTAAGCGCCTGCACATTCCCTTCGCGTCCTGCGAAACCGACAACGGGACCGTCGATGCGTACTGGAACGTCTCCGACGACTCCGCCTCCCCGCACATGCTCGTCGTCGGCCCCACCGGCGGCGGCAAGACCGTTCTCTTGACCACGGTCATCACCGAGCTGGTGCTGCGCGGTGTCCCTGTCATCGGGGTGGATCCCAAGCGCATCGAATTGCACCAATTCCTCGGATACCCCGGTGTCCCCGCAGTGGTATTCGATCCCATCCGCGCGGCGTACCTGATCTATGCGCTCTGGAAAGAGATGCACGCCCGGACCAAATACATGCAAGTCAATCGTCTCAGCGCGCGCACCATGCCGCCTCTGGTCGTGATCCTGGACGAATTTTTCATTCTCTCCGCCGCATGGAGCCAGCTCAAAGCGAGCGGTACCGACCAGGAGAAGGAAGCCATCAAGTTCACCAACCCCTTGGGGCGTATCGGTGAACTGGTGGCTCTGGCCCGATCCGCAGGTATCCGCCTCGCCGTGGGGGTGCAGCGACCGGATGCTCATTTGTTCGGAAAGGACTCCGGAAGCGTCCGCGACAACTTCCAGACCCGAGCGGCGCTCGCCCGTCTGAGTGCTGATGGCGCCTACATGATGTGGGGCGACGGCAGTGTCGGCAACGACATCGACAAGAACATTCGAGGCCGCGCCACCGTCAGTGCACCCTCCGGCGACCCCGCGCTCGCGCAGGTGTGGTTCACCCCCACCATCGACGAACATCCCGCCGCCCGTAGTGGCCTGAGCAAGGACGAGCTGAGCGCTGTCGAGAGCCTGCGCCCAGTTCGCGACACCCCCGTTTACTGCTTTTCTGCGGAGTTGCCAGCCTTCATCGGAGAAGAACAACAACTCATCGACTCGATGGCCGACGACGTCCGCGACCCCGTCGCTGTCACCGGCACTTCCTCGGTCTCATCGATCGTCGACCAGATCGACGACGCGATCCCCGCTCTTGCCCTCACCAAGGGCATGGAGATCGTCTTCGGCCTCTCCGACCCGGATGCACGAGGAACCGTCCTGTCTGTCGACACCGTCCGCCCCATCATCCGCAGCAAAGACGGCGCGATCACCGACGAAGGACTGGTGAAAGTGCAGGTGTCCGTCGAATCCACCGGCAAGCACACCGAAGTCGCGGTTCTCGAATGCCCCGGAACCGAAACGTTTTTCCTTGCTTCCGTCGACCTCGGCGCCACCAGAGGCGCACACGACGACTGACCTGAACATCCACTATCAGCGCCGACTCGGCCCACCAGAAAGGTCCCATCATGGCAGTGCGAATCGAACGAGCAGTGATTCTCGACCCGGAACACATCAAGGCCATCCAGACCACGTTCAAAAACGAAGGCCCCGGCGACCCCGTCGTGCGCGCCTACCGCGAAGCGTTGCGTGCGACTGCCCCGAGCTGGCTGCCCAGCGTCAAGGAAGACACCAACACCGTCTCCCGCGGCCGTCTCGGCGAGCTGCTGGACGCTCTCGCCTCGCGCCGCGATCTCGTCGACTCGATCCCCGACGGCGATGCGAAAACCAAAGCATTCAGTGAACTCGACAAGCTGCACGACGAGATCACCGACATGGTCACCCAACTCGACGCCAACACAGGCGCCGGAGGCCAGTGATGTCCGCCCCGCAGATGACCGTCGCTATCGACGACGGAGGCCGCACAGCGACGGCGCATGTGCCGTCGCTGGTAGCGACGATCGGCCTGCGAGGCGACACCGAACAAGAACTCATGACCAGGGTCTTCACCCAAGCCACGGAGGAAGCGCGCACCGCCCGCCGGACCATCAGAGTCTCGGTCACCGGTGTCGATACCGCCCCGATGTACTTGGAAGTCGATCCCGACAACACCATGCGCACCGTCTCAGCGCCTCCGAGAGCGGAGCAACCAGCCCGCGCCAACGTGGAGGCACCTCGCCGGGATCAGCCCCGCCCACCCGTCAAACGAACCCCCGTAGTGCAGGTCTCTGCGAGCGACCCGGCCCCCAGCGAAGACCGGGGACAACAGGTGAACATGGAGACCGAACCGGGAGTCGAGCACAACGGGCGTGCACCGCAGCCGACTCGGGATTTCGGCCGAGGCGGCTGGGTGACAGAACCGGTGCCCACCCTGCGACCTCGGCCCGTCAGCTCGGCACCTGCGGGTGCGGGTCAAGGGGCGGAGGAACCAGCCCGCATCGGACTTCGAGGGCGCCTCAACGCGATCTTGAATCTGGGGCTCGCACCCAAAGCCGGATCCGCGGAAACACGCCAACGCATCGCGGGAGCCACCGTCGCCCGCCCCATCCCCGGATTCTCGATCGTGACCGTGGCCAACACGAAAGGAGGCGCCGGTAAATCACCCATCGCCGCCGCACTCAACGAAGAGATCGCGACCTACCGTGGGCCCGGCAGTTCGGTCTGCGTCGACGTATCCGACGTCGGCGGCACGTTACCCAAACGCGCCGCCATCACCCCACCCGACGGGCAAGACGTGAATGCGCTGATCGATGCCGCCGCGCACGGAACCATCGTCCCGGCCATGCTCTCGCAGTACCTGACCCGGCAACCGCGGGGCGGCGACATCCTCGTTGGCAGCTCCGGCGATTCCGGGGCCGCGTTCAGCTATGACGAGGCCGCCGAAGTTGGGCGCATCCTGTCCGACCATCGAGAAATCCTCATCGCCGACACCGGCAATTCACGCGTCGCGGGCGGTTGGAGATGGGCGACCGATCATGCCGATGTGCTTCTCGTTCCGATGCCTCTGCGTTTGGACGTCGATGTCCTCAAGATGCTGAAGTTTCTCAAAGCCCGACACGGGGCCGCGATCCTGGACCGCACCATCGTCCTGATCACCGACGGCCCCGGCGACGTACCGGGCGTCGAAGTCCCCGAGATCGAGAAACTGGAAAAACTCGGTGTCCACAGATTCGCCCGGATGCCGTACGAGCCCAAGTTCGCATCCGGTGGCCCCATCGCCTTACCCCAACTGCTTCCCGTCACAGCCACGGCACTGTCTGTTCTCGCCGCCATGGTCGTGGACCTCATCGCCCAATCCGCCCACTGATCGACTCCTCTTTTCCCTTCACGAAAGGCATCACCATGGACGTCACCGCAGGTAACAGGTCCGCGCGCCGCGCGCAGCAGAAAGGTCGGCACCGTCGTCAGAGCGCCGCCCGCCAGGGAACCGCAGCCCTTGTCGTCGCCGCAGCAGTCGCGGCCGGTATCGGTCTCGCGGCGCCGGCAGGAGCTGAGCCGATTCAGGGCGGCGTCACCGGCGGCGACGGTATTCAGGGTGGCGTCAACGGCGGCGGTGCATCCACCCCCGAACCCGCCGTCACCGTGCCGGAGGCGCAGCCGGCACCGGTCTACTGGGTGCCGCCGCCCGTCGAGTACCAGAACGTTCCGTCTCAGCCGCTGCCGAACTGGGACTACGATTCCGGCGAGTACACGCCCCCGGCTGACTACAGCGTGACTCCGATCGACTACGGCCAGATCCACGCTCCCGGCCCGGTCGAGATCGTCGCACCGATCATCGCGCCCAGGGAAAAGGGCCGCATCGGCTACTGGGTCTTCGATCAGCCGAACTGGGTTTCTGACATCGACCTCGCCCGCACCAACAACACCAGCGCGGTCGTCGAGTCCCAGGTCTCGACGTTCTATGCCTCGATCGGTATCCCGGTCGATCAGGCGAGCCGAATCGCCGCCGCACAGCTGGCCGGTGGTGCAGGTGGAGCCTTGGCCGGAGCTACTGCCCTCGGACTCCCCGCCGCCACAGTGGGCGGTTTGATCGGTGGAACAATCGGCGGCACAAGCGCTCTCGGATTGTTCAGCCCCGTGCTCACACCCATCGGCGCGGTGCCTGCGGGCGTGGTCGGCACGGCAGCCGGAGCAGCAACGGGCGCAGCTGTTTTGGGCATTCCCGCAGCGGCGATCGGCGCAGTCGGCGGCGGAATCGCGGGCGTTGCAGCTGCAACCGCTTACGGCGCAGGAGAATTGGGCGAGCCTGTCGACGTCAGCGAATACTTCCCCGACGTCGATCAGCCCGCCGTGACCACCCAGACACAGAACACCCTTACCGACTGGGAGAACTCCGGCCCCGTCGGGCAGGCCGTGTCCACCACCGTCCGCGACACCGTCGCAGCCGCACCGGCCATCGATCAGCAGGCCCGCGACTTCGTCGCCGCCCAGCCCGGTGGCGAGCAGATCATCGAGCAGGTCGACACCGCGCTCACCGATTTCTTCACCAACGCCACCCCCGCCCTGGCATCGCAGCTGATCAGCGACGCAGTCGGCGCAGGCGTACCCGCGTAACCCACACAAGTCAGACAGCTTCAGGGCGGGTGGCTACTTGCCACCCGCCCTGAACTCTTACTCCACCGCCGCCAGAACCGGATTGACCACGAAAGACATCTCAGGAAGTTAACAGTCAAGCCGCGAGCACGAGAGGAGGTGGGAAGGCATGGGTTTCGTCGTAGGTTTGTCCGGTTTGCAGGCAGTGGTGGAGTTGTCCGAGGAATTTGTTGAACAAGTGGCGTTTGGCTTCTTGGAGCCAGTCACCTTTGGCTCGGCGCGCGTCGTAGTGCCGCCGCGCTCCGGGCGAGGATTTCAGCGCTGCCATCGCCCAGATCGAACCGGCGGCGGCGAGACGCCGGTTCTTGATGTGCCGGTGCGTAATGACGGTCTTCTTGCCGCTGGCGCGGGTGATCGGCGCGGATCCAGCGAAGGCTTTCAATCCACGAGCGTCGTCGAATTTCGAGCGGTCGTCACCGATCTCGGCGAGCACCCGGGCGCCGACCACTGGCCCCACGCCGGGGAAACTGGTCAGGATCTTCGCGTCCGGGTGTCGGTGAAAAGTCTCGGTAACCGCCTCCGTCAGATCGGCAACCGCAGTACAGATGGCGTTCAGCTGCCCGAGCAACGCGCTCAGTTGCCGTCCCATCGCTTCTTCGATCATGGCGGGCTGACGGAGGTGCTCGGCGGTGAACACCTCGCGCAGGCGCCCGGCGTCCCGATCGAGATATCGCTGGCGGCCGGCTTTGGCCATCAACTTTCGCAATCGGGCCGGAGTCAATGTGGCTGCCTGGGCAGGGGTGGGAGCAGCGGTGAGGATCATCCGGGCATCAGCTCGGGTGATGCCGCCTTCGAGACCGGCGAAGGCTTCCAACGCTGCCGGGTAGAACTCCTTGAGCAGCGCGATGACCCGGTTGGTGACCTGTTGCCTGTTCCAGATCGTGTCCTGCTGCGCGCGAGCGAGCACCCGCACACTCTGGGCCAGCTCGGAATCATTCGATCGTGGGCGATGCTCGGGCAGGTCGGTGCGCAGGATATTCGCCAAGGTGCGGGCATCGACCGCATCGGACTTCGCTCCGGAGACGACATGCCTGGACCGGTAACGCGAGGCCGCGAGCGGATTGATCGGGTAGACCTGCCTTCCCGAGGCGGTCAACGCCGCGACCCACAGACCGTGATCGGTCTCGATGGCCACCGGCACTGGTTCGTGCGGGTCCTCACCGGCGTCGGCGAGCATGGCCAACAAGGCCTCGAATCCCGAGGCGGTGTTCTCGACCCTGCCGCCGGCCACCAGGCGGCCCGTGTGGTCGACGACCGCGATGTCGTGATGATCAGTGGCCCAATCGATTCCACAGAACAAACTCATCCGTTCCCTCCGTCTGCTCGATACGATGCCCGGTACCGGGCAGGGGCCACGCGGCGCCCTAATCGCAGGACTCGACGGTCCGTCATCTCAGTAGCCGTCCGTGACTCCAGCACACCGCAGGACCCCCAGTGCTTTCCGAAGAGCTCTACGGCTCGGGAGAACTCATACCGGGGTGAACCCTGCGGTCGGCAGGGGCAACGCCATCACACCACCGAACACCAGATCACTGCTACCGGGGCGCACCGTTCTTTCGTGAGACATCGAATGTCCGGGCAACAACAGGCGTCGCCCCGACAGCAGCACCAGAACACAAACTGTCCCTATACGGGGTCAGCTCCTATCCCAACTACCGATTAGGGCAACAGCGATGACAAAAACCAGCAGGCACCCCGCAGTGCTCGACCTCTCCGGCGGATCAACCCCGCCCCGCGGCCCCCAGAACACCCCGCGCACACCCCGGCCGCCCAAACCCCGCGGTGAAAGGCGCAAACCAGGGAAACGGACCTTCATCGCCCTGGGCGCGGTCGCGGTCGCCGTCGCGGGTACCGGCATCGTCGCCACCCTCGGAGGCGGAGAAGGCGATCCGGCCCCTGCCACCGAAACAGCCACGACAGAAGCGCTCGGCCCCACCGACGAAAACGGCCTACCGATCCTCAAACTCCCCGACGTCGAACCCTTCGCGCCGCCCACAACAGCACCTGCAGAAGAAACCTGCCGAAGCGACCGAGGCGACCAAAAGAGTGGCGCAGACGTAATAGCAGCGTTCAACTACGCCTACTACGTCGAACGCAACGCAGCAGCAGCCCGAGCGCTCGCAACCCCCAGCTCCACAGTCCAGCCAGTCCCCGACCTGCAAAAAACGATCGACCAAGTCCCCGCCGGAACCGCGCACTGCGTCAAATCCATCGCCCTCTCCGAAGGGGTGTACCTCGTGGACCTCTCACTGAACGCACCCGATCAGCCCGCCAAACGCGGCACCCTCACGGTGACCACCCAAAAGATCGACAACCGCTGGTACGTCGACGCCTTCAAAGATTGACGACCGCTGTGGTCGACATGACCTGATCCACCGGAACAGTGCCCCGCCCGACCCTCCCTTCTCACGAAAGGCATCTCAGTCGATGTCCCTGCCCACCCTGCACCGCGCCGCCTTGTCCATCGCCCTCTCCGGAGCTGCGCTCGCCGCACTGGCAGCCTGCAGCAGCGACGAGAGCCGCGCCGCGACGAGCGTGTCCGCCTCCACCAGCGGAACAGTCGTCACCGACTCCTCCGACGACCTCGGCAGTATCATCATCGGCTGGGGCGAAAAGCACACCGACACCGAAATCACCACCCCCAAACCCGACGACGTCACCGCCCGCTGCACCGGCACCGGCGAAAACCTCGCCGTCGACATCACCTCACCGCACGGCTGGAAGATCAAAGCCCGCAACCCCTCTCAAACCCTCACCATCGAGAACACCGAGCAAGACCTCTCCGGAGAAATCGACACCGCCAACCAGTTCCTCGACACACTGCGCTCCGTCGACTGGTCGACACCCGACCAGGTCGACATCGCCGCCACCGCGCAGGCGCCGGCCGACTGGAACTCCCCCTACGGCACCGGCCGCGTCTACCTGTCTCTGCACGTCGACTGCAGCTGATCCGCATCACGCCGACACCCGCCACCGAGCCCAGGAGAACGCACATGAGCGCACCAGCCCCATCCTCAGCATCGACCATCGCCGCCACCGCACTCGACACCGGACAGCGCGTGCAATTCGCCGAAACCGGAGACCTGTGGTGGACCGTCCGAGCCGTCTCACATGACCACCACTTCGTCATTCTCACCACCCCAATCCCCGAGGAAGACAACAACAACGACTTCCCCGACGAAACAGAAAACAGCGTCTACTACACGATCATCGACAACGAACGCCGAGTGCGAGGACCGGACAACGTCTGGGGCAACGGCTACGACACCGACGAACAAATCACCCGATCCCTGCAAGACCTCCTCGACGAAGAGACCGAGGTCAGCCGGCGACCATCCAACTGGGAAAACATCCGCATCGTCGCTGTGCTCCCGTTGGTCCCGCCGATGCCGGTTGACCCCGAGGAGGGCTGCATGCCGGAAACCCACATCACATCGAACGACAACGGACGCCCATGAACGGGCAACGGTACGAGCGCTCGACCGATGCCCTGCAGGCGCTTCTATGGGCGAAATCAAGTCTCGGCGAGATCGACCCGCTCCCGCTCACACCATCGGGCACATCCGCCGGGGATCCGCATACAGTCTCAACCTGCGCTTCCTGCGGCACTTCTCCCAGCGCAGCAGAACCCGAATCCTCCTGCAATGACGCCGAACCCGCGATTGAACCGGGTTGGACGTTCAGCCCCGAAGAAAGCTACTGCCCGATCTGCGCCGACGTACGAGCCCGAACCTGGGGCAAGGGCCGGCCAACAAACGAACCGAAAGGCTAAAACAGTGACCAACATGTACCCCCACCTGCTGAGTGCCATCAAGGCAGCGAACGACGTCCGCACCGAACGTGACGCCACCAAAGGAAATCTCGACACCTTTATCTCGGCAGTCGTCCCCGTTATGCTCCACGGCCTCACAGGCAACGGAGACGAGATTTCCAGCGATGACATATCAGACTGGTACGCCGAGATGACGCCCGAAGAGGCCGCACTCATCTGCACCGCATACGCCATCCCCGAAAGTGTCACCGAGACACGAACACACGACATTCGAGATGCGTTCCTGCGCACCTGGACCGACGAAGCGGGCCGTTTCATCGCCCGCGCGAGCATCTGACCGGCCCCACTCATCTCGACGAAAGGCAAGAAACGATGACTACATCAACTGCCCAGCGCCGCGGAATCCGTGAGCGGACCATCAAAGCAGGAATAGCCGGCATGGCGGCCGGTATCGCCGCAGCCTTCCTCGCACTCATCTTCTACGCAGTAATGCTGGCCACCGCCGACGGCCTGCGCGAGATGATCCACACGGCGGCGAGCTTCGGTAACCCCGCCCTCGCCGTCGGCGTCTCCGGACTGATCCTCGCCACGATTTCCGCGTGTGCGACCGCTCTTGCCTTCGTCCCCGAAATCCGGCGCGAAATCGACGCGATGTGCGTCCGCAACTGACGAACAAGCACCGCAAGCGAAACAACGAAAGGTGAACGAGACCATGACCCACGACCCCTCGAACCTCGAATTAGATCCGACCAGTGCGGCGAGCCTCCGCAAGCCGTGGGCGCTCCTCGAAGCTGCGCTGGCCGATATACCCGATCCGCAACACCACGAACTCACACGCATCGAACACGCAGCTCTCGCTTCGAGGGTGTCCCTGCTTGCGCTGCAACCTGACCCGAGTCGCCCGCAACGATTTGCCTATCCCATCGACGTCGCACCGCCGAAACATTGCGTGAGCAGCTTGCCGTCGTGCGAGATGTGACCGAATCTTTGGGGCCCCACGGGTCTGCTGGCGACACTTCCAGACGGGCTCGACCACGCCGTTGCGTGCGAAGTGGTCGACGAAATCACCCACCGCAGCGAGATAGCTGTTCGCGGCCTCTCATCCCACCGCACAAGACAATCAAGACACTGCGCCGACTGTTGTGGACCAACAAGGGCCTACTGGACCTGATCGCGGATGACCGCGCCCGCCTGACGCTCCAAAAAGTGTTCGGCTGAGGCACCGCCGTTCGATCTTGCTAGCATCCGTGAATGCGCAATACCGCAGTCGCACTTTTACTTCTATTGACCGTGACCGGATGTTCGGACAGTGAGTCAGGCGGGAGGTATCCCTCAAGTGCTCAGCCTGGCACACCGACAAGCTTGATTCAGGACACCACAGCAGCTAGTTATCCGGTTCCGGAGTTGGTACCACCATCGGAACCGAATACCATGCTGTCCAGCAGTGCAGATCTGACCAATGCGCACCCTGTCTCCGTCACCTCCTACAGCCTCGTGGAAGGTGCGGGAAATGATATCGCCCTGAACTTCGAGTCAGGCAGCCCAAGATGCTTCGGCGTGAACGTCAGTGTTCACGAGACGGCCTCCGATGTGACGGTGAACGTGAAGGTCGGCACTCTAACCTCCGCTGTCGGTCTGGCATGCACTATGGAAGTTGTCGAAGTAACAGTCGAGGTACCACTCGACGCACCGCTAGGAAACAGGACCGTTCGCAACGGCTAACCGTGAAACCAACGGCGCATTGAGGTCTTTCGAGAAGTCCGGTGAAGTCGAAAGACCTCATCGTTATAGTTCTCCCTTTCGAACTATCCGACTGAGTAAAGGCTGGCTCGGCCAGGCATTCCTCGGTTCCGTTGCGGCCTAGACGTGCGCGCGCCGCGTTCAGTTGTCTGTCTAGGTTTTCTGTATCTGGGGCATGGAAGCTGAGCTGAGCTGTCCCGCGACTCGCCGCAGGTTTTTCACGGTGTATCTGGACCAGGGTGGCTGTGAAGGTTGACGCAGCGAAAGTTTTCGGGTGAAGGTTACTGCCCTGACCGATGCCTTTGGCGGCTTGCACCGAATTTCGTGGATTCGGACGTATCGAGGAGGTAAGTAACGTCGCCGTAACATTGCCCGGCTAGCCTCCGGGAATCAGGGGAATGGGAAAGGTCAGCCCTATGCGCGGCGCAATTACCAATCTCGAGGAATCCGCTCAGCGTCAGTTGAGCGCCGGAGAACGCGAAACGAAGATCCGGCATCTGGTGACCTGGTCAGCAGCGCACCTCGCTTATGCGAAAAACCTCCCGCAAGGTGGTGTCCGCGACAATCACCTCAGAAGTGTTGAGAGTGCTCTCGTAGAAGCCTCCGCACTGCTCGTCTATGAAGACGAGTAGGCGCTGCTTGGTCGGCGCGACAGAACGTACTCGTTGCACCGTTCGACCTCGGGTGAACCGAGGGGCCTGGCAAAGACGTCCGGAGCGCAGGCGTTTGAATCGCCCTGGGTTCGGTGGAGACTTCTGGCCTTGGAAACGAGGATGAAGTCATGCCGAATGAACGGGTGCCAGGAAGACCGACAACGCGTCGGTATTCGTCGGAGGAGAAGGCTGGTGCGGTGCGGATGGTCCGTGCACTGCGGGCCGAGTTGGGGACCGAGCACGGGGCGGCGTCGCGAGTTGCCTCGCAACTGGGGTTCGGACTCGAATCGGTACGGGCATGGGTCAAGCAGGCCGACATCGACGACGGCACCAAGCCAGGGATGAGCACATCGGAGGCTCAACGTATCCGGGAGCTGGAGCAAGAGAACCGAGAACTCAAGCGAGCCAACGAAATCCTCAAACGTGCAGCATCTTTCTTCGGGGCGGAGCTCGACCGCCAGCACAAGAGGTGACCGCGTTCATCGACGCAAACTGCGACGATGTCGTCGCAGGACGGCCACTCGGGGTCGAGCCCATCTGCAGGACACTGCAGATCGCTCCGAGCAGTTACTACGCCGCCAGGTCACGATCACCATCGACGAGGGCGGTAAAGGATGCCCGGGTGCGGCCGGCGCTTCGGACGTTGTGGGAAGACAACTACCGTGTCTACGGGGTCCGGAAACTGTGGAAAGCCGCTCGCAGAGCCGGACTCGACGTCGGCCGTGATCAGGTCGCCCGACTGATGCGCGCCGAGGGCATCGAAGGTGTCCGCCGAGGTAAGAGGGTGCGGACCACCCGCCCCACCGCCGGCACGGGTCGACACCCGGACCTGGTCGGACGAGATTTCACCGCCACTGGGCCGAACCAACTGTGGGTTACCGACCTGACACACGTGGCGACCTGGGCGGGGGTCGCGTACGTCTGTTTCATCACCGACGCTTACAGTCGGATGATCGTCGGCTGGCGCGTCGCACCACATATGCGCACCGAGATGGTCCTTGATGCGATCGAAATGGCCCGATGGTCACGCGGAACCACCTTCACCGGGTTGCGGTGCCACAGCGATGCCGGCAGTCAATTCACATCCCTGCGCTACGGCGAACGCCTCGCTGAGATCGGCGCGATCCCATCGATCGGGACCATCGGCGATTCCTACGACAACGCTCTCGCCGAGACCGTCAACGGCTACTACAAAGCTGAATTGATCTACGGACCAGCGCATTCCGGACCATGGAAGACCACCGTCGATGTCGAACTCGCAACCTTGTCCTGGGTGTATTGGCACAATCACCAACGCCTCCACGGCTACTGCGACGATCTTCCACCAGCAGAGTACGAACAAAGGACTTACGCTACCGAACAGGGCAACCAGGCCCTGGCCGAAATCAAATAGCCAGAGTCTCCATCAGACCCAGGGCGATTCAGAGCGGCCCGTGCTTCCTGCTGGGGAACGTCCAGAGCTGGGCAGTGTTGGAACGCGGGTTTCTACCGGCTCTCCCCGCTGCTATGCGCCGGCCGGGCGCGCTGGCATGGGCATACATGCGTACTCGATGGCTCACAGAAATAACTGACGCGACACCCACCACCTTGCCGAAGATGCCCTCGTGCGCTTCCTGCGGCGCGGCTCCGAACACAGCTGCATCCGAAACTTCGTCCAATGATGTCGAATCCGCGATCGAACCGGGTTGGACGTTCACCGCCGAAGAAAGCTACTGCCCGATCTGCGCCGACGTACGAGCACACACATGGGGTGCTCACCGACAAGAGAACGAACCGAAAGGCAAGAAACGATGACTACA
>NZ_JAJHVW010000024.1:0-33219 GCF_027583855.1 Rhodococcus sp. BH5
CGCGGCGCTCCTCCCGACGCTTCGCGTCGGGAGACGGAGCGAGTCGCTTCGCTCCCCGCCAGGGAGCCGCTGCGCGGCTCGCAGTGGGTCGAGTGCCGTTGCCGTCGATCGAGTCGCTTCGCTTCTCTGAGTTCCGAATTATCGTTCTCGCCAACGAAATTCATCGCAACGTCTGAATCGGTACCCGACACCCGAACGAGGCTGGGGAGGAGGGGAAGGGTCGCGACAAACGCCCCGCCTCGCGTCCACTGCCTCGCCAACATCATGCCCTAATCATACACCCCCACCCACCAAACAGCAAAACAACCTGAAAATTCAAAACACCGAAATACTCACTGCTGCAATCACATTCGGCGTTGCTGAAAACAGCACCGTGCACAACCAACGAAAGCCACTCCACACCAGACGAATACCGAAACATGCTGACACACAACAACATTCAAAAACAGTGACTTTCGGGCACAAAACAGCCCCCACCCGCCAGCACACGCCAGCAGATGAGGGCCGTTGCACGGTCCAGGGGCTACACCCCGCACCGTTCCTCACGGTGATAATCCTCGGCACGGTCGAGCACGCTGGACCACATCACGCCCAACGCGTCCGCCAAATGATGCAGGTCACCGACCAGATCAGCGATCTGTACTTCGAACTCGTCGGTAGCGGTGCCGCACCGCGCCACGTAGGGCACCAGTCCCGCGCCCGCTAATAACCCCCGTAGCGCGTTCGATTCCACAGGTTCGGCAACCGAGTCCGCAGACGGCGCGGTGACGCTGCACAGCGCCGCCAGCTCTCCGATAGTGGCGATCTCGCTCAACGCCACCGCCGTCACCGTCACGACTGCTCCACTTTCGCCACCGAGTAACCGAGACCGTCGGCAAGCATCCGCATCAGTTCCTCACCGCCGGGTAATCCGATACCGGACATCACTTTCACGACGCCTGCGCACTCGTCGGGGCGCTCACACTGGCATTCTTCGGTGACAGGACCGTCGTCGTAGTCCGAGTACAGCGGTTCCCCGAACGTCGTCGGGTCGATCACCCACGTATTCGACCCGTCCAGATCACGCATCAGGTACACCCGCACCGCCTCCTCGACGTAATGCGTGCCGTTGAGGGCCGCGCGGTCCGACGCGCTCAGGTACGGGGCGCTCATGCGGACGCACCAGCGGCGTGCAGGGCGCTCAGTTCGCGCGCCGCATCCATCAACGCGGACCGATCGGCGTCAGGCAGGCTCACCGTCTCCCCCTCTGCATCGGAGGAGGCGAACACCGCCACCCCGACGTACTTCTGCCACACGAACCCGTAGGCCCATGCAATCGCCGTCGCTACCGTGTTCACCACCGGATCAGCGGTAAACAGTCCCTCGTCGTCGATCCACATGTCCAGTCCGGGGGCCAGGCGCACCACATCGAACCCACGGCACTCGATTGCCGCCCGCAGACCCGCGCCCGTGTCCTGCCCCAAATCGATTTCCGAGACAGTTCCGTCGATTCCCACCCGCACAGCTACAACACTCATCGCTTACGCCTCTTCCGTGTTCTCGACGGTCCAGTCATCAACATCGACATCGACGTAGCCCGCGATTCCGTACTTGTCGCGCAGCGCGGATTCCACCTCGCTCGTGTCCACCGAATCGGCAGCATTGTCGCCGCTGGACGCCGACACCGAAACATTCACCGTCGTACGGATATTGACCTCTACCTCCACGTCGTACATGCGCAAGCGGCCCGGAAGATCATGCTCGATCATGAAGTTGTCGAACTGCGAGCACAGACTGTTGTCATCGGCCCACTCGTGCGCCGATTCCACCAACGCGTCAATCCATCTCGTGTGTTTCGCCGCCAACTCCGACGTACCGTCCTCGGCGGTGCGCTGCGCCGCCCGCGCCGCCCCCGCTTCGCGGCGTGCGGTCATCGTCTCCACGATCAGCGGGGCAACCCGCGACCACCACACCGGCTGAACGCCGGGAGCTTCGAGGGAAACCTGGTCAGGGGTCACACGTCCTTCCCACACCGCCGCGTCAGCGGATACCGGCATCACAGCCACAGCCACAGCCGCCCAATTCTCCGGCGGTACCGGCTTCTGCGACGGATCGACGACAACCCACCCGCGCAACCATTCGGTGCCGGTATCGACTCTCACGAACTCACCGTCAGCAGGCGGGAACACCACACCGTCAATCGCGCTTTCCACGCGATCAGCGACAACAACATCAACAGCGTCGATAGACATCAGAAAAAACTCCGAACCCCCGAAACCAACGCTTCGGGAAAGGGTCGCGGGCCAGGGTGGTCAACCCCTGCCCCGCATCAACTGGGAACGCCAAAAACATAACCCACCCCACCGACAGACGCAACACACGAAAACGCCTGTGTCGCAGACAAATAGACGCGAATCCGACCCACAAACATCACCCGAAAGCAAGCATTCAAGGCCCCGAAAAACCACCGGCCCATCCGGTGGCGGGGCACCGGATGGGCGGCTTCACCGCAAGAAGAAACCGCCCTCGAAATCGGGTGCCGTGGTACACCTCCGGGCATGAACTTCACCGCACTGCACCGGCTCCTCGGACTCGCGCCCGGCCCGATCACCGACGAGATGATCGACGATGCCGTTGCCGCCGGAGTCAGCGAAGCCGCGGATCTCGACTGGAAGTCCGAGATGCCCCCGATCAAGGCACTGCCGCAATCGGATTTCCCGAAGGACATCGCCGCGATGGCCAACTCCGGCGGCGGCGTCATCGTCTACGGGATCACCGAAACCCAGAAAGCGGCCACCGGCCGGCGCGACGTCGGGGAGCTGACCGAACAACTCGAACGTGCCCTACGCAGCGCGGCCGTCACCGCGATCTCCCCGCCCGTCTTCGGACTCGACATCCACCAGATCGGAACCAGCGGCAACCAGGTCGTGGCGATCGTCGTCGACGCCAGCGTCGACGGACCCCACCTGATCTACAGGGGCGAGTACTTCGGTGCACCGATCCGCAACGACGCCGACACCGTGTGGATGAGAGAACGCCAGATCGAACTCATGTACCGCGCCCGCTTCGACGAACGCCGCAACAGTGCCGAAGCCCTCGACGCCCTCTACGCCGAACAAGCTGCCGGCAAGGAAACCGACAAACGTGCCTGGCTCGTCGCCGTCGCCCATCCCCGACTTGCCACACCGCTCGGCACGCGGCCCACGAAAGACGATGCGATCTCGATGTTTCGTGAAGCTCGCGGCTTCGCGTACGGATACGCGTCCGGCGCTGGCGATCATCTGCTCGAGGCAACGGAATTGTTCGAGCCCCGCCCCGGGCTCCGCCGTTGGATTGTCCGCAGCGCGGTTCACGGCGGCTCCATCAAGTGGCCAGGAACAAGGGCGAGCATTCATCACAACGGCGCAGTCACGCTCACCTCAGCAATCGGAGGACACAAAATCGCGAAAGAAACGCTTGGCCCCGATCACATAGATTCCGCGGACCTCGAGAGCGCCGTCGCCAACTTCATGGCCTTGATCCGCGCTGCCAATCTCGGGCTCGGCACGAACGAATACGACGTGCAGGTCGGCATCGAGTGGAGCGGCAGCACTCCGCTTGTCGTTCAAACCGTCGATTCGACGAGCAAGTCGATCCCTAACGCGTTGTCGCTGCCGCAGTACACCCCCGTCACCGCAACGATCCGAGCCGGTGCTGACAACGCTGACTACCACCAGCAGGTACGCACTCTCGCCGAAGACTGCATCAACCAAGGCGGAATCACCGAATTGCGCCTCATCTACGATGCAAAACCTGGCGACTAGAAACCATCCGAAACTTCGACATCAATGCTGGTCCAGGAGCTGACGGACTGATGATCCGTTCGAGTGGAGAACCCTTCAACCAGGATGCGTGGGCCTCCACTCGGAGGCCCAACGAGAGGGCCCACCATGCTGAACACATCAACACTGCTCGCCCCGATCGTGGCGGGGATTGTCGCCAACGGATTCAATGCCTTGCGGTACCGCAAGGTCTTGCGGCGATACCGCGCGGATATAGCCGCCAAACTGCCCTCCGCCTACACGAGCGAATACGACGTCGAAAGTACGTTCTTCCATCGGGGCGAACAGCAAGCGCGCACCGCCCTCCTCTGCGCTGCTGCAGTCGCAATCGCGCCAGGTGTCGAATGGGTACTGCACCCGCTTCTGCGGTAATACCCGCGCGGGCAGCGGCGGACATGTTTCCGTCGCTGCCCGGTCGCGGCCTCACGGAAAGATCAACGGGTCCTTCTGGGGTTTGAGGGCGTATCGCACGCATTCCTGTGCGGTGGCCGGCCTCATGCCTTCGCGAATGTAGATGGCCCGCAGGCTCGGTATTGCCGAGTCCGTGGTCAGCACTGTTCCGGTCGCTACAGCATTCGACCGCAGATCGTGGCGGAGGCGAGCTGCGACCTTCGTTGTAGACCCCGCGACGGGCCATTTAGCGTGACCGTGGATTTCACGGCGCCCGGACTTCTCGGCTTTGATTTGAAGAGCGCCGAACTCGCTGCCCTCGCGTCGCCACATCACGCGATGCCCGAATAGTCCGACACACACCATCACGCCCCGGACCACCAGAACAAACAGCGCAATGCTCACGACGGCTGCCCCAACGGCGACTGCAATACGCGCGGCTACCGACAACGTCGGAACCGATCTCACTGCATACACCACCACCAAAGCGATCCACGCCGCGAACAGGCCCACAGCCAGCGTCGAGTCCGCAGCCGCCCTGTACCGCTGCGCGCGCTTCGCCGAGCCCTTCTCGACCCACACCGCGCCATACTGCGCCGGCAGCATCCGCACCGACCAATAGAGTTGGAGAGCCGACCACCGCATCATCAGCCATTCCCTCGACCCGTCAGCTGAATGCGGCTTCGTCAGGTACTCGGTGATCGCATCGTCGAACGAGCCTGTCTGTGTGGTTTGGTCAGTCATCGTCTTCTCCTTCGTTCGAAATGCAGGCACTCTGCCTGCGCGGAGAACGTAGCGGCCGACCTGGACAACTCAGGACGAGCGAGGATCCCGTCGGGCGAAATCCCTGCATACAGGCTTGCACGTTGGCTACCGGGCGCCCTCAGGTGGCGGGCAGGAACACTTCTGCAGCTCGGGCCCGGTGCATGTACGGCGGGCGCACACCCATCACCGCAGCTCCTCCGGTGGCCACCTCGGGACGGTGTTCGAGGCATGCTGCGGGAGCGGTGCGGCCGAGCCGCCCGTCCGGGTGCAGATGCGAATACTCCCAGGCGTCACCATCAGGGTCTGCGGTGACGGACCAGTCGAGGATCATGCCGTTGCCGGCGGCGCGTTTCTTCCCGATCGTGGTGATGCCAGCGAGCAATGCAGCGACCTCGTCGGGGTCGCCGACGGCGCGCCAGGTCAAGGCGCGAGCGATGGTCAGCGGTAGCGGCATGACCGCGGCACGGTATCGGCCCTGGCGCGGGGAGAGGTGCGCAGGAAGGGTGTCAGAGATCTGTGCGAGGGCGTGCTGGTCGGGGCGGGCGCTCCAGTACTGGACGTGCGGGCCGGGAATTTCGCCTTCGGGCCACGCGAAGGTCGCTGCCCAATGCCAATCGTGATGCCCGCCGCGTGTGCATCGGGCAAGGGGGAGGTCGAGATCTCGCGGCGACGCCTCGGAATCGTAGGGGATGTAGTCGGTTCCGGATTCTCGTGCGTCGGCTTTCTCGTTCTCGCGGATCTGTGAGGCGAGCAATCCGTCGAGGCTGATCCCCCACGGTGGTGCATGGCCGACTCCGGCACCGAGTCGAGCGCGTACCAGCAATGGCACCATGAGCGTTGGCACAACCGAAACTCCCTGTATGACATATCAATAACCGACTAGCCGTAGCCGGACGAACGCCGTCGACACAACCCACCGTAGGCGCCGGCCGCCGGCGACGGATCATGCGTACTCGGCCGATCCCCACACATATCGCGTGTTGCCGTCTTTCAGGACTTCAGTTTGGGGACATCCGGAATCGCGAGATCATTGCGCACAATTTTGAGGTAATTCTCCTCCAAGCTCGCTCGCTGCCCCTTGTGATTCTCCGGCTGAGGCCCGAAGACGTCGGCGAACAGCCAATCGACTAACTGATCGGCCGCGGCGGTGGCGGCGGTGGTGCCGTAGATGCGGATCAGCGTGAGGGGCTCGAGGATGCTCTCCAGTGCGTCCTCGGATGGCTCTCCCTGTTCATCCTCATTCCATTCTCGCGCCGCACGTTCGAGCTGGTAGAAGAGTGAGAGGAAGGCGCCGTACGCATCTCTACGATTCTCGTGGGACTTGGCGATGTCCTCGCGCACCTCTCGTCGACGCTCCAGATTGTCAGCACGCCTTTCAGCTCTGTACTGCGTGAATAGCACTCCTGCCAAGGCCAGGAGAGCTGTCAGCAATGGACTCCACACTTCGGACGTCATATCTGACATCGTCCGCGTCAAATTTGGGTTGCACAAGAACCAATGCTGGCGGCAAAGCCGCTGTCCAATGGGCGGTTAACCGCAGGGATTCGTGGTCGGACTCATGCCGGCAGCGAGATCAACGCGTCGAGCGCTTCTTGGCGGCGGGCGGCGACGATGGCGCGCCAGTCGAGGTCGATGCCGTCAGCGGGGTCGGGGGTGATGGCGGCGCCGACTTGGCCGTGGCCGATGGCCGACCTGCCGCCGAGCCATCCTCGCCGGGTGAATTCGGTGAGGACGTCCGCGGTGAATGCTTCGTCGAGTGCGCTGCCCCGGTCGAGTTGGACCCAGGATTCGAACCTGGTTCCCGGGGAGAGGGTTTCGATGTCGTAGCGCATCAACGGCGACGTGACGTTTCCTGTCGACGGTGTGGGGTTGTCGCGGGCGGTGCTCACGTCGTCGAGGTGGCTGTAGCTTTCGCGGGCTTCGACGTCGAAGCTGCTCGGCAGCGGGCCTTCGTAGTCGAAGCGCAGCACCGGTGAGGCTTCGGTGACGATCGGCACCACATGCCCCACGCGTAGGCAGCCGCTGATCAGGGCGGCTCCGACCGCGCCGCCGAAGACACTGAGCAGGGGAACCAGCTCACGTAGCTCGTTGAGTCGTCGTCCGGTGACGGGTTCGGCTTTGGTCTTCACGATCGAGCCTCCGTTGCGCAGGGTGTGTGCGACGGGCAGCGGAAGTTGGTTGTCGTAGCCGAGGACATCGCGCAGCATTTCTTCCCCGATGCGGCGCAGCACCCCGCGGAACGAGTTCCCGGACACGACCGGTACCAGTTCGATCGATCCGTCGGGCTGGATGATCTTCGTGCGCCGAAACAGTGCTGTGCCGCCGATGGTTTCGCCCTGGTGAGAGATCGGTGATCGGGCAACCATCTCGATTTCCCAGACGCGGCTGATGCTCATCGATCGACCTCGTCGGCGGGTGTGCGGTCGGCGCGGACAGCGTCGGTGATGATCTTCGTGCGCAAGGTCAGGGCGGCGGTTTGATCGCGCATCGCCTGCAGGACACGTTTGGGATGTTCGGTGGCGAGCAGGACGGCCAATTCGATTTCCTGTGCCCGAGTTCTGGGTGTGGATCCCAGGTGCCCGGATACTTTCGTCCACCACCGGTTCAGGTTGCCTCCGCTGGTGTAGGCGGCGTCTTGGATCCGTTCGGGTAGATACTGATTCCAGTAGTAGTCGCCGCTTCGCGTGGAGAGCCAGTTGTGCTCTGAGCGGTCGACGCCGTAGTGCAGCAACAGGATCAGACGATCGGCGATCGCGGCATCGGGGTCGAGGGGTCTGGGTAGGAATGGCGCGGCGGCCAGCCACCGCTCCGTCGCTGCCGTCGGCGCTGTGGTGGTCATCGAGTTGTCTCCGCTTCGGTACCGCTGTGTTTGGTTCTCGCACCTGTGTTTCGGCCGTTCACTGAGCGGTGCCCCTCCCCCTGTTTCGCCCGGATCGTTCTCGACCGGGCCATCCCATTCTCGACCGGGCCATCCCATTCTCGACCGGGCCATCCCATTGTCGTTCATGTCCGCCTGTGGTCGGGTTCGCTGGCTCGGGCCGCGGTGATCCACCACGACGGGGCGCTGCGCCACGGGTCCAATGTCTGCCAATCCTCGAGGATCTGAGCCCACAGCCGGTGTTCGAGGGTGCGGAGCACTCGGTGCGGCGGTGCCGGCGTCCGGAGATCCCGTTCGGTGAATCCGACCTTTCGGAGTGCGGACATCACTTCCAGTCGTTGTGCGTCGTCGGTGCGCCAGGTGATGTTGCTGCCGTCGACGTTGATCTGCCCCCAGCGGGCATCCGGGAGCAGGTGTTTGCGCCAGAGCGGCGCGGGGACGGTGACCGCGGTCCCGGCCGGTAGCGGCTGCGCCAGGGCCTGCTGCAGCTGTGCCGGGGTTGCTTCGAGCATGGTGGGCGGGTCTGCGGTGATGATGTGCGCGCAGCTGCGCAGTGGCAGGTGCCGGTATGCCCACACGCAGACTTCGCACAGGACCCGGCTGGAGAGGTTCGTCCAGGTTTCGTAGCCGGTGAACCTGCGTGAGACCACCTGTCCGGTCGGGGTCATTGTCTCGGTGGTGCCGGCGCAGCGCGCACACCCGCCTGCGGACCGGTGCGGCGAGTACGGGCGCCCGACCGCGCCCGTGTACGCGGCAGCGGCGACGTCGAGAGGGATCATGGATATCCGATGCGGGAATAGCCGGCTGTGGGCCGGATGGGTAGGGCGGGCGGTTCTATTGTGGTCCGGTGACCTTTCGCGGCGACGATCCCGGCCTCGACCTGGCAGCGTTGCAGACACTGCGGCCTCCCACCAGTCGCACCGACGCCGTCGCACTGACCGCGATCGGTGATCGGATCTCCGAGCACCTGCACCGCCACGACGGGTACCTCGCGTTTTCCGGCGGCAAGGATTCTCTCGTCGTCCTCGACTTGGTCCGCCGGGTAGAACCCGATGTGCCGGTGGTGTTCTTCGACAGCGGTCTCGAATATCCCGAAACCTACGACTACATCGGCGATCTCGCGCGGGAGTGGTCGCTGGATCTGCACCGGATCCCGGCCGATCCGCCGCTCCTCGATGTTCTCGCTGCCTCCGGTCTGTGGGACCACGGCGCCAGCAGTCGCGCCGGTGTGTTGCCGGATCTGCACGAGGTGTTGATCAGTGGACCGTCGAGGCGAGCGCACGAACTGCTCGGTCCCGGTGAGCTGTGGGGTGTGCGGGCGGACGAATCCGCCGGCAGACGCGCAATGTACACACGCGGGGGCCGGCGTGACGGGATCGTCGAACGCGTCGACGGAACCGTCGCGTGCGGGCCGATCTGGAATTGGAGCACCGCAGAGGTCTGGTCCTACATCCGGCGACATGATCTTCCCGTCAATCCCGTCTACGCCAAGCTCGTGGCCTTGGGGGTTCCCGAACGGCACCAACGGATCTCGCATGTCATCGACGGCAATCACCTCGAACGAGGGCGTCTGACCTGGTTGCGGCGCGGCTGGCCAGCCCTGTTCGAACAGCTCGCCCACACACTGCCCCGCATCAGGCAGATGACCTGATCCCTGTCGAACCTCTGCAAGCTCACCTCGCCTTTGGCGGTTTGTCAGCTCAGTCGTCGACGGCGTGTGTCACCGAGCATTGCCTCGGTCTTCCGGTGCGCCGTGCGGGTCTGTGTCCGCGGCCAGGGGCGGTAGTTCGGGCCATCTGTCGGGAACTGGTGGCCGGTGATTTTTGTAGGAGCCTTTGCGGATGAGGTACACGAGGAAGTAGCCCCCGAGCAGTAGTCCTCCGAGCGTGGGGACAATCATTGCGTTCCTCTCTTCGCGTGTTCGTTCTGCGGTTTTGTCACAACATGATCCATGCGAACGCGGAGAACGCGAACAATGCACCGCTCACGAATGCGAAGGCAAAGTATCGAAGGGCAGGAATCAAGGCCCCTACCGCCGCCGCGAGGGCGGTGAACAGCAGTATCGGCACCAGAAAGAGTTGAGGAAACCAGTGCCAGGACGACGGGGCTATTCGGCCGCTGAAATTCCAGGCGATTGCCCCCAGCACGACGCCGATCACTATCTGCGCGAGCGCAAAAGCAGCGTGCGCGAACCTACGCACGACTGCGTTGTCGGTCGGTGATGTCATCAGAACTCCCCACGTGTCGGGACAACAGCGTGAGAGTTTCCAACAGAGGGTCCATCGCCGTTCTTCCGCTTCATTGCCACTAGAGAGGTGATTCAGTTCGGCCCTGATCCTCTTGGCCTCGGACTCTGAATTGTGGCTTGTTCGTGCGGATCTCGTTGATCAGGTAGTCGACGCTCTTGTCGATGAATTCTTGCGGAACTCCAGCTGAGGGGAAGGGGAGTCGTTTCTCCGCCTGAAACTTGCGGAGCTTTGACACGGTCCGCTCGATATCTTCTGGTGTGACATCGTCGATCGCCCGTTGAAGTAGTTCGGCGGTCTCGGGTTCTATGTCTTCGCTCACCGGGTCACCGTGCCTTCTCCATTGGGGTTTTGGTTCTAGCCACTCGAGCACTTTCGATCGCAGTTGCCGGCGGCCGAACATCTGAGTGCGGCAATCTTCTGTGCGCGTCAACTGTCCTGGCCTGCCTGCGGAGACGCCTTCGACACCAGAGCATGGGGCTCCGGTGCCGAAGATCAGTCAGCGTTAGGTGACTCACCACTCCTGGTAGAGGGTGATGAACCGCTGCTCCCCGGGATTGGGTACCGACAACTCGAAAGCGACATACCCGCCCTGAGCGACAGTTTCGTCGATCAACTCGTCGACGGTGGCGTAGATGTCTCCGCCGTCGTTGCCGTGAACACTGCCGTCGCCGAGCTCGACGTACCAGTACTGCGAAGGGATCGATTCGAGAGCGTTTCCGATATTCCACTGACCAGCGAAAGCGGTCTCACCGTTATCGAGGACGATACCGGCGTAGTCACTTCCGGAGTACGGAATCGCGGCAGAAGCGGCACCTGCTCCGGAGAGTGTGGCGGCGGCGATTCCTGCGGGAATGATCGCCGCTGCTGCAATAGCTTTGAACGTGCGAGACATAACTGGCGCCCTTCGTTGGTGCGTCGAGCCGGACACGATTCGCGAACGCAATGTACGCGTTATGTCCGGTTTCAGGTAAGGACAGTAAACGGCACATCGCTAACTTTCAGCAACCAGACCAATCGGTTCGAGATTAAGCTCACACCGAATTGTGAGCATCGTTGAACGCTCAACAAAACCGCTCGACAGCGATGGCTACCTCAACGCGCGAACAAACGAATTCCTCGGCGACTATGAAGCGTTACTGCCCCGGCGCAAGGCTGCCTCGACAAGGCGGACATAGGAGGGTGAATCCGCAGGAACCACTGGACGACGGTCGGAGATGCGAAGTTTGGTGGCCAGATCCGCCAGTAGTTCCAGCGATGGCGCGGAGAGTCCGTTTGCCGCAAGCAGTAGGGCTTTGTGTGCCAGGTCGTCGAGTCGCTCGGCAATATCGGCGTCCTCGACGTGAAGGTCACTGCTGACTGCGGCGGGCACCGGGACGGTGAAGAAGTAGCCGCGAGAGACACCGAAGAATGCCGCGAGGGCGTCGACGACCTCGTCGGAGGGGCTTGAGCGGTGGCCGCAGCGCAGTTGGGAGAGGTACGGCTTGGAGATCCGGCAACCATGTTCGAGAAGGCCGCGCACGACTGCGGCGTTGGTGAGGTTCGGGTCCGCGGCGGCGAACAGTTCGTTCAGGCGAGTGCGGAAAACGTTTCCGCTCGCCGTGTGCCCCGCGGTCACCGAGACTGTGTCTTCGTTGACGGGCGTCATGTCCGCACCTTATTGGAGAAAGACTCGAAAACTCGGAGGCCGATGTACGTGGCGGCGGCGAACGCAGGCTCCTGGCACCCGCCCTGGCTGCGTTCCGCGTCTTTCGCTTATAGGATCGTGGCACTGCGGATCCACAGGATGAGCCGGAGGTTTCACCCCGTTTTCTCGGGGGTGCCTCCGGTTTTCTGCTGTTCGGACGTAGTTCCCGCTCTCCGTTTGCGTTCTACAGCTGCCTTTTTCGCCGCTTGCCGCGCCGCGATCCTCTTCTGATCCTTCTCGGTCAGTTGAACGGGCTGATCTTCCGGCTCGTCGACCGGTCGGTAGTTCGCCAGACCGAGCTTGATGTCCGGGTGCACCAACAGTTCTGGTCGGCCTTTTCCGTCGATGAACGGCATTTAGTTCTCCTCGGTGATGTCTCGTAGTTGGATGATGTTCCGCCGGCCGAATGATCCGTCGGGGCGCTGGTAGCGGCCTTCGTGCGAGCTGACGACCTGCCAGCGCATCCCTCGCGGCAGCAGATGGGAAGTGTCGTCGACCGAGTCGGAACCGCCGAGGTACATCCCGCGTGCAGTTTCCATTTCGAAGATCACTTCCCGATCACCCACGACCGGGTCGAGTTCGTGGATGGTGTGGGTGGACATGGTGAAGCGGTCGAACTCGATGCGCGAACCGGGCTGCAGTGCCCTCGGAAGATTGGCCGGCTGTTCGGGCAGCGAATGCGGCACCGAGACCGCGCAGTACACGACATGCCCGCGGTCGTTGCCTCGTTCGGCGGTCTGGATGGCGCGGTCGATGCGCTGAACCTGCGATCGGGTGTGCTCGTCTAGCCCTTGAGCATCGCCGCGCGCAGCGGTGAGGGCTGCACCGGTCGTCTTCCATGTTGCGGGTTCGGAAATCAGGGACTCCACTGCTTTGTATCCGATTCTGGGCAGCGCTGTCTGGGTTGCGTTTTTGGCGACCGATCGGGCTTTGCGTTGACGGGAGGAGGGCGACAGGCGGATCGCGTCCGGAATCGGCAAGGTGCGGCGTTTGCGTTCATTCACCTGCGTGACCACGGGACGGGGGAAGGCGCGTTCGAGGTCCTTGCGGGCGCGGGTGAATTCTCCTGCTTCGACCATCCGATCGAGATCGCGAGCGGAGCTGCGGTCGAGAGCACGGTCGTCGAACTCGTCGACGGGGCGGTAGCCGCTCCGTTTGGATACAGGGCTGTTGTCTCCGCCGGCTTCCGGGTCGAGGTGCGAGGGGCGTTCGGTGTCGGGGCTGATCGAATACGCCACCCGGTCCCCCTTCGCTGTCGGTCGCCCCTACGCATCGCCTGGGGGTTATGTACGCGTGCGGCGTGGCAGGCTTCAACATCCCAGTTGGTGCCTGCCACGCCGTTGCCCGCCTCTGGACGGGTGCGCTGAGGATGTGAGTCGTCCGGCGACCAAACCGTCGTCACACTCAGCGGGCCGATGCATTGCACCGGACGGGGTTCAGCATATCTGTTGCCGCCGACAAGGGCACTGCTCGACGCGAACCTCTCACTCCTCGGTAGCTGCAGCGACCAGTATCGCGCCGCATACCTCGTTGTAGCGGCGGAGCAGTTCGGTCATTTCTTCGTCTGGGTGCGCCAGTTCGGGGAGATGGCTGCCTTCGCGGATCGTGTCGTTGGTGAATCCGATCTGTTGGGCGCATTCCCGCAGTGTCTTTGCGGTCATGGGTTTTTCGTCGAGTTTGCGGGCGAGGTAGTCGGTGAATCCGCCGATGCTGTGTCGCAGGTTCTGAATTCCGCTGCCGCCGCGGCGTGTTGAGGTCGTTTCGATCCACTCGGCAAGCTCTGCCAATGCGTCGTCGTTCTGCACTGCTGCGCGTAGGGATGCGTCGAGGACTTCCGGGTCGGCCATGTCGGCGCAGGGATGGCCGTGGCGAGCGAAGATGTCGGCGAGTTCAAGGTTGGCGAGGTCGTCGTGGCGACTCCACCACCATGATGCGCGTAGGTGGACAGAGCCCCGCGATGGTGGCGTGGAAGCGGTGTCGGTCATGTGCTCGTGAACCTTTCGAGGCCGGGGTGTTTGTAGTAGGCGGTGCTCGGCTGCCGGACAGGACAATGTGCGGCTGAGCCTAGCGCCGCACCCCCCCGGTGTGTCCCGCCGAACCGCGCGACCCTTGCTTATACAAAAAGCAGGTCGCCGCACCGGCCGACCGGATGAGTGAACATCGGGCCGGGACCGCGGGTGGTGAATGCGGTCAGGAGTCAGGTGTGGCGACCTGCTTTCTCGTCGCACACTGAGGTTAGATCACACCCCCGACAGGTTAATGCCCTTCCGGCAGGCGGGATCTTCTATCGCGCGTGTTCACGCATATTGCATGGACGGGCGCCACGTGATTCCCCCATTGAGCGGAATTTCGGGAGGGCGATTCCGGCGTCTGCTGATGAGTTGACGTAATGCGGACGCTTCGTCGCGTTCGACGATGTCGCCAGGGAAAAGTCCGGCGAGCTTGAGAATGCCATGAAATTCTTTTGGCACCCACTGAGTTTGGTCGTCCGGAATGTAGTCGGATTTCCAAATTTGGATAGGGCCTTGCTCGATGACGAGCTGGTAGACCGTGCGAGATCCGAACCCGCGCACCACTTTCAGTTGCTCTGGTGTACCTCGCCGCTGCGGTATGTAGTCATCTGCGAATCCGGATTCGCGGGCTGCTCCTGGTGTGGTGAAGAGGGTGGCTTTGCGCGGACCCTTCAGCCAGGGTGGCGGGTTGTCGAGATATCGGATCAGCCGTTCGGCGGTGGTGAATCCGTCGACGGGGTATGCTGGGAAAACTCCGCCGCATGTGGGGTCGTCGAGTTCGTCGATCGATCCGGACCGGGGTCCGTTGACCGGCACTGAGCCCTTGATCGATCGACCGAAGCGGAAGCAAAAACGCCCGTTGTCGATCGCTTTGGGCAGGGGAAGATGAACTGCCGGCCACACTCGCCCGTCGATCTTCCATTTGGCGGCTTTTCCCGCAGCGTCGAGTACGACATGGGAGACGCGATTGTCGTATGCGATCGTTTCGGCGATGTCGTCCGGCACCCCAACCCCTTTGAGTGCTCCCGAAGTGTTGGTAGGGCCGGTCCCTTCGTAGCCGACGGAGCAGTTGTCGAGCGCGACCCAGTCTCCGAGTCCTGCGCAGCGAACAAGGACGTTCGGAGCGCGTAGGTGTCCGTCGACGACGAACCGCGCGAAAGGCTCTTGGGAGAGGTACACGACGTCGGACGCTTCGAAACCGGCGATGATTTCGGTTATCGGCCCGTGGATTCGAACATGGTTGATGAACGGTCCACCGGTGAGCCGTCGGATCTCGTAGTCCGTGTTCGACACTACGATTCCTGCATTTTGGGCGTCTTTGACGAGCGCATTCAGAGTTGCCCGGGGTATGTCCAGGTGGCGGCTGACTTCCGAGATGGTGATGCCGTACTCGTCGCGGGCGCGGTCGATGAGCGCCCCGACCTGCAATCCGTGATGGCGAGCCTGTGCAGCGCCGGCTTCTCGGAGCGACGAACTGAGCTCGATTTGGCGAAGCATTCGCTCACGTGCATCTTCCGGATCATTCATATCGATACCGTACACGATTGAAGACAGACTTTTGACCTTCTATGCAAGAAACATGACACAAATCTGTCACTGTTGCGGTTTTGGCACGTCAGGCGACCGGGTCGACGGAAGCGCGGTGCGAGTTACGCAGTTTCGAATTCGTCTGACGCCCGGTGCAGGTATCGCATCGTCCGCAAGCGCTGCCGTCGAGTTCGGGATCGTCGAGCTGGCGGCGAAGGAAGTCCATGCGGCATCCCTCGGTGTTCTGGTAGTCGATCATCGCTTGCTGCTCGGCGCTTCTGGCGTCCTCGAGTCCTTCGAATCGGTGGGTGTCGTATGTCCACGGTGTTCGTGTGCGGGTCCAGCCTCGGGAGTTTCGCGCGACGACGCCGTCGACTTCGAGTACGCGAAGGACCATGTCGACGCGGTTCCTGTGGAGCTCGATTTCCTCGGCGACAGCTTTGATCCTTCGAGGGCTGTTTTCGTCGAGGGCGTCGAGGATCTGTGCGACGACGTGTTCTCGGGGGAAGGCGAGGGAGCCGAAGTAGTCCCAGATCGTGCGGTCCTCGGCGCCGGGGATCAGAATCACGTCGGCTCGCTCGGTGGCGCGGCCGGCGCGGCCGATCTGTTGGTAGTAGGAGATCGGGGAAGCTGGGGCACCGACATGGATGACGAATCCGAGGTCGGGTTTGTCGAAGCCCATTCCGAGGGCCGATGTCGCAACGAGCGCTTTGACGTTGTTGGCGAGAAGATCCGCTTCCATAGTTATGCGTTCGGTGGGGTCTGTTTGGCCGGTGTAGGCACTGGCTTTGTGTCCCTGCGCGGTGAGGGCTTCGGCGAGGTCTTGTGCCCCACGGACGGTGAGGGAGTAGATGATTCCCGATCCGGGCAGTGTGTGGAGCCGGTCTGCGATGTAGGTTGCCCGGTCGATGTCCTCGTCGAGGTGTACCACCGACAGGTGCAGGGACGGGCGGTCCAGTCCTCCGCGGAGGACGAGAGCGGTGTCGTCTCCGCCGCTTGTTCCCACCCCGAGCTGAGCAGCTACGTCGGCAATGACTCGATCGTTCGCGGTGGCGGTGGTTGCGAGAACCGGGATGCCGCCGGGGAGTTGGGTCAGGAGTGCGCCGATAGCGCGGAAGGATGGCCGGAAGTCGTGACCCCAGTCTGAGATGCAGTGCGCCTCGTCGACGACGACGAGCCCGGCGTGTGCGGCGAGGAGTGGAAGTATGTGTTCACGAAAATGCGGATTGATCAGTCGTTCTGGGCTTATCAGGAGTACGTCCAGGGTGCCGGTGGTGAGGGCGGCGTGGATGTTGTCCCACTCGTCGAAGTTGTCGGAGTTGATCGTCGCTGCGCGCACTCCCCCTCGTGTGGCTGCGGCAACTTGATTGCGCATCAGCGCGAGCAGCGGGGAGACGATGATGGTGGGTCCCATGCCGCGTGAGCGGAGCAGTTGAGCGGCCACGAAGTAGACGGCGGATTTTCCCCACCCGGTTTTCTGCACGACCAGGGCGCGTCGACGATGTATGACGAGCGCTTCGATCGCGGTCCATTGGTCCTCGCGCAGAACGGCGTTCGGGCCTGCAAGGGCTCGCAGTTTCGTTTCGGCGAGTGTGCGTAGGTCCGAAGTCTGATCGTCGGGCGAGGCTGTGGGCGCCGGGGTTGTGCACAGTGGGCAGTGGTCCTCGTTGCGGTGGTGTATCCATCCCGGTTCGATGCTGGCCGCGATGTCGGCGCACGTCGATGCGTAGGTGGCCGAGATTTCACGGCCGGTGCCGCAGCTGTCGCAGGTCAGTGTGATCGACATCGACATTTCAGGGAAGCTCTCGGTTGGGGGATTCGTCCCAGATTCGGTCGTCGAGTTCGCGGCCGGCGCTCTTTTTGCCGACTTTGCGGACGCAGTCTGCAGGTTCGAGGCTGAATTCGTGGAAGTCGGAGTATCGAACTCCGGTGAGCGGTGCCCATTCGCCCCATTGCTTGAACAGGAACGCGACACCGGTGTTGGCGGCCTGGTCGCGTAGTGAACGCACCCACGCCGGGTTCATGGGTCTGGCGTGGGGTCCGGATTCCCCTCCGACGATGATCCAATCGAGAAAGGCGCGGGAGTCGTCGAGGTGCTCGTGGACTGCGCCCCGCAGGATGCCTGCGACCTCGGCGTTTTCTGCCACCGAGGTTGCCCCGTGGGGTCGGCAGAGGTTCGCGTTGGGTACGAGGAACGGCCACAGTTCGATCGGACCGAGAAGTGGTTCGGCGGAGATGAATCGGACTGCAGCGGGGGTTGCGAGTAGTTCAGGGATACGGATGTCGGCCCATTTTTGGTCCTCGGTCGAGACGCCTAGCCACACATTTTCCAGAGGCCACCGGTCTTGAACGGCGACGTCGACGATGCTCACAAGATCGTTCGTCAGATCCAGAGCGCGGGCGGCGTCGCCGACCTGTCGACGAAATCTGATGGACCGCAGCAGTGAACGCATCCGGGCGGGCCTTTTGGTCAGTATCTGGAAGGTATGCCGCAGCGTGGCGGCCATCACCGCCCACACCTTGGCGATGTATTCGTCGGGGATGTCCTTGTGGAACAAGTCGGAGGTGCTGTTGACGAAGATCTTTCGGGGCCGGGTCCAGCGGATGGGCTGGTCCAGGCACGCGGGCCACAGGGTGACGTCGAAACCGTTCGGGTACGCCTTGGTTCCGGAGAATCGATGTGCGATGTTTTCGGCGAGGCAGTGGTCGCAGCCGGGTGAGAGCTTCGTGCATCCGCTCACCGGGTTCCAGGTGGAGCCGGCGGTACCGTCCTCGCTGCGAGTCCACTCGATGGCTGTGGTGTTTCCCATGGTCAGCTCTTTCCCCCAGTTTCAAGCTCACGTGCCTTTCCTGAGACTGGGTCGCAGGTGGTTGCATCTCCGGCCGGAGGGCAACTGCTCGCACTTTCTCGCCGGGACGGGGACTTCAACACTTTCACCGTCCAGACCAGAACCAACACGATGGGCACCCCGAAAGCGCAAATGAACCCAAACGGCACCGGCAGATACTGCGGCACTTCGACACTCAGCCGCTTAGATATCCACACGGCCACAACAAAGACAAGAACAAAGAGGACGTCGAACCATCTGATCGCCCGGACAGTGTTTCTGATCGTGGCGGTCATCAGTTGTCTGTGCGCTGGTTCTGTTCGAGTCCAGCGAGGAACGCATCAGCGCGTTGTCCGTTGCTCAGTGCCAGACCTGTCGCCATCGCGGTGACCGGCGACTTCCCCGCGCACGACCGAAGCGCTGCGTACAGCACCGCTGCCGCCAGAGCGGCTGCCACGAGGGCGGAAACCAGGGATTCATCTGTGGTCACGATCTGAAGCGTGTGGAGGGCGGCAACGAGAAGGGCGAAGGTCGCGAGGATCAGAAGGCGCAGACGAGGGACGTCGGTCAGGGCGAGGTTTCGTTTGACGGCACGCAGTTCCCGCTTATGGGTGGCGGCGTCGGCGCGGGACCGCTGATCGAGGTAGCGGTCGTAGAGGGCGGCCGTGGTGATGGTCCCGGCGCGGACGGCCTCACCGAACAGCAGCGACGCCAGGAGGCGGTTCTTTTCCGCGTTCGCGCGAGACGACGTCACGGGAATTCGGCTCGACCATTCGATCGCGTTGTCTGTGCTCTCGTCGGAGTCGACAGATGTCGCTTCGAAGCCGACGAGGATCCGGTCGGCCTTGTGTGCGTGTTCCATCGCAAGGCCCCGCGGATAGTCTCGCCACACCACGTATGCGAAGCCAGCCGCGACTATGAACATCAGGTAAAACTCTGGCATCGATTCCTCCGCCGCCACTTTGACGATGGTCAAACCGAAAAAAGCGAAGAACGGCGCCATGATGGCCGCGACGCGATACTGCTGGTACCTGATCGAGGATTTGGTGATGCGGCGTCGCAACTTCTTCAGCTCGGCACTGTCACGATCGAAACCTTCTGCCGTAAGCAGTCTTTGATACCGCTGCTGCAGGGTGTCGTGGCCAACTTCCCCGTTGTGGAAGCGGACGCCGAATCGGGCGTAGTCGATGCTGTGGTCGAGGATCTGCGCTGTTGCGGAGCTGTGCATAGTTTTCTCCTACCTGGATGGGGTGTGTGCACGGGGGCGGCGATGGGGAGGCCATACGAATCCGGCACGTTTGAGGTGCGCGAGGCTGTTTCGGCGGGATCTGTAGTCACTGGCGGTTCCGGGGAAGGTGGTGATCAGGTGCCCGGCTTTGTAGATACGGGGGTGTCCAGAGCGGCTGTAGCGGATGAGGAATCCGGCGTGTTCGAGAGCGCGCAGAATGGCGCGTGTGTCTTTGTCCCCGCCTCGGTTCTTCCTCGTTGACGCCATCGTGGCTCACCGGATAGGTGATGCTCAGTCCCCGTACGGCAGCGTCGTGACTATCGGGATATCTCCGGAGACCATTCCGATAAACCACCACGCCATGAGCGCAGAGAACGCAAGCACGATCAGCGTCGATACAGGTCTCTCCCGCACCGTGTCCGCTATTTCATTGATTTTGGTACCGCTTCGTTCCGACATTGATTTCGGTGAATTTTGTTGAATCTGAGTCTCTTTCATTTCCGGCACTTTCCTTATCGAGGTCATCGGCGCGTCTCGTTCGCTAGTTCCCCGCGCAGACCGTGCGGGCGGCAGCGACATCCTCGGCGGTGACGGCGAGCTGGTACGTGGCGGCAACGGTCAAATATTTTTCGGCGTACTCGCAGTGGAACGCCGTATTAGACGGGAGCCAGGTGTCGAGACCTTGATCCGATTTCGACTGGTTCGCTTTGCCCTGTGAGGCAAGGAGGTTGAGGTCGGTGTCGTTGGCGAAGTTGATTCGCTTCTGCGGTGTCCACGCCGATGCTCCGGCGTCCCAGGCGCGGGAGAGTGCGAAGACATGGTCGATTTGAATGGCGGAGGGGTTCGATGGGGTGAACGCGATCTCGGTGCCGGTGTACGGGTCGTGGAGTGTGCCGGCGACGACTTTGCAGTCGCGGGTTCCTGGCTTGAATGCGACGTCGACGAGTTGGCGCCCTAATACGTCATTGCGTGTGTCGCAACCATTTCGGGCTAGGGGGCCTTCGTATTTGTCGGTCCATGCTGTCCCGAAAGCGCAGCTTTCACCTTTGCCGCACCCACGTTCGTAGCCGGGCGTGTTCGGGAGGGTGTCGACTATGGTCAGGGTCCCGATCAGTTGGTCGAGGCCCGGGTTCGTCGCCTCTGCCTGAACCGCTACTGCCGGTGCCGGTGCCGGTGCGGCTGCGGGGGTCCACGGTCCGCCCGAAGCGACCCCTGCGCATCCGGACACGGCGGCGAGTACGAACCCCGCCACAGCGAAGGACGTGGCTGTCTTTTGCCTCCTCACAGCACGTATCCGGGGTGACCGGAGTACGTGTATTCGTCGAGGAACAGCACTCTCGTCGGGGCCGGGAGTGTGGTGTGCGGCGGGGATGATTCCCACGTTCCGGGTGTGGGCATGAACACCTTCTCACCGCCGTGTGCCGTGTTCATGCCACCTACGGAGAAGTCCTCCACGCTTTGCTTTTTCACTCTCCTCCTGGTTGCGGAGTCGATAGTGGATGTCGACCGCCAGCGGCGCGGGTCAGGTTGATTGTCAGGCGCTTGGTGCATGTTCATCATCGGCTCCGCGTCTCGTTCGAACCGGCAGGATCGGTGGCCGGGGGGTTCCACATCAACTCCGCTGCAGAGGAGACTCCGGCCAACGAGAGTCGGACCGTGAAGTTGTCCCTGAACGACGGCGACATCGCTGCGCTCATGCGGTATGCCTGATCGGCGCAAGCATTTTCGGGTGTCCGTAGGAAGGATTTTCCAAATCCAGGCGGACCGATGATCGGCGAGTCCTCTGGTATCGGGGCGCAGTCAGGATGAGTCCCTGAGTTGAGGTTGAAGCGGAATGCACGGGCTTCTCGCGCGATGCGTTCGTACTGCGTCAGAAAGTCGTTGGGTGAAGGTGTAGCCGAGTCGGTCATGGTGCCCCCTTGGGTCGTGGTGGTGCCGGGTCAGCGGAGGGTGGATGCTGCGACGGTCATCCACAGGTCGGTGAGGGTGGAGGTTGTTGTGGCTCCGTCGTACTGGACCGAGTGAAGGACTTCGCGGAGGTCACCGTCTCGGCCGGTGACGGGCAGCGGCGGCGATGACAGGACGATCCCGGTTCGTCCAACGAGTGCCGGATCGACAGCGCGGCCGTCGATGTCGGATGCGCTGATTTTGAAGCGGGAACCTGCGGGTAGGCAACGCAGTTCGTATTCCTCGAATGCTGCGCTGGCGCGGTCGGCCATCATTTTTTCGATCTCGGCCTGCACCCGCTCGGCGTATCCCTGTGTGTCGTGTTTGGCGTTGGCGGCGGAATCGCTGAAGAGTGCGACGACGTTCGAATTGCTCATCTGCGGGCTCCTTGACTGTGCTGTGCGAGTGCCGCGCAGCGGTTCTTCCGGGTCGTCACAGCTCGGGGGCCTCGTCTGAGGTGGTAGCCACCTTCGGTGCGAGGGCAGGGGTACTCGTTCAGTCCGTTGCGTTTAAGTTCAGGTGTTCGTGCGGCTTTGGCGTCTTTGCGGCTGAAGTACAGGCGGGTGTTGCAGTGGGTGCAGGTGCGCCAGCGGGCGGCGGGGTTGTGGGATTTCCTGGCCACGGTGGTGACTCCTGTCCGGGTTGACGATCGTTGGATGGTTATGCGGCGCGGGTGATCTGAAGGTTGAGCCAATCCGATATCCAGGTGATGGCATTGCGGCCTGCGTTGTCGACGACGAGCGTTCCGTAGCTTTGATGCGCGCCGGAGGTGAAGAACTGGGCGACGTCGAATCCTTCGCCGACCAGCTTGGCGAGATCATCGGCGCCGGGTGAGGTGGCCATGGCGGTCAGCGAGTTCGTCAGGCCTGGGAGGTCGAGGGTCTGTGCCTGGCTGGTGATGCTGGTTGCTGCGGTGGTTGATTGCTTGCCGAGCAGCGAGGGATCGGTTTTGGTGACCTTCCCTGAAAGCATGTTCGTGGCCACCGACGCGAGGTCGAGGCCGATGGGGAGCAGTCCTGCTGCGGCGGCGAGGTTCCCTTCGAGGATGCTCCAGCCGATTTCCTGGATCTGACCGACGAGGTTGGCGAGGCGGATGACGTCGACGTTGGCGAGGATCGAGGTCACCATGGCGGCGATCTGGGCGTATCCGGAGGGGTCCGGGATGATCGAGAGCACCTGCGACACCCATCGGAGGTCCACCGATGCGGCCATTTTCACCAGCGGGTTGAACTGGTTGTTCAGATCTCCGGCGATTTTGTGGGCGCCTTGGACGTCGAGGGCTGCGATTTTCTGGGGCAACAGGTTCAGGTTGTTCAGGATCGCGGGGAAGTCGAGCGCGGTCACTCCGGTGGCGACGTTCAACACCTGATTGACCACGACCGACGGCTTCAGGACCGACAGGATGCTGCTGGCGCCCGCGAGGACGTCGCTGGGAGTCGATGCCAGGGGTGCGATCTGTCCGGTCAGCGAATCGGCAGCGAGAGCGAGCGAGGCGACATCCGAGGACGTGCTCGGCGTCGGCGCAGTCCCCCGGTTGGACAACTTTGTGGCGGTGTCGGCGATGGTGTTCACGGTCTGCAAGGCCCCGGAAAGGTCGGACTGCCCGGCCTTGGCGAGGACCTCGCTGGCTGCATTCTTCGGCGAGCCTGCGGGCTGGGCCGCGAGCTGACTGGTCGCGGCAGGGTTCGCGGCGCCGGAGGCCAGGAGATCAGCCATCGGGCTGATGGTTTTGCTCAGTTTCGTTGCCGTATCCGCGACCTTGGTCAGATCAACGTTCCCGTTCGAGAGCTGGCCGGTCAGGTTCAAGACCTCGGCGCCCAGGGCAGGAAGATCTGCGGCCGAGAAATCCGATGTCAGGGCAGTCGCGACGCGGGAATTGCCCCCGACACCGGTCGTGTCCGCACCGCCGGCACTAGGGGATTTGCTCAGGATCGATCCGAGAGCACCGAAAAGGGTGTTGTCACCCTTATTGATCGAGCAGTACATGTCTTTGGGATCGCAGATCGAGGCCACTCGGCCGGAAAGCTTCCCCATCCCCTGGGGTCGCGGGTCGGCGATACCGTTGCCGGCGGTGCGGGGTCCGACGACCGCTTCGCCCTTCGTCCCTGATCCGGGGTCGGCGAGCAATGCGACACCGAGTACTCGTTCGGGGGCGACGGGTCCGGATCCGTTGCCGATCGCGGATGCGAGATCACCTGCGACATCAGCGCCTTGGGAGTAGCCGGTGATGGTGAATTTCGTGTTCGAGCATGTGGCGGCGATCTCTGACAGCACTGCCGTGGCTTTTGTGAGGCCGTCAGATTTACTGTCCGCGTAGGTTTTTCCGTTGTCGAAAGCACGTGCCATGTACGGCAGCGTGTATGTCTGCACGTTGGAACCGTTTTGCTTCTCGACGGCCTCGGCGATGGGGGCGAGCATGCCGGTCGGCTGGTTGGGATCAGCGTTTTCGTCGATCTCCCAGGTTCCGGGAACGAACAGACTGAATGTCGAGGGGCAGTTGGCGGGGTCTGCATGCGCGATGGCGGGGGCTACTGCGAATGCAGTGCCGCTCAGCATGGCTGCGGCCACAGCCGCCGCGAATGCCCGACCTGTTATCGACCGTTTCGTTGTCATCGAACCTCTCACACTGCTTCAACCAGGACTTTTGGTTGTCAGTCTCGAGGAACATCCGTTTTTCGACAAGGACGTTTCGCACGCGCTCGGGCGTGTCGCTGGCCAGCTGTCGCAGCGATCGATGAGCGGATGTGCGGGATGCGAATGTGACCGGTTGTGCACGGCCGGTGGCGGTTTCGGTCGGGCACCGCGTCTGGGTTGGTGCGCTGCGTAGTGCGTGGTGCATGTTTCAGTGACCGCCCGTCCCGAGGTTGTCGATCGAGGTTTGTGTTGCGGTGGTGGGGACCGGGGCGAGTCGGGCGGTGCGGGCGGTTGCTTTGGTGGCTGCGATTGCGGCCACGCTCACGGTGTGTTGGGTGGTTTCGATGGCGGTAGCGAGTTCCGGTTCCGGGGCTGCGGCCAGCATGTCGGCATCTGCGTTGACCCGTGCGGCGTGGGTGGCGAGGACGTGTGCGAGGTCGCCGCGGGCGTCAGAGTAGGTGGCGGTTGCGGCGATGTCGCCGGCACCGGAGGTAGGGGGTGTCCAGGCGGAGATCTGTTCGGCGGCGACGGTCATGGTGTCCGCGTAGGTGCGGTACGCGGTGACGAGTTCGGCGCGGATCTGCTCGGCGGTTTTGTCGCGGGCCCATTCCCTGGTGAATTCGCTGAGCCGGTGTCCTGACTCGGCCAGTGACGATCGGATCTCGCGCAGTGTGGTGTGAAATGCGGCGGCGGAGTCGATCACGACATCGGGTGCGGGCATGTCGGGGTCACCGAACACTCGCGTGCACGTGGGGATGGCCCGGACAGCGGTAGCGGTGGCTTCGGTGGTGATCTTGGCGCGTTCCATCGTGGTGCGAAGTCCGGCCGTCACCTTGTCGAGGTCGCTGCGGACCGCTGCGGTGCCGTCGTTGGCGGCAGCGTCCATGTCCGCGTCGGATTCGGTGGGACGCAGACGGTCAGCGGAGTGTTTCAGTGTCGGCATCAGTGCACCGACGGCGTCAGTGAGATCGACAGTCGCGCCTACGTAGCTGATCGGATGCCGGTCGGTCAGTGACGGAATCGCGGTGGGCTCGATGAGTTCGGACAACTGCGTCACAGCACCGGCGATGGTCGAGCGTTGCTCGTCGAGGGTCCGGACGAGCTCATCGCGGCGCTCAGGACCGGTGCGTCCGATCGCGTCTTCCTGCGCGCGGGCGAGCGCGTCCGGGATGTCGAGTACGGGGGCGAGGGCTGTACAGACGGATCGGTAGTAGGTCACGGTGTCGTCGATGGTGCGGGCGTTGAACGTTTCGGCGGTCTCGGCGTCGACGGCGCCCGCTCCGAAGCCCGCACTGCCGATGACCAGCACGGCCGCGGCGGTGGCAGCAGCGCTGAAGGTCACCGCGGCGGCTTTTCCGCGGTGCGCGGCGATGTACATGCGTGGGGTGCGGCGTTGAGGTGTACCCGGCTCGGGGTTCATGTGCGTGTTCTCGGTTCTTTTTTCAGACTCGCGCGGAGGTCAGCAGCAGCGCGATCAGGACGACAAGGGTGAGCGCGCCGACGACGACGGCGCAGGCGGCGACCAATCTCACCGGCGCGGCGATGCCGGTGGTCTCTGCGGGGGTGTGGGCTGCGATGATCCACGCGCCTGACGCGACGGATATGACGACGAGCGCAGCTATTGCGCCGATCGTGGTGCCGTTGAGCGTCGACTGTGCGAACAGTGTCGTTCCGCTGCGTAGGGCGTCTCCGAGTGGCTTGGCGAACACTGTGAACAGCGCGGAGATGATCATCGCGACGGCACCGAAGGTGATCAGTCGTTTAGTCCGAGGAGTGGCCGCTGCGTTCCGGTTCTTCTCCAGTTCCTCGAGTAGCGCCGGGTCGATTGCAGACCTCTCCTCCCACGTCCTCTGCGCAGAGCCGCGGCCGGTGAGAATGCGGCGCAACGAGCGGCATTTCGTCTGACGCACCGGCGCAGGGGTGGGGCGTACCGGCGCAGGGTGTTCCGGTGTCGCTCCGCGCGGCGGCGCAGTGGTGACGAACCCGGACAGGTCGCCCGTGCGGGCGACCTGTCGGGCGGCGGGGATGGTCATCGCTGATCGGCGCCGACGACGTCGGCGATACGTTCGTACACGTCAGCCGGGCAAAACGTTGGCCCCACGGCGATGGCGAGGGCGATCGCGCCGAGGTTCTCGGACTTCTTCCCGATCTCGCCGAGACCACCGAGAATCGACTTCCACGCGTCGGCTCCACCATTTTCTGCGCTGCCTTTTCCAGCGAACAACGATGATGGATCGAGGGCGGCTGCGCCGGTGAAACTTCCATCCAGCAGGTCCGCCAATGATGTCGGAACTACGTCGCCTTGGCTGGCGCGCATCAACTCCCGCGAGATCGCGGCGATGTGCACTTTGGCGTCGTTCCATCCGGCGGCGGTGATGCGGGACTCCACGGCTTTGCGCAGCCAGTCGGGATCCTCGATCTTCGGGAGCTGCGCGCCGCGACGGATCGCGTCGGCGACGGTCAGGACGGTGAGCCACTGCGGGCCGAATTCGCGCTCGGCGTAGAGATCGGAAAGATTACGTGCAGGCAGCATGAAAACTGTTCTCCTGAAGTAGAAATGGTCATTGTCGGTGGTGCGGGCCACGAAGGCTCCGCGGCCCGCACTGCCGCTGGGATGAAAGACGAATCAGACGCCGACGAGGAACTCGTCGGGAATTTCGACGAGACTCCGGTCAGCAGTAGGTGTGCCGGTGAACGTGGTCCCATATGTGGGGCTTGCGACCGTGGGAACCGGCGTGCGCTCCGCTGTCGGCGCGGGAGCTGTTGCTGCACGGGAAGTTCCGGCGACCATCGGGTCCGCCAAAATCCTTCCTCCGAGGCTTTCGAGTGCACCCTTGGGTAACAATGCCCCGATCAGTGCACCGAGGACAGCGCCGGGCGCTGAGAGCAACAGTCCGCCGATCAACGCATCGAAGAGGCCGTGCATCAACGCGGTACCGATGACGGAAAGAACCGCCGAGATGGTACCCAACGTCAGTCCACCCGCGAGAGCGCCCAGTGGAACGGTCGCCAGCATCGACGCCAACGCCACAGCACCGCCGATCGGAACCGATTCGAGGAGGGACAAGCCCAACGCCATCGGAAACAGGAGCGGCAGCGACGCCAACCACAACAGTGGAGCGAGCAATGCCGGTGCCAGGAACAACGGCAATGTCAGCAAGAACACCGGAATTCCGATCACCGCCGCCGCCAGTACCAGCGCTGCGATGATCACCACCGCCCACGCGGTCGCCCCGATGGCCGCGATTGCCCCGGTGATTCCTGCCAGGACACCAAGTCCGATGTTCAGACCAGGCACCACCCACCCAGCGAGAGAGCCGACGACAAGGATGACCGTCACGACCAGCGTGATCGCGGAGACGATCATCAGCGGGACCCACAGCGGCGAAGACACGATCAGCCCCACGAGTATCGTGCCCATGATCCCCAAGACGAGCGGGGGGACCAATGACGCCGCCAACGCTCCGAGGATCAGCGGCAACGCGGCCAGCGCCGACAACGCCGCGAGTGCAAGCAAATTCGGCAAGAACGTCAGCGGGATCGATGCCAACCCCGCCAGTGCTCCGAGCACCGTCGACGCCAACGCACCGAGCAACGCACCCAGCGGAGCACTGAGAGCGGAACCCAGGATGAAACCGGGAATCGCGGCAAGCAGATTCTTCGGGTCGAGGGTGCCGATCAGGAACCCGAGGATCGAGCCCAGAAGCGCCCCGGCGAGCGCCCCGAGAACGGATCCCTTGACGATGTTGTCGGGATCGGCGTCCCCGGCGAGGAAGCTCTCCCACAGGTCCGCGAGCGCCGACGCGAGCGGGGCAAACCGTTCACCCAGGAACCTCGAGAAGTCATCCCATCCGGAACTCTTGGACAGCTCCTGCAAGAACCGGCCGATCCGATCGAGGACCGACTTCGCGATCGACTGGTTCCACGCATCGCCCGCCAGTCCGAGGAGCCGTGCCAGCGCCGCATCGAGCTCACTGTCCCTGTTCGAACGGATCCAGGCATCAACGGCCGGAATACCGAGGGCGAGCGCGAGAATGATCGCCAACGGTGTTCCTGCGAGGGCGCCGAGAACACCGCCCACCACAGATCCGAGAATGGCCGCGGAGATACCGAGAAGCACTGCACCTAGTACTGCGCTGACCAGTCTGGTCAGAAGGTCGGCCGTCAAATATCCGAGGATTGCGCCGATGATCGCGCCGGGGATCACACTGAGTGCGGTCAACAGCGGCACCGCGAGCGCGATGAACGCAGCGGATGCCGCGAGCCCTGCGAGTGCGCCGAGACCAGCCGATCCGAGCACGACCAGCGGCGCGAGCACCACGAACGCCACGATCGGGATCAGGAACGTCAACGCGGTGAGCGTCAGGAGGGCGATGACGATCACAGCTGCGGCGGCAGCGATGCCGGAGGTGATTCCGGTGATCGCGAACCACGGCAGACCGATACCGCCGGTGCCGACAGAGCCGGCGATGACGATCACGGCCGCAACCGCCAGCCCGGCCAACAGTCCCAGGGCGATCACCGGGAGCATCGCAACGCCGACGAATAGGAGCCAACCGCCGAATAGCACGGTCCCCAACACGATCACGGCCAGTGCAGATCCAGCCGCCGCTCCGAGGAGCGGGAAGCCCAGCAACGTCGGCAGTGTCAGAAGCAGGGACCCGAGCAAGCCCACCAAACCTGTCGCGGCGCCGCCCAGCGCAGCGCCAGGCAATGCGCCGAGGAGCCCGGCAAGGATGGCCAGGGGGGTAAGTGCACCGAGCGCCCCGCCCAGGAGCGCGCCCTGCGATCCGAGTAACAGGCCACCGAGAGTCGAGCCACCGACAGCGCCGACGATGATCGGCAGCACCGCAGGCCAAATTTCACCGAGCAGATAAGGGATCGCTTCGCCGAGGTTCGAGAGCGATCGCGTGATGACCAGTTCGAGATCCGCACTCGCCTGGGCCCCGATCACCCGCTCCGATACCCGCAAAAGCGCGCCGATGGGATCGGCGGCGATCACTTCGGCTCCACCGGCGATCGCGAGTGCTTCGGTGAGAGTCCCGGCCGGGTTCGTCACGAACGAGTCGATCAGATCGGCCAGGCCGTTGACTGCCTGCTCGCGTGGGGTGGCACCGTCATGAGGCCCGAACGGGGTGTACGAGGTGTTCCACAACGCCGCCCACTCCGGGGATCCCGTGACCTCGGCGATCCCTTCCCCGAGCACCCGCTCCACAGCTGTCGGCCAGGTCGCCGGGTTGTAGAGGTCCGCGCCGGTCCGGTCGAGGAGCCGGGCGTGCAGCGTTCCGATCTGGTCGCCGAACTCGGGGCTACCGGGAGTGTCGAGTAGGAATCCGATGCCCGCGGCGACATTGTCGAACTCCGCCCGTAGCTGCGCCTGGGCGATATCTGCGCCACTGACCTTGGGGAAGTCGGCTTCCTTCCCGCCGTCTCCGGGCGCACCGGAGCCGGACGGCGTGCTCTGCGTCGCCTCACCGACGAAGGTCTCCTTGCGGAGCATGTTCTGCAGCGGCCCCTCGCTTACGAGAGCGGCAATCGGCTCAGGGAGCGGCGGAAGTTGGGGCGCAACGGGCAGGGCTTGCGCCACCTGCTCGACCAGCGAAGCAAGGTCTGATGGCGGATCGGGCACGATCAACGGCGATGCATTGGCAGTGGGTGCGCCGAGAAGCGCTCCGGCGACTGGTAGCGCCACGGCCGCACCGGCGAGAAGACCGGTCTTGGTCGCCCGTGGGACAGAATAGGTCATGGTGTGTCCTTCCTACCGAGGCAGAGATGCCTGGTGCCTATGGGGAGATCGGGAGCAGTGACAGGTCGAGCGGCTCGTCTACGACCATCGGTTCCGCCCCGCGGCGGATCACGGCGTCGGAGAGCAACGAATCGACCCATTCACGTGGGATCGTCCCGATTGCGTTGTAACTGACCACGGTTCGCAGTACCCAACGACTTCGCGGGATCCCCACGATCAACAACCCTCCCACGGCGTGGTGAACGGTGATTTCAGTTCCCCAGGGCCCGCGTTGTGTGCTCGGCTTCATGCCGTCCGCTCGCAACTGAGCGAGCATCACGGGTACATGTGTTTCTTCCCAACGGTTTCCGGATCGGGGTGCCGCCAGCACCGTCACCGTGACCCGCATCCGGTCCGCCACGAGATGGAGTGCGTCCGGATAGCCGCCGTCGGGGCGTTCGATCTCGACACCGACACCGCGCGGAATCAGCAGACTCAGCGTAGCTGTCCGCAATCGTCTTTCAGCGCAATGTCGCCCGCGCCGATACTCCGATGTTTCACCGAAATCATAAGGACCTAAGGATGTTTCACAGTGTGGGCGGTATCCGCAACTCATACCACGGGTCCGCGCACCGCGCGCCTTGACCAGTCCCCCGCTCTCTGCACTGCCGACGGCGTCCACGAACGGCTGGACACTCTCGGGCATGACCGGCAAGGTCGTCTTCGTCGCGGCAGCCGTCACCTCGTTGGCCCTTTCCTGCTTTGATCAGATCGAGCGATCTGGGCATCTGTCTGCGAATCATCGAGCAGCGTGTTGGGCTTTCGCGGGAGCGGCGAATTCACTGTCCGCGGGGCCGTTCCAGATACTGAAGGCACGGGCGGTGTACGTCTCTGTGCACTGCTTGACGGCTTCGGCAACCGCGGCAGCATCCCACCGACTGAAGTGGCCAGCGCCCTCTTTCGACTTCTCACAGGCCAGGGACGAACTGATTCAGCCCCAGGGGCAAGTCGACGAGGTCCGCCGATCACCACAGCCGACACCGCCGCTGAAGTCGATGCACTCTTGAGCGTTGCATTGCCGTCACACCTCTCACACTGCTTCAACCAGTACCTATGGTCGCCAGTCTCGAGGACCACTCATTCTGCGGCAAGGACGTTTCGCACGCGCTCGGGCGTGTCGTTCGACAATCTGAAAAGCCCAGAACCCAGGGCAGCTTTCTCACCCAGCACTGAACGGCTCACTGATAACTCAGCTGGCCTCCCTGGTTTCAGGGTGCCGAACCATAGAGTCCCGTCGATGCGAGAGGACTGCCGTCGAGCCCATCCCCTCTAGCCCAACTGCCCCGGCCAACTTCACTCTGTAACGCTCGATCTTTACGATTACCCCGAGGAAGTCCTGGCATCGATCGAGGTCACTCCACCTCACATCGACCATCGCGGCGACAATGGTCTCGGTGACTTCGTCTTTTGCGACTCCATAGGCCACGACGGGGTCGCTCCGGCTAACGCGGTGGTTGATGAAGATGCCGGAGCATCCTGACCCGGCTTAGTTGTGCAGCAGTGAGACCCGCACCGATTGGCGGATTCCAAGGATCGTCGCAACACGAGGAGTATCCAACTCTACTGGATTTCGCTGTGTTCTCGGGCTTTGCGGCGACCTCCTCGCGCCGGATGCGCGATGGGTAGGGGCCATCAGTAGGTGGTGCCCATCGCGGTTCGGACCTCACAGGGCGTCTGTTGGGCATTGATTCTGGCGACGGCATTCGCTGCTTTGCGCCAACCAACCGAAGCATTGCTTCACAGTTTCAGGATCGGGCACTAATCGGCTATCCCAACATGTGGCGTTTTGTCTATGTCGTGCAGCACGTTTAGCGCAGATAATCCGGGCCTGCCGGTACTTTTCCCTTTATGGACATTATGCGGCTACCTCCACGGGTGGTGGCAGGCAACATCGCACCGCCGAGTCAGCCACCCACTTCGGCGAAGACTGCGGGGAGTCGCCGGTCGTGCGCGTATCCGCCCCTCTGACTCTGCGCGACGGTGACCATGACCGCCTCCAGGCCGAAGCTGATTGTGTTGGCACATCACATGATTCGGTGGCCCGCGCACAGATCGTCCTCCTGGCCGCGGCCGGCCATTCGAACACCATGATTGCCAAGGGATTAGGTACCTCGCGCCCGACAGTGATCAGTTGGCGCTCCCGATACGCCGAACACGGCATCGACGGACTCACAGATAGTCCGAAACCCGGCCGACCTCGCGTCGTCGAACCTCACACGATCATCGCCGCACTCCTGACCACGCCCCCAGCCAGATACGAGATACCCCACTGGAACTCCCGTCTACTGGCTCAGCACCTCCAGATCGGAAAAACGACAGTGCAGGCGGCATGGAAGGAATACGGTGTCAAACCCTGTGGCCCCGACAGGTTCACCTTCGCGACTGTCCCGCCGCTTGCCGCGAAGATCACTGCGGTCATTGGCCTCCATATCGGCGTAGAGGCCAACGCGATTGCACTCACCGTTACGCGCACATCCGGCAGACCCGACCAGGCGCGATCAAGCCACTCCGTGCTTCCGCTCGACCAGTTCCATCGCTACCTCGCTCGCCGAGCCCTGCTCCTGGACGCCGATACACCTATCGCGACGAGAACAACGGTCGAGCAACCTTCCCGACCCGACGCCGACCTCGCCGAGTTCTGCAACCGAACTGCAGCAATGCATCCGAATGAGCAGGTGCACTTGATCTTCGATACCTTCACCGAACATCTCGAACACCTCCCGACAACCCCGGCCGCATACCCGAATGTTCGAACACACCACACCCTGACCGCGATCGCATGGCTTCATTTGGTCGATGTGTGGCTTGCCATCACCGCCCCACACGCCACATAACTTCGGGTTAGCGAGATAGTCCCAGATAGACCCAAACGATTGTTCCTTCCGTCGCCGTGTCTTCAACTTCCGCTTCGCGAACTTCGTGCCGACCTTCTGCAGCGCGGTCCGCATCACCTGGTTCTTTCGGCGGTGTGCGGTGACGGCACCGTCGGACCACCTGACGTCAAGGCTCTTCGGATCGTCATCGGTAGTGACCGCGAAAGTGATCACCGACAGGATCAATACGCCCAGAGCGTATGGACTCGGAAGCGGCATCAACTACCTGGTCCTGAAGGACCAGGCTTGCTGCTCACCGACCTAGCCAATGTCGGTCCCCGCCCCGTGGTCGAGTCGTCCAACGGGCACGATAGGGACGTGTTCAACATCTTCCGACTTTTCCGACTTCAGGGCGCCGGCCGCCAGCCAACTAACGATTCAGCAGTCGAATGGCAGCAACTCTCACCTGCCGGCGAGGACGACCGACTCAGGCTCATCATCGACGACTTCAACGCAACCTCTCGGGAACCGTTCTGCGCACCAGAGGACCACGATTATCAACTACCTGGTCCTGAAGGACCAGGTTTGCTGCTCACCGACCTAGCTGGATGCTAGAGCGGTGGCTGCTTTAGGCACGGTTGATTGAGCGGCCCAATACTTTTCGTGTCCGAGTGCAGCG
>NZ_JAJHVW010000025.1:0-31091 GCF_027583855.1 Rhodococcus sp. BH5
TCCCAGCCCAGCAGTGAACCTTCGCCGGTCGGGTCGAGGTCGGCGGCGTTGCAGATGGTCTCGCACGTCGACAACGTGGCACCGAGCTCGTTGAGCAGGTCTTTCGCGGCCGGGTCGGTGACCGGCTTTCCGCCGGAGACGGTGCGCCGGACCTCGCGCTCCCACCGGAAGTCCCGCGCATTCCACGGCAGGTGCTCGAGATCCCAACTCTTGTACTTCTCGGAGATTGATGCGGGCACCATCGCCGCAGGGTCTTTCAACTCCAACAAATGCCCGCGAGCATGGACGATGACGTAGTCCGTGCCGTCGAACGTACCGCTCATACCACCCAGAGCGGCAGCGAAGTTGCGTGCCGCCGAAGGCTTTTCCGTGAGAATTCCGACTTTACCCATAGTGTCTATCCCTCTTCGCTTGTTGAGCGCTCGTTGACTTCGCTGGCAACTTTCGGACCCCAGGACGCGCCGTCGACTCTCTCGACGATCGCTCGCCGAAAGTCCAACTCGATAGATTGCAGGTCAGCGTTCACGGCTGGCTCCTTGTGTGGGGGTCATCGGCTGCCCGAGTCCGGGGCCGGGCGGTGTTGCGGGCAGGTACCGGTTACCGGGTTTGGCGCGGAGAGTTTTCGGCGCGGCCCCTTTCGCTGGCGCCGTAGCCGCGGCGTTCGCCGCTGAATGCATGGATTCCGCGCGTGAACGGTCGATACCTTCTTCGTGATCGGCACGCGTCGCGGCCCCCTCGTGGAGAGCGACGTCGCTGTCCTCCCCGGCGCCTTCTGCTGATGCGACCGCGGACAATTCGGATTCCTCGACGCCTTGATCGAGTCGCACTTCGGCCTCGGCGCTGATCGCGGCGTTCGCGTACTGCGCTGCGGCGGGATCTCGCGCATTGTCGGCGCTGGCGGCGAGGTCAGGGACCGTTTCCTGCCCGAGTGCGGCACCGACAGCGCGGTCCCCCGCGGACGGCCGGGCCAATGCGGCGGATGCTGCTGCGCCGAGGATGCGAGCAATCTCGTTCCACGTCGTGTCGGCGTTGCCGGCCAGCCGTCCGCGGGCGCTGAACGAGGTGGCGCCGGGGCCGCTGGTTTCCCATTCGGAGACCAGCTCGATTCCCCACGCGAGCAGTTTCTGCGTCGCGCCCTTACCTTCGTGTGCCAGTCGGCCTGCGATGTCCTGTCCGGTGGAGAGGCGCTGCAGTTCGACTTCCGGCTGCTGCTCGGCGGCGCGCTCTGTGAGTGCGGCGTGTTCGTTCTCGGTGGCCGTGTTCACGGTCACCTTCACTGCCGAATCATCGATCACTGTTTCGGTTCCTTTCGGAAAAAGGTTGCGTTCCTGGTTTTTCGTCAGTCGAGGTCGACATAGTCGCCGCCGCCGTAGTCGACTTCGTCTCCCTGCTCACCGTCGCCTGGATCGTCGGCGATGTCGCCGAAGTCGATGACAACTTCCTCACGCACCTGATGTGTCGATGGTGCTGAGTTGGTGTCGAACTCACGGCGCTCCCCGGCCGTCCGGTCGCGCATCGGCCCGTACCGCGAGGCCAGTACCGCCATCGTCGGATCGAACCGGAACAGCCACCATCCGGTGAGCGTTTCGTTGCCGGCGCGGCTGTGCTCGTAGTCGATCCACACCTGTTCGAGGCGCTCGCACACTTCGACGATGTCGTACCAGTGGGGATCGAATCGGTATTCGACCTTGTCGCGGGAGAAGCGGGGTACGACGAACTGTTCGACGAAGTCCGCCAAACAGCTGAACTGTTGCTCGGGACCGGCTTCGGGGTCGATGTCAGTCAAGGGTGGGCTCCTTTTCTGTCGTCAGAACAGCCGAGAGGCGTTCGCGGGCGATGGGATCGCGGACGCGGAGCAGGAAATCGTCTTCCGCGGCTTTGATGTCGCCGGCACGCGGTGAGGCGTACGCCATCTGCGGCTCGATCAGCACCGGCCGGTTGCCGGCGGCAGCGAGGATCGCCCGGTTCGGTGGCATCGCCGCCAGCCGATCACCGGGGATGATCGCCTCTCGGCTGATGCTCTGTGAGAAGGAGGTGGAACCGGAGCCGGTGGAACGGGTCTCACGCACGACGGTGCGCTGCCCGATCAGCTCCGAAAGATCCTCACGCATGTCCTTGTCACGGTTGCCGCCCAGGCAGATCAGATTGTTCGCGGTGTCCCACACGATGCGGAAGTCGTCTTCCCAGATCTGGTAGCCCTGGTGGCGGGACTGAAAGATCGGGACCAGGACGATCCCGACGCCGCCGCAGTACGAGATCATGTCCGGCAGATCCCGTATACGGCAGATGTTCGCTGCCTCGTCCAGGACGGCGAGCATCGGCGAGGGCAGCCGGCCTCGCGGATACCGGCCCGCGACCCGACGACCAGCTTCGATGGTGCAGCCGATCAGCGCTGTCACCAGCGGGGCCGGTGAACCTTCTCCATGCTGCGATACCGCGTACAAGGTGTCGGTGCTCGTCGCGAAAGCCGCCGGGTCGAATACTGGCCGCTCGTCGACGACGCCGACCACCCGTCGGCGGCCGTCCGGGTCGAGCGCTACGCGGCCACGATCTTCGGGAGTGACCCACTGCGCGAACGTCGGCTCTCCGAGGAAGTCGAGGAACTCCCGGCCCATGTCGAAGATGCCCTCCTGCTGGCGGTCGTTGAGTTGGTTACGTGCTCGGACCTGCGCCGACAGAATTTCGTAGCCGTACTCGGCGAGGATCTCGGCGGGCGTGGTGTTGCGGGGAGCTGAGAGCCATTCGTAGACGTGCACGAGGTCACCGCGCACCAGGGCCGCGGCAAGCATGTACGCTGCTAACGTCTTGTGCGCTGCGGAATCGAAATACGAATTCACGGTGGCGTTCTTCTTCTGCGCCGCTGAAACGAAGTGCCCTGCAACTTCTTTGGCGAGTTTGTAGCTGCGCACGATGAGGAGTGGATCAAAGCGCATGGCCGGCTCCCCCAACCCGAGGAGGTTACCCGGATCGAACCGCCACTCGCGGTGTCCTTCGCGGCGCCGCAGCAGCGCCGTCGCCGCGTAGACGTCAGGTTTGTTGCCGGTGGAGATCACCGCGCCACGGGTGGAGAGAATCCACGGAATCGCATACGCCTGCGACTTTCCTCGCCGCATACCGGCGAAGATGCACGTCGCCGATTCCCAGTCACACCACAACCGCACCCGGTCACCGATCAGGGTCCCGAACGGTAGCCCCCAACTACGTTCGTCGTTCTTCGAAAACATCACTCCCGGTGCGGTTCCCGCCGCGATCGCATCATCAGTTCTCGGTGACATCAGCTCGCCCTTTCTCCGTATCCCCCGAGAACACGCGCTCCAGCGGGATCTTCTCGTCGTTCTCTGTAACCCGCAGCAGCGCAAACGCTTTCGTTTTCGCATCTGCCGTGGTGATGCCGGTGAGCATCCGCCGACCGGGCAGATGCTCGGCGTAGGTGTCGAATTCGCGCTGCGCGTGACTACGTTGATCGAGTAGCCGCCACACCGCGTACCCGGCACCGATCACCACCGCCGCCGCCACGAGCACAACCAACGCCGTGACCGGCACTTTCCCCGAACGCAGCGGCCCCGAACCGAGGACCGCGAGACCCACCACCACGATCACCACCGACAACACCAGCGGTTTCTTCACCGCCGGATCTATCCCACTTCCGCTGTTCACCGCTCACGCACCTCCACGCGTTCCGCTCTCCACTGCTGCCGGGGCCGGCCCGGATATCCGGCGAGTACCGAGACAGCCAGGCCGGCCACCGCGGCCGATATCCAGATCTCCGAACCGATGGCGCCTGTGCGCCCGTTGTCGGCGGCAACCACAGACGCTGCTATCGAGATCACCGCCACCGTCCGAGCCAGGGACCAGGCCCAGGCCGCGACCCGGCTGGTGATCGTCGGTGCCAGAGCTGACATCGCCAAGATCGCGGCAGCGGTCCCGACAAGCCATGCGAACGTCGCCACCGCCGTCGCTACCCCGACCGCGCGACTGTCCGTGGCCAGCCACACCGCCGCCGCTTCCACCCAACTCGCGATCTTCGCCGCACCGAATGCGGTGTCCGAGGGGAGCCCGACGTCTGCGTTTCCGCTGGTCACCGCATCAGCGGTTCCGGGCAGCCAACGCCCGCAGGTCATCACTGCCCACACCCCGAGAGTGGATGCAGCTGTGCCCACCCACCACCACAGCGCCGCCGCGCACCACTGCGCGCCCCGACTTCGGTTCTGCTCGTCGCTGTGCGCCTCGAACATCACGGTCTCCGCCGGCTCAGCGGACCGTCACCGCGGACAACCGCCAGACACCGAGTTTGGTGACGGTGGCATACGCTGCCCAGCTCGCAGTGTCGATCTGTGCTCCGTCCGGGGCGATCGCCGCCACGGTGATCGCCACGACCCGCGAGTACGACGCCGGGAGATCCGGCGGATGTTGATCGGTGGTGATCGAGGCCCTCGCTTGGACGGTGGCACCGGCACCGCGCCAGCTCTGCCATCTCTTGCCGGTGATCGGTGCCAGCGCAGTCATCGACGCGGCATTCTCGCGGTAGAACCGCTCGTCCATCAACGGTGCTGCCCGCTGCGCGGCTTCGCCTTGCCCCAGATCGACGGTCGGCTGATACGAGAACAGCGTCTCGAGGGCCGCGACCATCACCGAATCGGGTTGGAACTGATCGACGGCGGCGAACTGATCAGGAAGGGTCGGGGTCGCCTCCGGCGGCGGCGTGAAGGACTGGGGGGTGCCGTGGAGTTCACCACTGTCCGTTCCGCCGGCTTCCCCGCTTCCCCCGCCGCATCCGGCGAGCAGCACCATCGCGGTTGCTGCCGCGGCCGACGCGAGTGCGCGGCGCGTTGTGGGACGCGCAGATCGTGTTTCTGAGTGTGTCATCGTTGTCGTCCTTCGTGTGCGGTCAGCCGAATCGTTTGACATACATTTCTTCTCCCGTGAATCCGCTCAGCGGAGCGATTTTGACGACGTCGCCGGTCTGCGGAGCATGCAGAATCATGTCCTGGCCGTTCTCGGTGCCGTAGAAGATCGCCACGTGATGCGTGGAGCGTCCGGAGCCGAAGAAGATCAGATCTCCCGGCTGCTTGTGATCGAACGCGATCTCTTGCCCGCGGGGATCGTCGAGCTGTCCGGGATTGCCCGGATCGCCGGTGTAGTGGGGCAACGAAATTTTGCCTTCCGATGCCACGAACACCGCGTACATCGTCAAACCGGAGCAGTCGAAACCGCCGCCGGTCGGACCGGACGTGTCTCCGCCGCCCCACACGTACGTCGTACCCAACCAGCGTGACGCCGCAGCGATGACGTTCTGCCCGAACGGTCCGTTCGGAGCGTAGGCCGGGGCATCAGGGTTCGACGGATCGGTCGCGCAAAGACCGCCGCCGCCCGCAGCGACAGTCAGCGCGCCTGACGCCGAAAGTTGTTCGAGCTGCTCGGGACTCATCGATGCGCCGGCGCCGGTGAACGTCGACGCCAATGTCCGGGCAAGGGGCTCGTCGTCGGCGTATGCGTCCGGGTACGCGGAGACTTGCACGGTCTGTGCTGCCACCGTCACCGGACGGGACTCCCAATCGCCACTGGTGAGCAATGCGTCGTAGAACTTGCGGGCCGCACTGGCGGGGTTCATCAACTCCTCGAGGCTCCCCCACCACGGGTACTGTTGCTGGAATTGATTCACGGAGCCGTGGTCGTTGCCGACCGCGTCATGGGGAAAGTCCATCGAGCGGGACACGTCCCGCTGATCGGGCGCGAGTTGACCGGTGCCGTCGTTGGCATACATGCGGAACCCGGATTCCTGGCTCGCGGTCGCCAAGGCGACGACGATGCCGTGCTCGGAAATCCCCATCACTTCACCGACAGCGACTACGGTGTGCGCCATCGCCAACTGTGCGGCATTCAACCCGGCGGTGCCGGCGGGGGCGGAACTTTCGCCAGTGGTCGGCCCCGGTGCAGGTGGCGCACTGCTCGTTCCGGGAGCAGCGGCCTTGTCGTACCACGACTGCGGGTCGACGGCGCTGCCGCTGCTGCGACCACCGTCCCACACTTCGAAGTGAAGATGTGCGCCCGTGGACTGTCCGTCGTTGCCGATCGAGGCGATACGCTGCCCCGCCGACACCTGATCACCAGCGGAAACGAGGACGCCGTCAGCCCACATGTGTCCGTACACCGTCGACATCGTGCGGCCCTCGATCACATGATCGAGCACGATCCAATGCCCGAAGCCGTCCGCTTCGCCTGCGTCGGCGACCCGACCGTCGGTGAACGCGTAAATCGGTGTCCCTTCCGGCCCCGCGAGGTCGATGCCCTTGTGCTCAGCGCCCCAACGCTCCCCGAACGGCGAGCTCAGCTGCGTTTGTGCCGGATCAGTGGGCTTGATCCACGAGCCTGCTGCCGCGATGGCTCCGCCGCCGCCCATCTCACAGCCGGTGTTCTTGCTCCCGCCGACCACGAAAACCACCAACATCACCAACGTCATAAGGAGCACCGCCAACGATGCTGCAACCTTCTTCACCGCGCCGCTCCTGCCGCGGTCACGACGAGTCCTGCCTCGGCGGCAGCGGCAACCAACATGCCCGCCGCCGCAGCCGCAGACACAGAGCGGTCACGGCCGCTGCCGCAGACCGCGTACATCACGTGTGCCAGCGCGATTTCAGCTCCCCTCATGGTCAGTAGTGCGTTCGGTGCTCCCGGCACCACAGGGATGTCGCCGAGTAGGAATCGGATACCGCGGCCGGCGGCGAACGCGATCGCCGCATCCGCCTGACCTGGGACGTAGATGCAGTTGTGCTGTGATGCAATCACTGTCGCGACCGCATCGAAAACTGGATAAAAGGCCGGATCAGCTTCCGGGATCGCCCGGAGTACTTCGAGATTCGGTGTTCTCACCTGTGTGCTCCTTCGAGGTCTCCCCCCTCGCAGAGCTGGCTGGCAGGCGCTGGTCTCAGGCCATACGTTTGTTGCGGACACTGCTGAACGCGCGGTCCGTGTCGTAGAGTTTGCGTTCCAACGCCGAAAGCCTCATGGTGATCGGAAGTCCCTGGCGCTGACCGGATTTGATCAAATACTTACCGCGGCCTGGATGGGCCAGGCCGGGAACCCATGTCGGCGGCGCTGCCCACGCTTTCAATTCCGAACCTTCAGCTTCGGAGATCTTGGTGATCTTGCCGATCCGCTCGACTTCCTTGCCGTCGCAACCGCCGAAGATCTGCACATTCGAACGCGAAGCCAAGCCGCGCGCTTTCGCCCGGTCCTCCGGCGTCGGTAACGCATCCAAGTCCTCCTGCGAGTGCGAGACCTGCGCCGAGACCATGCCCTTGTGCCGTCCCAGACGCGTCACACCGTCGGACTTCTCGACCAGACCCGGCGCTGCGCGCAGCCCTTTCCACAATTCGTCCTGAATCTGAAAGACGTTGCGCGGCTTACCGACTGCCGACTGGCCGCGCGACATCATCGACGTCCATGCCCATGAGCACATCATCGCCGCCGCGATCACGTCGTCGGAGGAATCCTCCACGGCCGACAGGGACAGCGAAAACGCCGGCAGATCCGGATCGACGCGAAAAGTGGACGGCCCGTCGAACATCCCCTTCAGAGCGCCCTCACAGGTCAACCGCAGCCCCTCGCGCAACCGAAGGATCGTCTTCTCGTAGTCGTAGGGCACATCCGGGTTCGCCGCTACTCTCCACCGCAACTCCGCGGGCCCTTGCGTGAGGACTTCGAGGACCTGCGGAATGATCGGATCGCGGTTGTCGTGGCGTCGAGCGCCCTCCGATGCCAGGCGAAGCGCCAGCTCCAGCGCAGTCCGCTCGTACGTTTCCAACTGCGCGCCGCGCATACCGATTGTGACCATAGCTTCGAGCAAATCGACCTGAGAGGCATGCGCGTCACCGAGCAGGTTGATCTTCTTCTGCCCGGTCGCTGCCGCGATCGCGGGAATCAACGGCGACGTGTCGAGGGGGTTGAGAACGCCGAGACCGCGCCCGACACGGGCGACTGCGTCCTCACCCGCGCACATGAGGACGATGTCCTCGTACTCGTCTTTGAGGTCGCCCTGCACGATGGCGCGGAACCCGAAACTCATCAACCCGATCATCAAACGCTTGATGATGGTGGATTTGCCGATACCGGGCTGGCCCTGGCACCAGATGGCGGTATTGGACACCAATTTGTCCGCCAACCACTGGGCCGGATCGAGTCCGACCGGCTCACCGGTGTGTTGGTGAGTGCCCACCGGAACACCACGAACGTGCACCCCAGAAGGTGCAGCGAACGGGAACAGGCCACACACCTGCGTGGTCACGCCCTGCCACTCCACACCCGAGAGAACATTGGCTGCCAGGCCACCGCCGGGGACCGGATCACCGGTCGTCGGCGGAATAGGCGCGTCCACATCGACACCGAGCCGGTGCGCAGGCCGCTCCTTCTTCGCTGCGGCAGCCTTCTCCCACTCGCGGCCACGCCACGCGAGAAACCGTTCCCGCTGCGTCGGGTCTGTCTTCGGTTCGATCGTCGGCGCGCTCATCCGCGCAGTTCCTGACCAGCGTATTCGCTTGCAGATGCATCAATGGTGGTGTGTGTGGGCATGGTTACCGACTCCTCGCAAAGGTGATGATGACGCGGGCGACTGCTACGGGGCGCCACGCGCCCGCAGCGACTCACTTCGGTTCCCAACGGGTACCGGGCTTCTTCGTCAGCTCACGGGTCGGGTCGATACCCAGACCCAGCGAGCAACCGAATACAGCGGCCTCCGCGCCATGTGCCTCGCGCAGCGTCAGCTTGCATTGCCCTGCACGGTTCTCCACGTCCGCGATCGCCGCCGCGAGCTCGCTCTCGTCGTCCACCGTGGTCGTGACGTACATCGTGAACGTTCCAACACCCGCACCCTGCGCCTCAGCTGACGCCGCGCGAAGCGCCCGCCTGCGATCCTCGATATCTCGCTGAGTCACATCCTTTTTCGTTTTCGCTGCAATGAGCGTACGGAGCGTTCCAGCCGAAATTTCCTTCTCCACAACCTTCTTCGCGTCCGCAGCTCCGAGCGGGTGGTACACAAGCGACACCCGGCGCGGATACGGACCCGGAGCGAGCAGAGGAATCAAAATGCTGTGCTGCACCGAACCCGTGGGCGGCGCATCCATCACCCACGAATGCGAGACACCCGAATCGTGCTGGTAGTACTTCCACTCCTCCAACGCGCGCATCGCGCCGCCGTCGGACCACGCCAGAACCTCGGCGTCATCGGCACCGACCTCGAGCTGACGGGTCGCCTCACGGCGTGCTGCCGGGTCGAACGCCATCCGCAGACGACGCACCAACCACGGCAACTGCGCACGCCCGATCACGGTTGCGCCCGCACTCGACAAACCGTTCTCGATCGAGGGCATCCACCGCAACGCCTCACCGACGGCCTGCTCCATCGTCGCGGGCTTCGGGTTCATCTTCGCCGGGTCGAAGTTGACGGTGACCGTCGTGGTCACATCGGCCGAGACCGCCGGATTGGTGGTCACGAGGTCTTCCATCACGGCCTGAGCGAACGTCGGTGACCAGTCGCGATGATCATTCATGCGGTCGCGGACGTAGTCCTCCTGCGTCGAGCCGCCCGAGGGCGCGGAGTCGATGGTGATCGCCAACGACTCGACCATCTGCCGATACCCCAACGACGCCAACAACGACCCGTAGTTCGCCACCCACGAATCCGCATCGTCGCGGTCGGCGAGCGCGGTTCCCACCGGCGCGCACCTCGCGATCGCGGAAATGATGCCCGTCGCCCGGTTGTGCAACACGACCTGCTCGCCGCCCGCGCCGTCGGAGACGGTCACCGGCACCAGCGGCGCCAACACGCCGGGGAGACGATTGCGTCTTTCGAACTGGGTGAGCGGTCCCGACACCAGATCGGTGACACCGCGCGAGATCCTCCACTTGCCGCGTGCGTAGTACCGCACCCACTCGTACATCGTGGACTTTCGTGCACCCCACGGGATCACGAACACCATCGACACGAGGGCCGTGGTGACCAGCATGACCGCCGCCAACTTCATCGAGAAGTTGAACGACAGGATCGTACACAGACCTAGTGCGCCCGCGAGTGACATCCTGCGTAGTGGTATTCCGCCGATCGAAAACCCTTGTGCGCGGCGATAATCACCGAACGTGTACGGAGCTTTCGGCTCCCTTGTTTCGCTCACTCTCGATCACTCCTCGATGTCGTGAAATATGGTGCAACGGAAGAATGTTCCGTTGCATGAAAATGGCTTTCGCCTCAGATGGCTGCGCCCCCGGCACCGCTCCCGCCGCCGCCGACGTTCGAGGCCGGTGACGACGACGAGCCGGATTGCGTGGAACCGGACGGGCCGCCGCCCGGCGAGGTGTTCGTTCCGCCTCCCGGTGAAGCGGACGGGATCGTGCTGTCCACTCCTGAGCTGACCGGATCGGAACCTTGCCGCGGCGACGCGGGCGACGAAGCTGCACTCTGGTCTCCCGAGGACGAACCCTGGGGCGGGGTCGGTGTCGAATCGGGGGTCGTCGAGGTCGACCCGGACGGGTCGGTTGTCGGTGTGCTGCTGTCGGGGCCCGATTGTGGGGACGCCGATGTGGGGAACGGAGCATCGCCCGATCCCGAGCCGCCGCCCTCCGGGCTTGCGCCCATGGAGGCGGACGCTTCCTCGAACGGCGCTGCCATCTCGTCCATCCCGGCGTCGGCTGCGCCCTTTGCGGCGCCCGCGGCTGCACCGACTGCCGCCCCGACACCACCGCCTGCTTTCGCGCCTTCCTCGGCGCCTTCGGAAGCGCCGTCGCTGACTTTGCTCGCCGCCGCACCGGCATCACCCGACTGGGAGGCGTTCTGTTCGTCGCCGGTTTGTGCGCCTCCCTCGGAACCGCTGTCACCGCCGGCTACAGCTGCGACCTCCCCATCGAGGTCGCTGCCGCCGCCCTCTGCCAGGTTTCCGCCGCTCTCACCCTCTTGATCACCTGATCCAGGGGGCGTCAGTGACGAACTGTTGCTACTCGACCCGGTGTTCTCGGACTTGCTGCCAGGGCCGCTGGCGGACATGAAGTTCGACATGGCACCACCAGCAGCAGATCCCATCAACGCGCCGCCTCCGGCTGCGAGAGCAGAAACCGACGACCCACCGGAGATCTTCGTACCGGCGAACGAGAACAACCCCATCAACATCGGCAGCGCCACTACCGACAGCACCAGCACCATCAGCCCGACGACCACCAGCTTCAGATCGTCTCCTTCGCTGCCGTTGCCGGTGAATTCGAAGCCGACCGAATAGATGAACGCGGCCATCGGCTTCCAGAAAATCAGGGCAATCAGCGGCGTCGCCCACTTCGCCAACCACTCGCGCGTCAACGAGGCGAACTGCCCCGCCGCAGCGAGAGGCATCAACGCCAGCAATACCAGCAGACCGGCTTCGCGGGCGATCGACGCCAGCCACATCAATGCAGCCACGATCAACAGAACCAAACCCAAAATGGTCGTCAACATAGGCTGACTGCCAGCCCACTCCCCGAGCATCGAGCCCTTCATCTGTTCGTTGAACCGGTTGATCGAATCGGTGGTGATCGTCGTCGACAACTCATCCGCAACCGCAACGAGAATCCCGACAGCGAGTAACCCGCACCCGGTGGTCACGATGTACTTGAAAATTCCGGTACCGAGTTCGACGACCGGAGCCATCCGGCGTTGGAGGAACAACGAGATTGCGGTGCCGATGACGCCCGCGATCGCGATCCCCGCAACCAGCACTGTCAGCGAATTGGACAAGGTGACGATCGAGGAATAGCGGTCCGCATCGATCGGATTCGCCGTCGAGGTCATCGTCCACCACGTCAACGCACGCTGCATCAGCTCGAGGCCACCGTCGGCGGACGACTGCGCCATATCGCCCAATGCACCCGAGAACACTGCTTTCGTCGCACGCTCGGCAGTACCGCTCGGGTCGGCAATCGCCGCCGCGCCGCCGCAACCAATGTCCCCGACGAAGCCTCCGATGACAGGCCCACCGATGACACTGGCGAGTGGGTCAGCGATCGTATTGCAGAAGTCGGAGACAGTCTCCGACATGGTCCCGACTCCCTGGTCCTGCGCGACGGCAGGCCCGATCGCCGCGAGCACGAGCGTGACCGTGATCGCAACCAGCGCAGCGAACCGCAGTATCCAGGCGCGAAGCGCGGAGTGGTGTCCGGTTGTCACTGCCATGAGGTCCAACTCCGATCATTTTCCAAGATCGTGCGGCGAACATCTATGTCATCAGTGAGAACCTGATTCCAGTCCCCGTCGCTCCACTGCATCTGCACGCGCAGTGCGTATCGGGTGCCGTCCGGGTTGCGCGTGCCGATGAGTTCGAACGCGACGACATCCGGGTCGCTCTCGTCGATCCAGACCTGACCCACTCCGACGAACGTGGTGCGGTCAAGCAAGGTGATCGGCGCGAGGAGTAACCGCAGGTGGTCCCACGCGCTCTGCTCAGTGGTGGGAATCCCGTAGAGCTCAGCGCATTCGCCGAACAACGCCGCTCGTGTTCCCTTCTGAATCGCGGCAGCGACAGCGCCCTGGAGCGTATGGGCGAACCCTGATGTGCAATGCCCGTCGATGGTCGTCGGACCCACCGTCGGACCGACAGGAAGACCGTCGTAACCGAACTTCGCCCACTGCAACCCCGCCGGCCGCGCCGCCGAATCAGGTCCGGCCGGATCGGCATCGAGACCATCGGAAATCATCGAGAACCTGCGTGCAGTCTCGACATCCATCGGCGGCATCCCCGTCGCCGGGGACATACCGATCGTCACATCGAAATCAGGGGGATTGTTGTCCTTGGTGAGATCCGCGATAGAGCGTCCAGGCGGCGGTCCCGGCCGCGACGTCGACACCGGACCCGACGCCGAATCGTCACCTCGGCTCAGCGACACGATCACCAAAGTGACAGCGACCAGCAACAACGCCGCCACCGCGCACGCCGCCGCGATCATCGACTTCGGCAGTCCACTCGGTTCCTTCAACTTCGCCATTAACGCCCCTCGATCTGAATGAGCACGTACTGATCGCCCGAAGTCACCGCGACCATGCCGCCGAATTCGGCGAGCGGACGCAACCGTGCCGCGAGATCGGCGGCCGCAGCGTCGCTGCCGTGTCCGCCGGCAAGAATCTTCGTTGCTGCATCAGCGAGGTCCGCGTTCCCGGTAGTCGACGGCAATCCGCTCCCCGCTGCGCACGCGGCGCTGTACCGAGAAACGATGATCACCACATCGCCGCTGGTCACCGACTTGCGCTCCACACCGCCACACGTCGGGTCGCCGCCCGCCGTCGTAGTCGGCGCCGACGTCGAGGTCACATCGGTGATCGTGACCCCAGGCGTCCGGGTCGACGTCGGATCGTCGGGCGCTGTGGTCGACGGAATGTCGGTCAGCGTCACCCCCGGCGTCTGCGTAGGTGCCGATGTCGCTGCCGGTACCTCACCGACAGTCTCCGTGCGAACCTGCGGCGCCGCCGCAGGAACAGAGGCCACCGCATCGAGTGTCGCGTCACTGCGCGGAAGCACCGACACCCCAGGCCCAGGATTCGGCGAGCCAGGAAGGACCTGAACATCCGGAGTCTTCGGAGCCGGCCCACTCGTCGTCGACGGAGGAGGTGGGGTCGAGCTGGTCAGCGGTGACCCGACCCCCAATGGGCGCATCGTCGTGGACGGTGCGGACGTGGTGCCGCTCGCTTTGGTGGCGCGTTCGTCCATCGAGCTATTCGAACTGCGTTCAGTGGTGCTGGTTCCTGACGCGACGGTGACGGGCTCTTCTCCGCCTCCGCCGGTCATCGCAATCACCGACCACACGATTGCGCAGACCGCGAGCAGCGACAACCCCGCCAGCCCCGCCATCATTTTCGATCTCCGAGGATCGAACGACTCCCGCCGAAAACTCATCTCCCCCACTTCCCTTCGCTGAACGTTGAAAGGTGTTGATTGTCAACACCATGTGGTGCTTCACCCATTGCTGATCGCCGCCCACACCGCGCCACCGAATGCGGCGGCGAGGAATCCGGACCCCAGATACGCCAATGTGCACACCAGGTCCGCAACTACCTCAGGGCGACGCATTCGCCTAGGTGTGAGGGCCATGACGGGCGCGATCGACGCACACAGTCCGACCAACCACGCCGCCGCACCGCAGACCGCGAAACCCACCCCGCCAGTGAGGAGTACAGCTGAGGACGCTTGCTGCGCAATCGATTCCCCGCTGCCTCCACCGACGAGCATCGCGCCCGCGATGATCAACACCACTGCACACGCGGTCGCCGAGCACAGCGCTACCGTCGCGACATCCGACTGCGAACTCCGGGAAGAAGGATCGCTCTCTAGGCGATCACCCACTGCACGATCTGCGCTGCCGTCGCTGCGAGGAACAAGCCGCCGATCACCCACGGCATGTGCGTCACCGCCGTCTTCGCCAGATCCGACCGCGAGCGCATACCCGTCATCATCAAGATTCCGACCGCGACGATCGAAAAAACACCAGCCACGATCGCGATCCCCTTGAAATATCCGAGGAACGTTTCCAGTTTCGCCTTCATATCCCCGTCCGGGAGAGCCGGAGGGGTATCGCCCAAGAGCTGGGCGTGCAGTTCCGTACTCGACGCGAGCGTCGAATGCATGGCCCCGCCGCTCGGTGCGGGCACATTCGCGGTGATCTCGCTGGCCCACAGTAATATCGACATCGTTTCCGGGTTCCTTCCCGATCGTGTCCAGAGGCCTCACGCGAGAGCCCCCGGATCTGTTGATTCCGCTGACGGCGTCGACGCCGACAGCGCTGCCGAATGCCGACCACGCCGCGATTGCGACCGTGGAGCGGAAACGGGAGCTGTACTCGCACCGTCCGGTACAGCGAACCCGGTCGATGCAGAAGGGGCGGCCTCGGCGGACCATCCTGGTTCGAGTCGCTCAGCGACGACGGCGAGGACGATCATCCGCACTGCCTTCCACGGCCGAACCCACCGAGTCAACGACTTCGCCGGTGCATCGAACAGTGTTGCGGCTCGAGTGATTTCGGCGACGGGATCGGTGGTCATGCGCAGCTGCTCGCACCAATCGACCGTCACGACCTCGCAGACCAGGCCGCGGAGAATCCGGGCCAAAACTTTAGCCTCCGCGGGCCGGGGGCGCGGACTGTCTGCGACCAGGACCAGCGCCGGATATGCGGCGGCATCGTGCATTCGGGCCAAAGCGGCTCCTGCCGCGATGCAGCCGGGAACATCCCACCTCGCCACGAGCACATCCGCTCCACGTCCGGCCGCGACGACTCCCTCGTCGATCCCGCCGATCAGAGCAGCGATCACCGACGTTCCGACACCGCCTGCTGCACCTGCCACCACTGGCGCGCGCCGACCGGAATCGACGGCGTCCTGGGATTCCAATGTGGGTGCAGGGGTGTTCTCGAGGTCAGGGGTGGACGCTGCCGATGTTCGGCGTGTGAACAGTGCCATCACCGATCACCTGCAACGGGTTCCGCGACGACGATGATGTTGTCGGCGTAACCGGTGGCTCCCCCGACGTACTCACCGCCGCAGGTGATCAGAACCAGCCGGTTCTCCCCGACCGTGTCGTTGACGACGTCAGGGAGCTGCCCACCCTTGGGCGTCATCGTCGGAGCCTGCGAAACCCGGTAAACGTGAGGCTCTCCGTCCACGGACACCGTCACCGTGTCACCGACCGAAAGCCGCACGAAGCGAGCCGCGTAACCCTCGCCCTGGACGGCGTCGTTGACATGGCCGGTGATCACCGTCGATCCCGCACCGTCGACGCCGGGCAGAGGTGATGCCGCATACCAGCCGAGCCGGGAAATGTCGGACGGCGGAAGCAACGTCGTGCCACCCACCAAGTTCACCGGGTCGACAGGGCCGTCGGCGTCTCCGATCCGCATGGTCATCCCCGCCCCGAACTCCGGCGGCACCGCAGCGAACACCGGCTCGGGCAACGAATCCTGAACGCCGGTAGCACTGTCGACGAACGCCGGCGGTGGACCGCCCTCGCCGCTCGCGTACGTCAATGCGGCGATGATCGCCACTGCCGCTGCGACGACCAGCAACGGTGTTGTCACCAACAAAGCGCGCCCCACACCGGAGAGCCGGTGCCACCATGACTGCGGTACCGGAGAGGCAACCGTCGCGGTCGACCACGCCGCCGCGCCCGGTGCGGGCGACGGCATCGAGCCGCTGCCGCCGACGGGGAATGGTTCCGAGGGTTCGCCGAACCTCACCAGCGGCGAACCCGCCGTGACAATGAATTCTGTCTGCGCATCATCGAATTCGCCATCCGCGTCAGGGAGGTCGACATCGTCGAGCGGGTAATCGGATTCGGGGCCGGGTTCAATACCGTTCAACAGGATCACAGCTCCTTGGGTCAGCCGACTCGCGCGGCTGGCGCGAGGAGAGGCGACGAACAAAAAATTGAAAAGGGAATCAAAAGTCAGCAATGGGAAGAAGGTGGTGAGCCGGCAGGTGCAGCGAGGGGGGGAGGTTTCAGCCCACACCCGCCGGCTCACGATCGGTCACGGACGCCGATAGCGTCCGCAGGTTTTACCGAGTGGTCGGTCCCGAGGGGATCGACGCGATCGGCTTACGCGGTGCCGGCTTGTCCGCCTCCGCCTGCCCTTCCGGAGTCGACACATCCGGAGCGTTGGTGATGTTGAGCGCCTTGTGGTCGCCACCCGCGACGACAACCTTCTGCGGCTTGTCCAACTTGACGTACCCGGCAGGAGCCTCGACCTCGACGATCTCGTACTCGCCCGGATCGACGATCAGCGACGTGACCTCGTCCTTCGAGGTCCACTCGGTGACGGTCTCCCCGCCCTTGAGGAGCCGGAACTTCGCGCCGGCAAGATACTCACCATCGACCGACGAATACTTGTTCACGTCGATGATCGGGTTCAGCGCGTTGGCAACCTCCACCGTCGTGGTCCGCTCAGCGACGATGTCCACCGACGTCGGCTTCTCCGACACCGCGTAGCCCTTCGGTGCCTTGGTCTCCACCAATTCGTACGAACCTTCGGCAAGCACGATCGACGACGCACGACGAGTCGTGGTGAACTTCTCGATCACCTTTCCACTACCGTCACGGACCTCGAACTGCGCACCTTCGAGCGCTGCATCAGTCTTCTCACCTGCGGCGACCTTGCGCACCGACAGTGTTCCGTTCGGGCCACGAGAAGGCGTGGCATTCGCCGTGGTGGTGGTGTTCGGCGTGGTGGTGCTCGGTGCGGTCGTCGTCGTCGAAATCTTCTCGCCGACAGTTTGCGCCGCATCATTGATGTCCTCGTGCGTGGCCACCACTGCGCCACTGTCGTCGATCAACTTCTCGAAAACGACCTGCTGCACGCAATCACCATCAGCGACAACCAATTCCACATCGACCGTTCCGGCGCCGGAGGCATCCGCAGTGAAGGTCTTCGAACCGACACCACCGGTACGGGTACCAGTGGCCTTGCACACCAACTCGCCATCGAGGGTGTACGACTTGCCTGCAACCACACCGCTGTACGTGACCCGGTCAGTGACCGTGGCGCCATCGGTGATCACGTTCGACCCTGCGAGCGACGCCGAGGTCCCGATCGAAGGCTCGACGGTCGGGATGTCCGGCTGCTGCACGCTCAAGATGCGTTGGAAACCTGAATTCGTGCCATCGCCGGTCCACCCCTCCGGAACGCGGACCTGCAACGACGCACCTTCCGCCACCTCAGGAGCCGAGCTGATGATGCGATCGTAATCTGCGCGAGCCTCAGCCGGGAGCGACTCGTCCCACGGAGCGCCCTGGTTGATCGAGAGGCTGTGGAGTACAGCCGCCACGGCAGCCGCCAGTTGACCGTCGCCGGACGCGAGAGCGCGGTTACCCTCGCTCAACGCGAAGACCGCGATCTTCAGATCGGCCGCCGAAACGCCTTCCAGCGGAACAGCTGCGGCGTAATTCCCGCCTCCGTTGGCCATCGGTTCGGCTTTCAGGAAGTCGATGCACCACCCTTCGTCACCATCGGGAAGCTTGTACGAACCCGAATATCCGCCAGGGCCGGTCAGTCCGAGGCCTTCACCAGCGTCAGCGCGCGCCCAGGATGCGGACGTGAATACCGACAGCACCACCGACAGCACCGCCACTACAGCGGTCGTCAGCATCCACCGCTGGCGACCGCTCACCATCGTTGCCTCGGGCATCAGCCGTTCACCGCCGCTGCAAGATCGCCGATCGCGGATACGGCATCGTCAGCCGTAGCCCCGGAGTCCGCCCATGCACCAGCACCCTTGGTCAACTGGTCGAGGCCCGGAATCGCGGTACCCAAACCCAGACGCATCAGGTTGTCGAGGGTGAGAGTGTCACCCAGATTGTCGAGAGAATCCGACAAACGTGAAGTGTCGGTCTGATCGAGAAGACGCTGCAACCGATTCAACGAATCCGTGAAACCGGACGCATCCGCCGAAATCGCAATCTCGTCAAGCAGATCCGACGAATTGATCCCCAACCGGTCCTTCACGGTCCCCGGAAGGTGAATCAGATCATTGATCTGCTGAGGAAGCACCTTGCCCTGCGCGATCAAATCCGCCACCAACATCGGAATCGCACCCGCAGCGCCGGTGATAACACCGATCTGCGCCGGAGCAGCAGTACCACCCGAAGCCGCGACCTGCGCTCCAGCCACCGCAAGACGAATCAAACCACCCACCGTTTCCGGGCGGACTTTCACACCCGGCGTCGCCACCATCTGGGCCAACGCATTGACCGCCTCGACACCCACAGCAGCCGCATTGTCCTCAATCGTGCCGAAATCCTTCACCGCAGGCGCCGTCGCAGCCGCGATCTCAGCCTGCGACAACGGGCCCAAACCAATCGTCGACGATCCGCCGGCAGTAGAGGTAGAGGTAGAGGTAGAGGTAGCTGCGTCGGCGGAAACGGAATCGCCGGAAGCAGCACCGCTGGTCGAGTACTGACCCGACGACGACACGTCGATAACTTCCGCCGCCGCGAGCGCGGGACTCAAACCGAGCGACACACACGTCGCCACGACGACGACCGACCGCCACCGAGACCGACAGAACACATCCATTACCGAACCAACTACATTCATCAAAATTCCTTCAATAGCGTTGTAGCACAACAAAAAATAGGACCTACGCGCAGCGTCGAAACGCCGCGCTCGACGGATCGAAAATCGCTACACTGGCGCAACCGAACACCGTGACCGTCAAGGCCGTCAGCGTTACCTCGTCGCGCACCGAAAGTGGGTGGCCCGTTGACTACCACTGGTAGTCGCGATTCTTCAAAAGCGTTCTCCTTCAATGAGTTTGTGGCGCAACCACAAACCGGGCGGAAACGGAAACCAGCGCAGCAGGCGCTACGTGGCCAAGGTTCCCGCCGCAGCCGCGCTGGGAAGGATGCGGGAAGCCGGAGGAAATTGAAGAGGGCTGCACAGGCACGAACAAAAATCCCGCGCGGAATACATCCTTAAGCCAGTGATTCGAGCGGGTCCTTTCTGTTGCCTGGTGGCGCCACCGCACACCTGCGGTGCGTATATGTCCTAAGAGGTGCGAAAAGATGAGATGGAAGCGGAGAACCCACTCCGCTTCGGGCGGGAAGGGGAGTGGGTTCCAGCCGGTTGCGAAGGAGACCTAGCCAGGCCTGGATGGTCGGCAGGTAGGGAAGGATCGAGTCGTGGTACTTACCGCTGGGGCAGCGTCCCGCAAGGTTTGCGGGACGCTGCCCCAGATTTATCTCGATGATTGCCCTCAATTCGGCCCCATTTTCAATCAGCTGTCCGAACCTTGTGTCCGAACCGTGTCAACTACAAGCCGCTTACGTGAAGCTCATACATTGGCGATGTAAATATATCCAGGAAGTACGCACTTATGCAACACTTATGTATCGAGTGTGGCTGGCAACTTGCGAGGTGCGCTGCGGAGTCGGGTAATTGGGTCTCTTTTAAGTACGCTGCTTCTATGCCCGACATGCAGCAGTTCGCCGACGTAGTCAATTTGCGTCGACGTCAGTTGGGCCTGAGCCTTGCCGCAGTCGCCGCGCAGGGGGGACCCTCAGAGCCCACGATGGTGCGCATCGAGAGTGGTGAATCGCCGCCTCTGCGCATGGCCACGTTCTCCAAGCTTGACCGAGTCCTGCAGTGGACCGAGGGCAGCGCGGCGACGGCGTACGAAGGGGGCGACCCCACGCCTCTCGGAGCGGCCGAGATGGGTGCGCCCGCGGGAGAGGTCACGATTTCTTACGCCGCACTAGGTGATCTTGTTGAGGTAAGTGTCGAACTTCGCCGCCTGGCCGACGAAATTGACAACTCTGAACTAGCAATCGTCGTAGATCGTTTGCGTACGTTGATCTCCCCGTACATAGGCAAAGTGGCTTCTTCGATGCTTCGCAATCAAGACAAGCAAGGTCTCATCAACCCGACGTGGGTTGCACAGGCGCTGGAAGAATTCTGGTCCGTACCCTCGGATGACATCACCCCCGCGCGCACAAAAGCGAATGCGCGACGAAGATCATTGGCGAACGAACTGAACCAGGGAGACAGTGATGAGTGATTACGTCACTGATCAGGATAAAGTCGGACTTTTGCTCAGTGTGACGGGCTTGAGCAGTGCTGAAGTGGCGTGTGCTCTTGGCTGCGAGGAAACTGATCTGCTGTCGGGGAAACTAACTGGCCAACAGCAGGCGCGTTTCGTCGAACTTAGTGCGGCTTTTAAAAGCGGAAGCGCAGCAATTGAGAGCTACTTCGGAATTCCCGGCGAGAACGAGGCGTATACGGAACTGCGTTTAGTTCATGTCCTAGTCGCCGCGGGACCCGAATGTGTGATGCTTCGCGGTTCCGCCAACGCGACTCAACGCAAGGCGTTGCTGGTCAGTCTGGAAGGGATTTCTGATCCCAACGTCTCGCCAGATCAAAGACATCTCGAGCACTGATACGGGCGTCGGGAAGTGTCTCTGGAGTGGAATTGCGAGACCGTGCGGTCCGCTGAGATGAAAGGTCGGACCTAGTTGCCACGGCAGGATCAAGGCCGAGTTCGTAGACCGCATCAATGCACTCGGTAATCATTCGAACCACTCGCGCATCAGGCTCAAAATGGCGCATATCGAATTTGACGCTCGGTGCAGCGTCTGTCAGGTCTTGCCACAGACGCTGCAGTTCAGTGACATCCATAGCGGACCGCGCTTGTGATTCATTTCCCGCGACAGTTCGCCGTATCACGGCAGCCGAACCAACGATCGCGACGACGAGCGTGAAATAGGCAAAAAGGTTTCCGTTGCTGTTTCGTTGGAGTTGCTCAGCCGGCCCGATATCTCCAGTGGCAGCGCGCACTGCGTACCAGAGGAGGCTTATCGCGTTCAAACCTGTCGCGAGGAAGAGTGCGACGACGGTTGCAGCCGGTGCAAGAAGCCCGCCGTGTGGCTTGTCAGTACGAATGGCCGACGCCAGTACGACCACTGCGTACGCTTCAAATATCGCAATCGAGCCTGCATAAATTGTGAAGTAAGAGAGCGAGAAATACTGAGGCTCTACCGCTTCGATAACTAGCCCGCGATTGCCAGCAACCGCATCCAAAACTGCCAGCCCCAGCGCCGCGGCAGTGACGCCGAGGACAAGAAATCCAGGTCTCAGCCGTCCAACGGCACTCGCTGCTGCCCATGCGGCAACAGCCGCCGCCGCAACGCACAGGATGTGGGCCAATAGTCGGACCGTTCGAGCATCGATTGCAGAGGTCAGCAGGTCGTTGATTGGGCCGAACTTCAGAGTGTCGACAGCAGTGAAACACAGAATCAAGACACTGACGATCTGGGCGTGATAGTTACGCACCAGCGAGAATCGTGCGATCACGATCGCCCAGGCAAAAACGAGAACTCCTAGGTCAACGGCGATCGGCAAGTGGTTTCTCATCGACTTCCATACGCCTGAATCATATTGCTTGCACAGATGATCTTGACGGAGCGCCGTAAGGCTTTGTAGTCCAGGTCATCGAGCAGAGTCAGGATCAAAAGCTTTGTGGCCAGGTATTCTGCTCCGTGCTCGGTGGTGGTGTCGTAGTCGGTGCGTTTGAGTGTATTTTTCAACAGTTCCGGAGACAACGACGGGAACCATGCAGCTAACATCTGATCATCGAGTACTTCGGTCATCGCGCAACTGTGCTCAAGGAATATGTGGGCCAGTTCGTGGCAGATAATTAATGTTGCTCGCCAGGAACCTGTCCGATGGTCATAGAACACGTAGTCAACATTGTTGCGGGCACGCAGAAGAAATCCAGAAGGACGATCCTCTACTTCTGCAACTGGGAAAGGTACGAGAACTACAGGCCGGCCGGTCCGCTCGAAACAGAACTGGCAGAGGCCATCGACAGTGAACGCCTGTCGCTTGAGAGCCTGAGCGACAATCCTCCGAGCTCTGAGTCGACTGATCTGCTTGCTTACTCCCATCTCATTGAGCTCCTGAGCATTGCGCGTACCGATGACGCATCGATCCCAACCGCAATTCGGTGATGACCCGGACCTACGAATCGAAGCACGGGCCCGCTGGAATCACTCTGGACCGCCATCCTCCCTGGGGAGGTCGTGAGTTTGGCCGTCAGTTCGTTCACCAAGCATGCCGCAGTCACTCCGTCATGCGCGGGCACCTTCCACTCGACCTGGGGAGTGAATCCATATGCAGCACCGCGCTGGGCGCCGTAAGAGTCGTGGATGCGCCGAAGGGTGCGGCCAAGGACGTCGGTTCCGAAGTCGCCTTCGTCGAGTAGCACTTGGCGGGTGACATCTATTCCGACCCAGGTAATCGCCAGCTCTGATTCCGCTACTAACTGGGCCGCGAGCGGATCATGGCGTGTGTTCGTATCTCCTACGGTGTGAAGCCAATCGTTCCTCTTGTCCCCGTGTCCCGCCATAACGACGACGTGTCTCAATTGCTGAGGGAGATTGGGTTCGAGGGTGAGCGCGGTCGCGAGGTTGGTGAGGGGCCCAATGCACAGTAGTTCCGCGTTCCCTGCGTTCTCTTGAGCAAACTGAACGATCTTTTCCGGGGCGCCGACGGGTCCGGACCAAGGCTTCCGAGGCTGCTCAGTGTCACCGAGACCGTCGCGGCCGTGCGCGCTGCCCCGCTGCCACGAACTCTCCGGCATGCTGCCTGCCACGACTGGCACGTCATCACTTGTGGCAAGACTCAAAACAAAACTGGCGTTAGCGGCGGCCTCCTTGGCCGTGCAATTGCCCCAAGTCGTTGTCACTCCCGCTAGAACACATCCCGTACTCCGCGCCACGAAGCTCAACGCGAGGGAATCGTCGACTCCGCAGTCCGAATCTACATGAACGTAGCGCAATTTTAATCCAATGTACTTAAGTCTAGTGTTGGTTGCACATCACTAACGCAGCTAGCTTTTGAGCGTAGTCCGACTTCTCTCGAAGAGTAAAGTATCGACAAAGGGAGGTGCTATGCCAGTTAAAGTGGCGATTCTGACATTCTGACGCGGCGCGCCCGACGGGAAGTTCTTCCTTGACGTTCGGGCCGCCCTAGTTTGTGCAACCCTGTTGTGTGGAAGGCCCTCGCGGCACGCTTCGAGGCCTCCTAGAAAATCGACCCATAATTGTAAACTCGCCAAAGTTTGTGGCTTGCTAGCTCGGCGTGTCACCGCAACGAAACAGCGATGCTGGGTCAGGATGGACGGGAAGCTGGCCCATGATCGCTTGCTTCAGAGGTCGGACTCGAAAGGAGCTGCAAATGCCTACACCTAGCAAGGGTGAGCGCCATCGTGTATCTACTCGTCTGCCATTGCCAGTGGCCGAGGCCCTTGACAAACTCCGGATGGACGCGGGTGTGTCGTCCGAAAGCCAATTCCTTGCTGACGTACTCGCGCTCGTGACCGGCCACTCCGAACTCGTGGTCGAACTTGACCAGGAGGGATTCCCGCTCACCGCGTAACGAAGTTCGCGTAGACGGCCGACCCGGGCGGGGGATGCCGTAACAACCACACATCGTTAGCAGCAGCGCTCACCAAATTTCGCAGCAAAAAACCCCCAACCGGGCGGGGTCGAGGGTTTTTCGAAGTTGTGTGAGATTCGAGTTATCAGCTCGGATCCCAGCGGTACTGCATTTCCCCGAAGGGACAGTCTTGCCTGACTGGTCTCAGGGTAGCCCACACCCTGAAGAAGATTCAACACCCAATTTACCGCGTGTCTTCGACGATGAAAAAGACAACGCCTCCCTCAGTGCTCTCTACGCACGTGCGGTGCTGTGGTCTCCGCGCGTCCGCATCCGAATAGATCCGGACGGCACACACGACTACAGCACAACAGTGCCGGCGCCGGACGAGCCACCACATGTGCCATGGGCACTGCACCTCACGGACAGCCGCCACAACTACCGGCTGCTGGCGTTCGATTTCGACACAAGCACCCACGGCCCGGCCGTTGCACAAGCAGACGCCGACCGGCTCTCCCACGAGCTGACCGAACTCGGAGTACGACACCTCCGCACAACATCGGGACCAACTGGCGGACAACATCTCTGGGTCACCCTCAGCGAGGCAGCCGAACCAGCAGCCGTGAAGACGCTCGCCCACGCACTGAGTGCGCACTATCCCAGTCTCGACACCAGCCCCCTGTGCAACCCGATCACAGGCGCGGTCCGAGGACCAGGTGCCCCACACCGAGCAGGAGGACATGCACTCCCCCGCCTACGTGGTCGCGCACTCTCCGAGACGCTAACAGCCATGCGCCCCGGAACCCCCACCGACGTCATCGGTTGGCTCCTGGCCAGGCACCCGCACTCCACGCACCTATCCGGCGCCGCTAGCCGGTCGACACCGATCCGGATCATCGAGTCCGCCGATGGACCTCGCCTGGACCGTCCACGACGTTCACTGTCAGCGCGGACGAGGCTTCTCCTGGCGACCCCGCTCAGCAAGGACTGCGACCGCAGCGCCGTCGCATTCAGCATTCTCCTCGGGATGGCTCGATCCGGTCGCACCCTTAAGGACGTCGAGGCAGCCCTGACTGCACCAGGGCTGATCCGCCTCCTCGAAGACAAGAACGCCGGTCACAGCTTCACACTTGCCAAACACTGGTCCCGTGCAATCGAAGCGGCCGCGGTGTTCGCTCCTTCAGTGACCGACGTCGATTCGGCCGCGTGGGACGAGCTCGATGCTCAGCTGGACACGATCGTGGACGCCCTGCACAGGAACTCGGCGGCGTTTGCGCGCCCAGGTGGCCCGAGCGACGAGCGGATACTCCATGCGTTGGTTCAGCTCGCCCGCACAGCTCGGACCACGACCCTGGACATTGACTGCCGGCGACTAGCCCATGCCACCGGCTTGGACGCATCGACCATTTCCAGAAGGATGAGGGCACTCGAAGCGGCAGCGTGGGTCAGCCAGGTCCAGGCAGGTTCCGGAACCGCCGGTGCAACATGGAAGCTCAATCCACCCCCCGCTGAGTACTGCACAGGTGCAACACAAGTGGAACACGCCCCCGGCCCTCCCACCCCAGACACGCTCCTCGCTCACCACGCTCACGACCTCTGGACACCTGCCCCCGGACTAGGCCCTGCTTACGCTCGAATCCACCTGCACCTGATCTCTGGGATTGACGACACCCCTGGACTTGCGGCAGTGACCGGCTACTCACATAGGACAGTGGAATCGGCAATGAAGGCGTTTGCGCGCCTTCGGCTACTCCCGACATCACGGTCTACAGCCCAGACTCGCCGACTTCAACTCCACACAGCAGCTCAGCAAATCGGCGTCTCAGGGGTACTCGCAACCCGCGCCTTACGTCACGTGACGGAGCGCGAGCTATTCGCCTGGTGGACCGACGAGCTGGAGTGGCGGCGCAACCGTGGAAAGAAACGCAGCGGCCCCCGCAGGTACGCACCCGGAACCATCGCCCTACCAATCGAAACAACACCGCGAGGGCGCTACGGCCGCTTTCCTACCATCGGCGGCCGCGCCGACTACGCCACCGCTCGACGCATCGTCACCGATTACCAATCGCCGAGGAGTGCGCTTGCAGCGTGATCGCCTGGCGTCTACGCGTTCAACAAATTGGACAAGGCTCTTCAGTGGACGGAAGGGTCTGCGGCTCGAGCATTCATTGGGTACGACCCGATTCCGCTGGAAGAGGTCCCCGGACTGCGCCCGAGGGATCGCACCGTCGCTGCGACCGACGACTCGGTGACCTTGCCTTTAAGTGTTATGACCGTGAGGTTGAGCGCAAGCCTCGTCTGTGAGGGCGGGGTTAGCGACTGCATGTTGGTTTGTTGTCGGTGATGCGTGCCAGTATGTCGGCATGAGCATCGTGCAGCGTGTGTACCCGGTTGAGGGTGCGCAGCTCGACGTGTTGGTGATGCATTGCGATCATGCTCGTTTCGTCTACAACCTCGGGTTGGAGCAGCGTTCGTGGTGGACGCCCTCGCGCCGCCATTTCCGGCAGAAGATTTCGGTGGCTTCGCAGATGCGGGACCTGACCGAAGCTCGCCGTGAATTCGATTGGCTCCGTGCCGGTTCCACTGTCGTGCAGCAAGGCGCACTCCGTGATCTGGATCGGGCGTTCACCAATTTCTTCGCTAGGCGCAGCGGCTACCCGACTTTCAAGAAACGGTTCGGCGCCCGGCAGGGGTTCGTCGTACGTGACCTGGTGGTGCGGCGCATCAACCGGAAGTGGGGCGAAATTCTGGTCCCGAAGGCCGGGTGGGTACGGTTCCGCGTTTCCCGGGCCTGGACCGACATCTGCGCGGCTACGTCGGCTCGGATCGCCCTGATGAACGGTCGGTGGACGGTCAGCCTGACGACGCCGCCCGCACCTCGCCGGGAAGCGCCCACTACGGCACTGGTGGTGGGGATCGATCGGGGTGTCGCGAACTCGGTTGCCACGAGCGATGGCCGGATGTTCCATGCTCCCGGGTTCACCGTGGGGGAGCAGGCCCGGTTCGTGGCGTTGCAGCGGCGCCTGGCCCGCCAGCAGAAGGGTTCGGCGAACCGGCACCGCACGAAAGCGAAGTTGAGCAGGTTGCGGTTGCGACTGGCCGATCGGCGCGGGGACTGGATCGAACAAACCACCAGCGAAATTGCCTCCTCGTATTGCGCTGCGGCGGTGGAGAAGCTGCCGATCGCGAACATGACCCGGCGCGCGAAACCGAAACCGGACCCCGACAACCCGGGAGCTTTCCTCCCCAACGGTGGGCGCGCGAAGTCCGGTCTGAACCGGGCGATCCTGGCTTCGTGTTGGGGGAAGTTCGCGCAGCGTCTCGACCACAAGATGTCTGTCGTCGCGGTTCCGGCCGCATACACGTCCCAGGAATGCTCGAACTGCGGCTATACCTGCCCGGAAAACCGCGATAGCCAAGCGATTTTCCGGTGCCAGGGATGCGGTTTCGAACATCATGCGGATACCAATGCCGCGATCAACATTCGTGATCGCGGATTTAATCTCGAACACCAACCCGAGGACAGTCTGGGGGATCGGGTGCGTCAGTCACGGAAACGTGCCGCACCAACCATCCTGGTAGCGTGAGCTATCAAGGAATCCTCGTCCCGTGAGGGCGAGGAGGATGTCAACTCGATCTCAGGAATAGCAAAACGCCTTGAGGGAGGCCCAAAAACATCGAGCTATTACTGGTGACTTGGATGTTGCTGTCGATCGGATATTGCGAGCCTGGCTCATCGCCCAAGTCGAAACGAGGACAGCATCGCCAGGACCAGCTCAGGTCGATACGATGGTTGAAATGCTGATTGGGGACTACCTCAAACGAGCAGCAGATCCACCTACCCCGCACGATGCGCGGGAGCTTCAATACCTGAGATGGCTCACAGGCCATCCGGGAGACATTAACAAAGAGACCGAGCAATCCTTCATCGCCCAGTGGCGATCCCGGCAGGAGCAAATCCGATGATCCACGCGAGACGGCGGGGACTCCTGTCGGTCGTGTTCCTGCTGCCCGGCTTTGGACGGATCGGGTGACGCACACATGCCTCCGATAAAGCGGCGGCCGCTCTCCACCTGCCAGACCATCCCCCAGATCCACGAACGTTTGCGCACCGGCGCAAAGACCATCGTTATCGACCACCGCAACGACGAACCCCTAGAACTCACCGACGCCGAGCTCGTCGACGGCATCACCATCCGCATCATCGGCGTCTCCCGGGTCACCATCACCCGACTGACACCCGAAACGAAGCGCAGCGCCCAGATCGTGGCTACAGACGCCGCACGATCCCAAATCTTCGGACACACGACCCTCTTCGCATACGGGAACGCCCACACCGACGCATTCGACACCACCCGCGTCCGCGCCACCAACCGCGCAACAAGCAACCTCGTCGACGACTCCTACGGCGAAGTCGGAGAAGACACCACCACCTATGCCTACGACAACGCGACCGTGCACTCCTACGACCAAGCCGCAGTGCACGCAACAGACCACGTCTCTCTGGTTCACCACAGCTCCACGCCCGCCGAGGTCGAGCACGGCGTGACAGTCTTCGGCCCATCCCGAAACAACATTCGCCGGCGACTGTGAATAAACGACCTGGCGCCTAGACGATGCTGAGCGGGCGGTGTTCAAGGTCTACGGACGGAGGCTGGCGAGGGGTACCCTCCCCCGCTAAGTACAAGGCGAAATGCAGTGCGGACGGCTGTCCACCCGAACGCTTCACCACGGCCCCCAGCGAGTAAGCATCGTTTGCCCATGGTCCGAAGATCGCAGCTGCCCACGCCGCTGCCTCAGCGGCCGGCACCCGAGAGGGAGACCGGAGCTCCTTGTGATGAGACCCCACCGACAGGTGAATCTCATACGCTCCAGCACCGTCCAGTTCGTTCGGGAATGCGTCCTCGAAGGGCATGTGGGACAGGATTATGGACAGGTTCAGAAATCGATCCGTGAGCGACCGCGCGACAACACTTGGCGGATTCCAATCTTGAAGGGTCTTCGCACGGAACTCTGCTGCGTCGTCGAACATTCCGGACTGGAACGATCGAACTTCGCCGCGGTACTTTTTCGCCACCTGCGCGAGTAGATCGCTATCCACTGACATCGGCTCTGCCGCGATACTCATGACAACTAGGTTGCCGTACGCAAAAAGCGCGGGAGCAACAGGCCTGTCTAGAGCTGGCAACACCCAAACCCTAAAGTGGGTGTTTGAGTGTTTGAGTGTTTCAGCTTGCGGCTTTTGCGTGGTTCAGGCGTAGTTGTGCGCACCGTGCAAAATATTCTGCAGCATTCAGTGGGTTTGTAGAAGCGCCCTTTGTTGATGCGCAAAACCCGCAACGAGGCCTTGCGGGCGGCTGTTCTTTGCCTATTCGGAGACATGGGATCCGAATAGCCTGTGGCGAACTCCCCTACCTCGGCCACGACAGGTTCGGGAGGTTCTGATCTGGGCCAGGCATCAGTTGGGTGGTTTGAGGCAAATCAACTCGGCGGGGTGCTGCGAGCCGACCAGCAATTTTGCGGAATTTCCCTCACTCATTAACACAAACACTCATGACCTCATATGTTGTTTTGCACAAAACCGGCAATGCGTGTGTCCGCGGAAAGCGGTGCGACTCAGCACGGCGATGGCGATCGAAAATCTCAAATACACAAACACTCATGTGAGTGTTTGTGTATTTGGGTGATAGCGCATAGGATGTTATGAGTACGTCCGAAGCGCGTGCGGACGCTGGTGAGTGCCAACTCGGAGGTGTGCATACATGACGGTCATTGCAGTGCTGAACCAAAAGGGTGGTGCAGGAAAGACGACGATCGCCACCCACTTGGCGCGAGCGTCCCAGCTCGCCGGGTACGAAACATTGCTCGTGGATTCCGATCCGCAGGGGAGTGCGCGAGACTGGGCGGCGGCCTGCGAGGAACAGCCTGTTCCGGTAGTCGGGATCGACCGACCAACCATCGAACGTGACCTCAAGAGGGTCACTACGCATCCAGTCATCATTATCGACGGAGCCCCTCAGGCGGCGGATCTAGCCGTATCGGCGATCAAAGCCGCTGACGTCGTCCTTATCCCCGTGCAACCGTCGCCGTACGACATCTGGGCTGCAGAGGATTTGGTCAAACTCGTGCTTCAGCGGATCGAGATCACCGACAACAAGCTCAAATCCGCTTTTGTGATCAGTAGGGCCATCACCGGCACCCGTATCAGTCGTGAGGTGACAGGTGCACTGCGTGACTACGGGCTGCCAGTGCTCGATGCACGGATCACTCAACGCATTAGCTACCCGAATACCGCAGCCACGGGCACGACAGTGTTGGACGCGGAACCGGATTCGGTGGCGGCAGAGGAGATCAAGTCGCTCTTTCGTGAACTTGCCGTTTTTGCAGGGCTGGCAGACGAGACCAAAGCGAAAGTCGTCGAATAACCAGAGCAATGACGTCGAGTAGCGGCGAACCCCGGTTCATGTGAGCTCAACTGTCAAACCACCTTCACCCATTAACTCATAACAGATATTGAGTGTATGAGTGTTTGAAGAGTATGAAAGGCCACGTCATGGCGACAGGCAACCTCCGAGCTGGCCGACCATCCGCCGCTCGTGCTCCGCAATCCATCGAAGACATGATGAGCGATTCCAGCGGACGCACCAAAAGAATCCAGGTGAACGTCGACGCCGACCTTCACCGACGTTTCAAGGAGTACGCGGTCCGTAATGAGACCGCTATGCAGGACCTGCTCATCAAGCACATTCATCAACTGCTCGCGGACGAACAGAAATAGAGCTTGCAAGCAGAAGGAGCCCCGCCGGATGCACCCGGCGAGGCTCCAGACCGGGAACCCCGCTGAAAGGAAAAACCCGATCATGACCGACTTTAGCGTCCGGGCAGCCCGTGTTCAGCTAGGCGCGCTGCTCGCCGCTCTAGCCCTGGCGATCGTCATTGCGCTTGGTATCACCACCGGCGCATTCGTACTGTCGTTCGCCGTGCAACGTGACCTCGCCAGGCAAGCACTGATCCCGGAAAATCTGACCTGGATTTTCCCGGCGATCGTGGATAGTGCAATCCTCGGCGCCACCATCGCCATCGTCATCATCAGCAAGCTCAACATGAACCGACGCGACCGAGGCTTCTACATCGCGCTTGCCGTCAGCGTCGTCGTGATCAGCATCCTCGGA
>NZ_JAJHVW010000026.1:0-28860 GCF_027583855.1 Rhodococcus sp. BH5
AATAGATCGACGAAAAAGTCGCGGATCGGATCTGGTTCCGCCATCGCTCTCCCCCTCTGCTTCTGCGCTACCGCGATGTTCGTGGTGCGTGTCAGATGAGGACACTACGAGTTGAAATTTTCTGTGCAATCCAACTGTGGATAACTTTTTTCACGGCTTTGATTCCGCTGGTGTCGGGGTCCGAATTTCCCTCGATCGGAGCGCTTTTCGTGCGGTTACGGCACTGTGCGAATGTCGCTGTTTCGAGCGCTCGAAACAGCGCTCTGAGAGCGTCCGAAATAGCGCTCGGGATAGCGCTCGGGATAGCGCTCTCCGAGCGTTCACTCAGCCGGTGGAGCAGAGTTGACGTGGGCGGTTGAGCGCCCGACACGAGAGCGCTCGCTGTAGCGTCTGATCTGGCGTTATCGCGAGGCGCTCGAAAGCGACTGTGCAAGACGCAATTTCATGAAGTACACTCCCCCCGGAGGAACGGAGGGGGGGAGTGACCCCCGGAGGGGCGGGGTTTCGAGCGCCCCGAACGAGCACCTCGAACGAGCCCCCTCAAATCCCGGTGCCGAGCGCCGCGATTTCGGTCGCTTCTCCCGCCGCATCGGTGGCCCTCGAATTAGCCTCCCCGCCACGGCCGTACAACGGCCGATGAATTCGAGCCGTGATCACCGCGCTCACACACGCCTCTAGGACCGCCGCTGTTCAGCGCTTACCGGCGAACCGAATCTGATCGGTTTGACTCGCTCGCCGAACGTGAGAAAAAAGTTATCCACAGTTGGATTGATCGCCTCCGCATGTCTGCATACAGTCACCGCCATCCCACACATGGCGGGACGCCGCAGAATCAAACACGTTGGAGATGAAGATGATTGCCCTCGCACACACCGTCAGCGGAATCGCACAAAGCGCCTACGTTCCTGTTCACCAATCGACGGTCACCTACCTCGCGGAGCCGAGCACCGACGGGCTCACTGGCTGGATCAGATCGAACGGTGCGGTCACCCTGATGGCGGTGATCGCCTGCGCGATCCTTCTCGGCGCTCTCAAGGGCAACGTGTCGAAGGTTGTCACGATCGGCGGGCTTTCCATGATCGGACTTCTCTTCGTCGTGCTCGCCGCAAACGAAGGCGCGCAAGACGCGCTCGGAAAGTGGGCGTTGGGCTTGTTCGGCGTCTGAGAAACCTGACCACCACACGCATCCGAGGAGAGTACGTGATCGAAACCGATGACCTGATCTACCGAGTCGACAACCACTACCTGGGACCGACCGGCAAAACGTTTCCGGTTCCGATCCGCTATTCGGCGGTAGGCGTGGGCGTGAGCACGTTCTTCTTCCTGTTCCTCATCGCTCGCGCTGTTCTACATCTGTCGCTGAGTTACGGCACGTTCCTGATCATGGTCGTGGCAACCGTCGCAATCACAAGCCGAATCACTAAATACATCAACCCGGACCGGCCGCTGCGATCGGTGATCAAAGCCGCGTACAACGACCTCACGTCACCTCGCCCGCCGAAAGTCGGGCAAACGGTGCACATCACCTTTCCCGGTAAGCGTCGATCCGGTTCCGACGTTGATGTTCAACCGCATTCGTGACGTGAATCGCGGACCGAGACACCAGCACTACACCCCCGCTCGACACCATGCAAAGGACGACCTCGTGATTGATTCCGATGACCTGATCCACCTGTCTTCCCTCCGCTCTCTGGGACGGGGCACTCGATGAGCAGTCATGATCACGATGTCGCGTCACTGTTCGATCCGCGCAGCACCGGCAACATTCCGGTCGTACCGCCGGGGGCGCTGCCTCCGTCGTGGGCGGCACGTACCCCGGCCAATGCGCCAGCTCCGCAGGACGTGCACTCGCGTCCGTACGCCCATGAGGCGTGGTCCGAAACCGAGAAGCCGACGATCGACGAGTGGACGGTGGGCGTTACTCCTCAGGCCGACGTCGAGGACGTCGACGTAGCTGACAGCGACGACGGCAACGGTGCCAGGAAGCGAAAGAAACGCCGCGCGAGGAAGTCCGAGACGGTCAAGGCGCAGGAGCGAGCGGCGCGCACGGTCAAAAAGAACCGGAAGACCGTGAAGTTGGCGCTTGTCGGAACTTCCGGGCACATCACCCGCGCGAACTTCAATCACGTCACCCGTACCCCGAAAACCTCGACCGCGTGGTTCGTCCAGCCACCCGGCCCGTGGAACATGCGCCCGACGCCGACACAGCGGCGCTATATCCGCGACGAAGCGCTGATCCTGGCGAACCTTCGTGAAGCGGGTGTCGAGCACCTTCACCGGCGGCTCACGCGTGCGCCGTGGCCTGTTCGTCAGTGGGCTCGTGATCACCACGAGTGGGCGACACCGATTCCCGATGTCGACGGCGCTCTCTCCTGGAACGATTATCTGCGCGGTCAGCAGCATGGAATGTTGTGGTCCCAGCCGACGATCAAAGCCCGTTACTGGGGCATCGAACTGCCTTCACGGTCGGCGCTGAGCATCTCGCTGGACTACCTCGCGCAATGGTTCGGGGAATTACGGTGGGTCGGACCCAAACTCACCGCGTGGGCCGACTCGTCCTTCGACCGTGAAACAGCGGCGCTCGACGAGCATCTCGCGACCCTCGCGCGCATCATGGCGGCACCGGGAGCGGATGCGTACCCGGCCAACTCCGCGCAGATGGATTATCTTCTGCGGCGCTCTGCCTCGATCGGGCTCCCGCTCGACATCGACGGCACGATCTCGGGCGGCGGCGATTGGACCGATACCGACATCGCCTCGCTCGAAGACATCGCGGACCTCTCCCTCACGCCAGGTGACGGCTTCACGACGGTGTCCGGGTTGGTCGACGGTCGCCGGTATTCCGCTGCGGTGATCGTCCTGACGATCGGGCGGATGGCTCCGATGCCGATTCCGGAACAGATGTTGCCGTGGCAGGTGATCGGTGACGGGTCGGGCGAACCACTCGAATGGTCCGAACGACTCGATCTCGAAGAGAAGTCCGCGACCGCCCGCGCGATGCGGTTCGTGACCGACAAGATCACCCACCAGTTCAAGCACTACACGGTCGAGCACGACGAGACCCCGCCGTCCGAATTGGTCGAACAGCACGCGGCGGCGCAGAAGATCAAAACTCAGATCGAACACGACCATTCGGGGCTCTCGACGAGGGTCAAGGGTTGGTGGCGGATGGCTGTGGTTGGCGCGGATGCGGACGAGGTCCGTCAGAAGGTGTCCACGCTGCAACAGATGTACTCCCCGCACATCCTTCTCGAACAGGAACACGGGCAGTACCAGTTGCTCCGTGAGTTCATTCCCGGAGAGCCCCAGGCAAACGTCTCCCATACGCGCCGTATGAGCGTCTACGACGCGTCTGCGGGCATGGCAGCGGTCGGTGACCGTATCGGTGATCGGTATGGCATTCGGTTGGGTGATACCGCGTCGATAGCGCCGAGACCGGCAGTGTGGGATTGCTTTGCCGGCCCGGAGAAATTCAACAAGTCGGGGCTCACTCCGATGGTGGGTGTTCAGGGCGCGGGCAAGACATTCGCAGCGGGTATGTGCGTCTATCAGGCTGTCCGCGCAGGCGCTTACGGCGTCATCCTCGATCCGTCCGGACCGCTCAAGAAACTGGCTTCGCTGCCCGAGCTGGCTCCGTTCACGAGGGTGTACGCACTCACCGGAAGATCCCGGCCCGGAGCACTGAACCCGTACCGTGTCATCGCCGATCCGAACCCTGACGATCCGGAATACTCCCCCGACCATCCGGACTACGAATCTGATCCTGATCCGGTCGCCGCAGCGAAGGACCAGTACGAAGCGGACGTTCGCGCATCTGCCGCAGAACGCATGGAGTGCGCCATCTCGGTACTCAAGATGATGCTCTCCGAGAAGGACGTCGAGCAGACATGGACGGAAAGCGTCCTACACACAGCTGCCCACAATGTGGGCGGGGACAAAGATCATCACCTCGGTGAGGTTCTCGCTCAGCTCGCGTTGATGGCGGAGAACGAGGAGAACATCGAGATCCGGACGACCGCGCGAACCGTCCATCAGAAGCTCGAGATGATGTCTCAGCTCGCGGAAGCGCGGGTGTTGTTCCCGAAGCCCGACACTCTGGGCGGCTTCGACGCGGACGACGGTTTCGACGAGCGCCTGACGATTTTGACGATGCCCGGTTTGCAGCTACCTCCCGAGGACAGTCCGTCATCGATGTGGACACCTCAGCAACGCATGGCCGCACCGCTGATGCACATGGCTGCATGGCAGGCCAACCGGCTGATCTACGACAAGCCCCGTTCGGCTCGAAAGATTCTGTTCCTCGACGAGAACAAGTACCTCAAGCAAACGGGCGCGGGCAAGACTCTCAACCTGCGCATCTCTCGTGACAGCCGCAAATACAACGTTCGCGCGTTGGTCGGCTCACAGCTTCCCGACGACTACCTCGGTGTGGACGGCACCGACGATCAGTCCGCTTTGACGCACGAGGTGATCATCGGAGATCTCGGCGGAAACGACCATGCGATCTCCGGCGCTCTCAAGCTGCTGGGCCTGCCCGAAGGCCAAGGCTACGAGTCGATCCTCGCTGATCTGAGCGGCGGCGAGGAAGACACCTACGATCCCGATCCGAGCAGGCGGCGCACGGACAAGGCGAAGCGTTTTGTGGTCAAGATGGGTTCCGATATCGAGATCATCCGCGCTGATTGGACGAACTACCCACATCTCAGCCACGTTTTCGATGCACTCGATTCACGCCCGCGCGCGGAGAAGGACAGAGATCTCGGGGGCGTCGCATGAGCGGCCCCGCGCTCATCGCCCCGGCTCTGAGCGTGCCTGCCCGCCTCGTGCGCCTGTTGGCGGTGTTCGCGGTGCTGGTGATCTCGCTGGTCGGCCCGCAGGTCGGCACCGCGCAGGCGGGCGGTTTCGATTGCAAGGAAGCGCCGTCGCCGCAGTTCCCGAACGCTGTCTTTCCCACGGTTTTCGATTCCAACAGCGCGACCGAGCCGCCACACAATGGCAGCCCGACCGGATATCAGACCTATGGGTGGGCTGGATTGCGTTGGTACACCTATGACCTCGGGTGTGGTGAGGATCTGGTTCGTGCGCCGGGTGCTGTCGCGGACACTGCGACCGGCAACGCGTTTTTGACTGTCGGTGAATCGTTGGCCGCGATCGCGTTCTGGCTCGACGATCAGACGAAGACCGGCGCGGAAGCTGCGCAGGCGGGGATCACTCCCGCGCTCGATCAGTTCGACAAGATCGTTGCCTCGATCGCGAACGGGATGGGTGGTGTTTACGGCAAGTGGCTCGGTCTCGCGCTGATGTGCGCTGCGGTGGTGATTTTGTGGAACGCGCTCAAAGCGAACACCTCTGGGGTGACCAAGACGGTGATGCTGTCGGCGGCGGCAGTGACGTTGGGTGCGTTGATGGTCGGAGCGCCGCAGAAGGCTATGGATGTCGCGGACGAGACGTTCGGTCAGTTGATCACCGGCACGCAGGGTGAGGTTTTTGCTGCTGCGGGCTTGGAGACTGATCCGCGCAACGTCTTGATGGACAAGATTCTTCTGCCGGATATTTCGAAGGGTTGGTTCGGTCCGAACTTCGACGAGAGCGGTGTTCCACCGGACGAGCAGCTGCAACCGAAACTGCGCAACTCTCTCGCGTTCACCTATGACGAGCAGGAGCGGGTCAAGGGCGATTCCGAGGCAGCGAACAAACTCGCAGAGGAGAAGGCCGAGCAGTTTACTGACGGCATCATCAAGCCCCTTTCCTCTCAGAACCTCTCGTACACCCAGTTCCAAGGCAAGGACAGCAGCCGAACCTCGACCGGATTCCTGGCAATGGTGAAAATCGGTTTGCCATCGATCCTGTGGTCCGGCGCATCGATCCTCAAAATCATTGCCCTGCTAGCGATCCGATTCGCAATCCTGTTCGCCCCCATGTGGATTCCATTCGTCGCACTATCCGGAGGATTCCTCGAACGCGTTATGCGAATGATCGGCACCGCGTACCTGTGGGGAGTGGCTGGGGCGACGATCGTGGCGCTGTATCTCGTTGCGCTGGTCAAGCTCTACAACGTCGACAACGGAGCGGTCGATGGTTCGTGGCGGCTGTGGTTCATGGTGATTCTGTCGCTGATCTGCTGGTTCATCATGCGGCCGTTCAAGCGGATGTCGAGCACTTTTCGGCAGAATTCGGCGAGCATGCTCAACCGCAAGGCCGTCCGCGCGAAATCGTCGATCAAGCACAAGGCTCTCGACGCCGCGTCCTTCGCGGTCGGTGGACCTGCGGCCTCGATGGCGGAAAAAGCTGTCGGAGCATTCAAGCGCAGCCGGGACACCGACAGCGACGATGTGCCCGCAGTTCGCCCAGAGGGCAAGGGACTCGTTGCACGCCGCGAGCTGGACTCCGACAAGGCGCGGGCTGCGGCACGTGCGGCATCTGATCGGCTTCCCGGCGCTTCGCTCGGGCGTGACAGTGAACGCGATGCGCGTATCGCGGGAATCGCCGCAGCATCCGGCACAGCGGCAGCACTGCGGCCCAAGTCCGGCATCTCCTCGTCGGGCCTGGACTCCACATCAGACAACACAACCGATGAGGACACCGACTTCGCGCTCCGGCGTGGCCGCGAAGAACGCTCGCGTATCGACGCCGAAGCCCGCGAAATCGAAGGGCGCACTGTGGATCGGGTTCCCGACCGGCCCACGGTCTCTGAGCGGTGGGACGGCGGAAACAACTCGTCGATCGCACCGATGCGGGTCTTCACGCCCAGCGCCAGGGAGACGACAACTCCGGGTGTGACGCCAATGGCCGCGATCCGCGCTCCGCGTGGCCTGAGACGGGACGCTCCCGCACGTGCTTCCGCTCAGCGGTCCTCGAACCCGGTGTGGACTCCTCCGGCTCGCTCAGCCGTCGATCGAGAGAGGTTGAACTGATATGCCCGCTCTCGGCCAGAACCCGGTCCTGACGCCGATACGTCGGTGGGTGCTGCATTCGCGTACCAACCTTGCGCTCTCGATCGTCGGCAGCTTCGCGTTCCTCATCGTGCTCGGGCAGATCTTCGGCTCCTCGCCCGATGAGACGACGACCGCCGAACCATTTTCAACGGCTGCGTCCAGTGGAGCCGCAGGTGCTACCTCGTCGACGGCGAAGCCCGCGTCGTCGACGAGCGGGGAGGTCACCGAATCGAAGGTCGCTGCGATGTCGACAGCAGACGTCGCAGCGAGCGCGCAAGCGACAGCGATGAAGTACGCGTACGTCTACACGGATTCGGCGGCAAGCGATGATGCGTGGACTTCTGGGCTGTCCTTGTTGGTCTCCAACAGCGCGCTCACGCCCAGTTTCCGTGACGCCCGCCCGAAGGTCGCCGTATCCATCACGGGCCCGACACAGACCACTACAGCCGTCGCGGACGGGCCGAACGCTGTCACCGTCACGGTGCCGACGTCGGCCGGTGCGTTGAAAGTACACCTCAAGCAAAGTGAGTCGGGGACGCGGTCATGGCTCGTCGCCACTCCCCTACCGACCCTCGACACCGGTTCCGGTGATTCGGAGCCGACCGCAACGACCAAGGCGACCACCAGCTCGACACCGACCTCGACCCCGACAAGCTCAGCGGCGACCACAACCGAGAACGCTCCGAGCGTCCCTCCGACGACACAGGCACCTGCCACTCAGGAACCGTCCGCACCCGCGCCGGTACCCGGCCCGATCCCGATCCCTGATCTGGACACGCCACTACCGGGGGCGATGTAGTGAAAACTGCTATAGGACTGGGCTTTTCACGCAAGCGGACAAAGGTCACCATCGCTCTGTTCACCGCTACCACCGCGCTTTCACTCACTGCCTGCGGCGGCTTCGTCGCTCAACCGGTGATCAAAAGGTCCGGTTGCGGAACCTCGTCGGTCTCGGAATCCGACAAGGACTCAGCGGGGCTACCAGGCAACACGGAACTCAAGGCGTCCGGTCCGATCACTCAACCCACCAGAGACGGAACGACAACGTTCACCTCCGGGTTCGGGCCTCGCTGGGGGACCGAACACAGAGGTGTGGATTTCGCCGGACCTGTCGGGACGCCGATTTATGCGGCGCTCGATGGTGTTGCGGTCAAAGCTGGTTCGTCCGGAGAGGGGCCAGGGGTCGGGTTCGAGAATTGGATTGTTCTCGACTCGATCGTCGACGGCAAGCCTGTGAGCACTGTATATGGGCATATGTTCACGGACGGCGTTCTGATCAAAGAGGGTCAGCAGGTCAAGGCTGGGGATCACATTGCCGCCATCGGCAACGCTGGCGGATCTACTGGTCCGCACCTGCATTTCGAGTATTGGGAGGGTGGTCGTTTGCAGGGTGGAACGGCAATCGACCCGATGACCAAACTCGGCGGCGCGCCCTCCCCCGCCGGGGAGCCGGGTGGCGGAGCGCCCGCAGTTCAGTTGGCCGCATCATCGTCGTCGATCGATTGCGCCGGATTCGGTGTGGCCGGTGGCGGCGATCTCAAGGCCGGATCTGTTCCTCCAGAGATGGAACCGTGGTTCCGCAAGGCCGGATCGCTGTGCCCTCAAATCAAGCCCTCGTTGTTGGCGGCAGATGCGAAAGCCGAATCCGGTTTGGTGCGTGGCCTGACCTCCGTGAGCGGCGCTGAAGGAATCACGCAGTTCATGCCGGGAACATTTGCTTCTTACGGCCAGGACGACGACGGCAACGGCAAGATTTCCATTCACGACGATGGGGACGCGATCATGGCTCAGGGTCGATATTTCTGCGCCATCGCGGCGCAGGTCGACGGATGGATCGCCGACGGATCAGTCAAAGGTGATCCGAAATCGCTCTACATCGCTTCCTACAACGCGGGCGAAGGTGCGGTGAAGAACGCTGGCGGAATGCCTAGCGGCGGCGACTACACCACCCAGACGCAGCCCTACGTCGCGAAAGTCCTTGCCTACGAGGCAGAATTCGCCGCACCCGGCGGTAGCGGCGAACTGGTCGTTCCTCCCGGTTCGGCGTCCGGATCGCAGGTCGTCGAAGCTGCCCGCCAATTCCTCGGCACTCCGTATGTGTGGGGTGGCGGCAACATCAACGGAATCAGCGGAGGCGGGTTCGATTGCAGCGGGCTGACCAGCTACGCCATCTACAAGGGCAGCGGGAACAAGGTCGCGCTCCCGCGAACCTCCGAACAGCAATGGACCGTCGGTGTGGAGATTCCGATTGATCAGGCACAACCTGGCGATCTGGTGTTCGGCTCGTGGGAGTCTTCTGGGCCGGGGCATGTCGGCATTGCTATGGGCAACGGTCGCATGGTTCACGCACCGACCTTCGGCGACGTCGTCAAGGAAGCACCGTTGATGGACGGCATGAAAGCACGGAGGGTGATGTGAAGTTCAAGACAATCCTGCTCACGGTATTGGTGGCGATACTTGTTGCAGTACTGGCCTATTCGTGCCGTTCTACGGGCAGCGACGAGCCCTCGGCTGCGGAAGCTACGACCGCGCCGGCCAATCAATCCAGCACCTTGTCACCCGAGGTGACCACGTCACCTGTTCCCGCTGACGACAACACACCAAAGACGGACTCCGACCTCGCTGAGGACGCCGCACGCCAAGCCATGACTGCGATGTGGAGCTGGCAGCCAGCCGTCGATACAAGCACCGCCGACGGGCTCACTCGTGCGCGGCCGTGGTTCTCGGACTCCCTCGTCGCGTCCACCCTCTCCACTGCCACACCCGAACGAGGTCCGGGCTGGCAGTGGGAACAATGGCGGAGCGAAGGAACGCGGGTCTCGGCCGATGTGAGCATTGGCTGCTCAGGCTGTCCCCCAGACGAACCTGATCGAATCTCCCGAGTCGCGACCATCCACCAGACGGCAATCAAAACCGACGGGACATCCAAACCCGGCGATACCGTCACGATCTGGCTCACCATGACACGAGAACCTGCCGGATGGCGCGTCAACGAACTTCACTACTAAGACTCGCAAATACCTCATCTGCGCTGCATTGAATCGCCTAAAGAATAACATTCGTCCCCTTACCGAAAAACCGGATGTCCTCTTTATGGATAGCGAATTGCACTGTCCACGAACAGAAGTCGTCAACGTAGTGCGTACTATTTGGAGAGCGCCCCGATTCGGGCAGCAGGACCATAAACAGGGGGAAGAACGATGGAAATATTGGGATACGCGTTCATCGTGGGATTGGTCGGAGTTCCCGCCTGGGTAATGACCCGAGTGATCAGCACGAGGAAAGACCAGAATGCGGCAGAGGTTTGGAGAATCTGCGCCATCGGACTTCTTTTCACCACAATCGGGTTGTCGGCTCTGGGGGTTATGACAATGCGAGATGTTTTCTCCACAGTGGGAACGTGGCTCATCACTGCGGGTTTCGGCGCAGCTTTGGTATGCGAGGTGGCGTATCACGTAACCAAATATCTCGATCGGAGGACTGACAATGCCCGGCGTCGAGCATTGGGCTTGGAGCCACGCAAGCGCCTCGTCCACCTTCCACTTCTCACGGCGGTGTGGGTGGTCATATTCTTCGGGGGAACAACGGCATGGGCATACGGGATTTCTGAACTAATCGAAAATCGGGAGAATTGGTCTACCGCAAGGGATCTGACCACCGGAGAGTTCGTCGCACTGTGCTCGTTTCCGGTGCTAGCTCTGCTGTGCGCTGCTGTCCACGCGCCAATACAACTAAAGCGCATCAACAAAGAAGAAGACCGCCTACACAGACTCGATATGGAACGCGCCGAGACTGGGGGATGACAGTTCTACGCAGGCAGTCCAATTCCGCTGCAACTGTCCCCATCATTCGATAGAGCCGAAATCTATGTCGACTATGCTCAGAACAGACAAACGCCGGAGTGCGCAATTCACTCAATGGCGCAGCGCTCTTGGCCGTCAGACATCCAAGAGCGAGAAGGGGAACCGCATGAAGCGCACCACGACGGCAACAGTCGCCTTAGCTGCTCTAGCCGGAGCATTCACACTGTCGGCGTGTTCGGGGTCTTCACCAGGTGTAGACAACGGCAGGGCTGGAACAGTCACACCAGCAGAATCATCCGCATGGAAAGGCAATCTGGTCGTCGGCGTGGGCGATCAGCAATCAGCAATCAGCAATCAGCAGACCTCATCACCCTCCCTTCCACTGAGCAGATCGACGCACGCTGCTACGGCTCTGGAGCAATCTCAGGGTGGAGATCAGCGCGCCTAACGATTGGGATGCATCCCTCACTCATGGGTCTCAAACCGTCACCGTCGAAAACGAGCGCCTCAAGTACCCGGCGCAAGAGTTCACGACCTCACAATTCTCACTCGACTACGCAGTTGAATGGAACCAAAAGTTTCAAAGCAAAGACGTATTTCTACCCGGCGTCACCTGGAACTCTCCGCACACTGGCGACGTAGAAATTCAGATTAACGAAAAGGCTCCCCCACATTGGCTGGTGAAGTCAGCGGAAGATTTCGAACTCGCGATGCACATCAGCTGTGGGGCCAATTAGCGAGCATTGCAAGATTGATGGGCAGCACGGAGTGGACCCGCTACTGAGCACGGTTTGGGTTGTTGGAGCACCGAGACGGACAGTCGTACTGGCCAATTCGATCTAGCCTTGAGCAGTGACGGTGCTCAGACCGGCGAGAGGCTGCTGGGATTCGTTCGTGGGGGTTTCACGACGTCTCCCCGACGTCGCTCCGAGGTAGATACCTCCGACGAGGAGAAGACCTCCCGCCATGCCTCCGAGCATCGGGCCGTACACGGTGCCCCATTCGATGAGTCGTTTGTACTTGGTCGTGAATGCGACTTGCTCAGTGAGGGTTTGGGGGTCGAAGTTCGGTACTACTTCGATGATGGTGACGGCTTGGGGATCGTTGACGTCGGTGCCCAGGTACTGGCGGTAGTGCTGCTCGACCTGGACGACGCCTCCGGTGACCGGCTCGATCCAGAGGTCGCGGGTGATGCCGTAGAAACGTTTCAGCGTCACCGGTGCAGTCCCGTCACGCCCCAGGTCCGAGGCGGGCAGGGAAACCGTGCCGCTGATTAGGGTCGGTTCGATCGTCTGATGGAATCGGTAGACCGGAAGACCCTCGAGCTCGGCCTCTTCTACGAAGTCCATGTCGCGGGTTTCGCGCAGCGTGGTGTCGAAGTAGGGATAGGTCGTTTTCTGGGTATCGAACGGGAATTTGAATTGGTAGCCGTCGTGTTCGACGGGGTCTGCGGGCTTGTCCGCAGACCCTTGGATGGAGCCGACGGGCTCGTCGACGGCGGTGGCGGTGCGTCGATCGACAGTGACCAGGTCGACGCTTGCGTTGACGATGGCGGCCTGCCCTGACCGGTCGTCGCGCGTCATCTGCACTGCGGATTGCAATGTCACGACGTCGGCGTTCGAGGGCTCTTGAACGGTGACGAGCTGGTTGACTGTGATCGGCACGGCCGGGTCGATGACCAGCTTGCCTTTGGCGAGAGCTGCGGCGTCGAGCAACTCGGCGGTTCCGGTCGAGACGGTGGCTGCTTGGATACTCAGTGGGATTTTCACGAGCTGATTCGAGACGTAGGTCGGTGTGAGTGCACTGGCCGTCAGCAAGAAGGCACCTGCCGCTATGGCTGCACACGCTGTTCCTCGGCGGGATGGACGCAAGCTAATCGACATTGCGTAGACCCTAGTGTGTCTAGTGAACAACGTGGTAGGGCGTCTCCGGGGATGAACAGTGGTGGGGTCTGCCGAGTTCACCCCGAGTACGAAATTCGCAAGCCGACCATTACCGTTACATAGTTGGCGGCAGATTGCTTGCTGTTAGGAGAACTCGAAGTGACAGATAGCTCGACGGTGGCTCGCGCGGTCGACCGTCTGTTCCGCATTGCAGAGGGCGACGAACTGCGGTCGCTGAGCGGTCTTGCCGAAGCACTCGCACGCGACCGTGGACGGCCGCTGGTGATCTGCGAAGGCCCTGACCTCCCTGCTCGCGTGTTCGGCCAGTGGGTCAGGCATGCAGATCACGACGAGGTGAAATATGCCTCCTGGGTCCATGCGCGGGAGCGAACCATCGCCCACGAGCTTGGTCACATTGTCTTGAATCACGTTGGTCGGCCTGCGATCGAACTCGCGCTGGAGGCGCTGCCTCCGGAGAGCCATGGTCTCGCGGCCCTGATGCTGGAACGCGATTGCGACAATGTGAGGTCTCCGGAGGAAGTTGACGCTGAGGCGTTCGGAAATCTGCTTCTGCGCCGTTTGAAAGGTGGCAGGCACGTCAACCGGAGCCCAGGAATTCGGTCCCGGCTCGACGAGGCTTTCGGTTGATCACTTCGCTCGCCGCTCTGCTCTTGGCCGCCGTTGCGGCCACACGGTTGCATCGGTGGTGGTTTCGACGGTCACTGACTCTGGCAGGTGCCTTCATTGGCCTGTCCTGCATGTCGATCCACATGCTGCTCAATACCCGTTCCGTGGAACTCTTCGTCTCTGACACGTTCGGCGACAGCACTACCGCTGCTATCAAAATGCTGATGGTCTGCGGGATCTGCGTCGGCAGTGCGATCGGCTTCACTGATGTGACAAGCAAAGCCGGACACCGCAAGAAACTCGTTCGCTGGCACGTGACGGTCTCGCTCATCACAACGGTGCTGGCCTTCATCTTCTTCTTCAGCCGGCCGTGGCCGGCGGGTAGCGACGCTCTCACCTTCGACAACGAGTACGCATACCTCCCGGGCTTCGCCGAAGGATTGATCTTCGGGATGGCGTACCCGTTCCTCGTCGCACTCATGATCACTGTCGTCGCCATCACCCAGGCAGATCGGCGAACCGTCACCGGCCGCGCGTTACTCCTTGTCACCCCCGGTGCAGCAATTCTCACCGCCTACGCAGGTGTTCGGATCGGTTACCTGGTCGCTGCGAGGTACGGATTCATCGAGCCGACGCCCACGCCATTAGCCATCGCTCGGCTGCTCGCCGTGTCCGGCGTTCTGTTCCTCGGCACCGGAATGGCAGGCGCGCTGATATTGAACTGGCTCGGAGCCAAGCGCCCACTCGAACAGTTCATGCTTTTGCGTACGGAGATGCTGAGGCGGTGGCCCGGCGCGGAGCGCGGGTCACCCGCAGGCAGCAGCGCTGGCGAGCGAACCGACGACAAGGCTGCCGAAGTCCTCGACGCACTCAGTCTGGAGGTCGAACACAGCGCGCTGCCGGTCGGCACTCACCTCCCGCCTGAGATTGCAGCGGCGGCAATCGCGGACTGGCTCGTCAACGGACGTGTCGCCGACAGACTCGGGTACAACAGTTTCTTTCCCGAGGCCGAGACAACTGATACTGACTGGGCAGCGACACTAGGCCGCGCATATCAAATTACGATTGATGACGAACGAAAGACGGGCGCAGGACAATGACAGACATCTCCACCCAAGAACCTCGCACCACGGCCGATAAAGCCGCGCGCGCAATTACCGAGGTCGGGGCGCCGTGGGTTCTCAACATTGTCGCCTCGCTGATCATCGGCGTAGCCGTCGGTGCACCCGGCTGGGGAGTGTTCGTGGCGATCTTCGGTGGTGTCGTTCCGATGGTATTCATCCTCGTAGGGATGCGCCGGGCCAAGATCAGCGATCATCACGTCACCAGAATCAACGAACGTCATATGTTGATTGCATCGCTGCTGGGCGTCACCGGAGGTGCGCTGGTCGTCCAGATCGTCGCTGGTGCACCGATCGAGATGATTGCGTTCTTGTCTTCGGGGCTGGCCGCGTTGGCCGTCGCAGCCGTCATCACGAGCGTTTTTCATTGGAAAGTCAGTGGCCATGCCGGGGCCTCAGCTGCGATTGCAGTGGTCCTTGCTCTGTCGGTCTCGCCGTGGTGGTACTTGGCGCTGGCGCTCACACCTGTGATCGGATGGTCTCGGATTCACCTTGGGGACCATACAAAGGGTCAGGTCGTTGCAGGAGCTATCGCGGGGGCAATCGCAGCAGGACTTACGTACATCGCGATCGTTTAGTCGTCTTCGCTGTCTCGACTGGCCAGCCTGCGGAACGGGTCGTACGTGCGGGCAGCGACGTACCCGTCAGTCGAGTCACGCAGACCTTGAATAAACGAAATCTGGTCTTTGACCGCTTCGTAAGTCTCTTCGTCACCGAAATAGTCCATCGGCACGCGAAACACTCGACAGATGTCTCGAACGACGTCCAGCCCAGGCGAGGTTCGCTTGCCGCTGAGCAGCTGCGACATGTACCCGGTGGTCATCTTGCTTCCACTGAAACGGAGCATGTCGACGATCTCTGTCTGCGAGTACTGTCCGCGACTTCTCGGGTGAACATTCTCGAACAGGTAACGGAGCCGATCAGCAAAAGTGCTGCTCATTACGCCGCCCAACCTTTCAGTCTCGGTGCCTCGTCGACTTGACGAAACCATTAAGCCATCTCCACAACCCATCTATCCTCGCAATCGCATAAAACGTTAGCAACTTGCGATCGAAAGTCGACAGACTTAGGCTGGGCCTCATCAGGGTGGAGATTTCAGCAAGAGAGGCTTGCGGTGGGACTGCTAGCGAGGCGCGTTGCAAAGGCTGCACGAACGGCACACTTCCGAATAACTTCCCAGCAGACGATCGAATCAGGGCCGTTCCCCCGGCGCTCGGCTTCTAGCCTTCGCATAACCAGCCTTGATTGTGGCGACATCTACGTCCAGCGCTTGCGCGAGGGCAGCAGCCCGATCGTCGGACAACCCCACCTCCGCCCGCTCCAGAGAGCTGATCACCGTGGTGCTGATCTTGACCAGCTTTCCGAGTTGCGGTTGCGTGAGCCCCGCCAAGATTCGGAGGTCAGCAAGACTTCGGTCCCCAGGCCCCCTCATCTCGACCAAATCGCTGATCTCACATTCGAGCGCGACCGCAACCTGAGCCAGCGAATCAACTTGGGGTGTACGGCGACGACTTTCCCAATCGGCGATGGCATTCACACTGATACCGGAAGCGCGCGCGAGGTCCCCACGGGACATCCCCAGCTCGATCCGGCGCGCCCGGAGAGCTTCTGGCATGAAGCCATGAAGGATTCGCCTACTCACGCTTTGCCTTCGCTCACGATGGGCCATCGTCTCAAGATAGCCCGAAACAGTCACAGCGCAGAGGTGGCCCCCGGTGGAATAGTGCGGTAGGTTTCGATTCAGAAACTGCCATAGGCGAACAGAACAACGCGAAATTAAGAAGTCCCCCAGCCGCAGCAACGGCCAGGGGACGAGCACCAAACGGGTTCCAGCCCGTCCAGCATTTCCTCTACGCAGAACCGGAGTCCTGCAATGAACAGGTTAGTTGACGCTACGAGCGTCAGACAGCACAAGCACCCCAAGACAAGCAGCCTGACGGCATCGACCCTGGATCGACTGCTCCGCATCGCTGCGCAGCACACCCCGGTATCAGGTGGAGGACGTTGCGCTCGTTGTGGCTTCACCTATTCCGAAGGTGCGAGCGACTGCCCGATTTTGCGGGCCGTTCGTAAAGAGCTGACACGGCGCGGCGAGTTCACAGTCGCCCCATTCGCCCAGACTTCAACCACATCTAGTGTCAACTCCCAACGCCCCTGCCTAAGTAACCCGGCGCTGTGGGATACGGATCAGGCCCCTTATCGCGTCATTGTCCGCGCGATCGAACTGTGCGCGGCATGCCCACTGTTAACGATGTGCCGCGAGACAGCTGAAGAGGATCGCGCCAACGGCCGCACTCTCAGTTCGATGGTGTGGGCCGGGGTTCCCTATGACGGCGAGGGCGACCGAATCCAGTTGCACGCCCTCAGGGGTTGGGTTGCACGCCGCGAAGGCCAAGCAGACTTCAACACGAACCGCTCCGCGCGATCTGCACGAGCCACGGAAGCCGCAGCATGAACCGCCCGCCGGCCCTTGTCATCCACACATTCGAAACGGCCTGGACCGCGTGCGGCACTCTTTCCGATTCCGCTGGTCACCTACCTGTTCGGGATCGATACCAACGCCTGTGGATTCTCGTCGAGGTCGCTGGGCGACTCCGCGGTCGACGCGCGTTCGTCCACGGCGCAGCTCAGGTCAACGACTCCCCCGACATCCACGGTCTGATCGATGTCGATTCCCGCGCCGTTCTCAGCGCACACGACTTGATCGACGCACACGGCCCCTTGACCGTCGAGCCCTCCCGCTCGCCTGTCCCCGTTCCACTGGACTTCGGCATCAGCGCCTCCGAACCGCACGCGGCGTTCACGAACAGCCTTGTCACATCCGGAACGGAGCACTGACATGACCATCGACAGACTTCAACGAGAACTCAGGGACGTAACTCGACCTCTTTCCGAGGTCATGTTCGGGATGAGCAGCGGAGCACTTGCCTCCCCCGCCTCCGTCGGGCTCCCGTCCGAGCGGTGGGCGTGGCTGGCCGATCTGCTCACCCACCAGGACTGGGGAATGACCGCCGTAGCCGATGGGATCGAATCAGTCTGCGCACCCGTCGCAAGACTCTGCCAACTGACAGCCAGCGCGATTCATCCACTCGGCCTTAGAGACTTATGGGCAGCTGAACAACTCCCAGCGATTGAAATGATTGCACTTCACACCCCTGGCACATCCGGCCACTGGGAAGCACTGAACTGTGCACTCGAGATCATCACCGACGGACTCGACCACGTCGACGGACTCGAAGTTTCCGGCAGCGAAGCGGTCACGTCAGCGTTCACCGCCATCATCAACGCTCAGGACTCCGATACCGCCCGAGTGAACATCACCGCCGCCGTCGAACACTGGGCGCAGCCTGCCGAGGCCGTCGCACCGAATCTGATCGCACAGTTCGGAGTCGCGTCATGACCGCCCCCACCTACCGCTCCGGCGTGGTCGATTCCATGATCGACACCGTTGCAAACTCATTGCTTCGAGAGAGTGGGATCACCTCGCCCACGCAATCCGAAACTGACGAAGTCCGATCACTCGCCGCAACCATCGTCCGCGAGACCATCGACACACTCGCTGGTCCTCGCGACAACCTCGCCCACGACAACCTCGCCGACGTCGCTGATCTCGTCGCGAACGATCCGGAGACGGCGTCGGTCGATCAGATTCGAGTGGTGGCAACTGCGCTGCGTGGCCTACTCGGTCTGTACAGAACACCAGAGACAGGACACCGACGATGACGAAGGCAATCGTGGAACCACTCGATTCGAGCGTCCTCATCTCCATCTGGATAGACGGCTACCTCAGCGGCGCGACATCTGCCGCTCTCCACGTCAACGGGGGCGACGAAGCTGGCGCCGATTCGTACGGCGACGAAATGACGAACAGGATGCTCGCAGATCCTGCGGCTATGGAGATCATTCGACAGCAGGTCAGAGAACGTCTCCTGTCGATCGAGGGCAACGCGCAGACCTTCGAGGTCTTCGACGGAGGTGACCGAACGTGAGTATGAGACTGACGCAACCCCGGACAACCGAGGTAGTGCGATGACGGGTCTGATTCTCGCTGGAGTTCTTGGGCTGGCGGGCGTTGCAGGAACGATGTTTTCACTGCGCGGCGCGCACTCATGACGGCGCATTACACCATCCCCGGAATGGCTCTTGAGCTGCCCCGATGGCTGAATCCCGTTCCGCGTGGCTCCCCGATAATGCCCGTTGCGCGTGCTGTGATGTGGGGTGGCTATATCCATCTTCAGAAAGGCATCACTCACACCGGCAAGTACGCGCATCTGAACGACCTCGATACCTAACTCCATAGATGCAGTTCAACCCCAGAAACGACAAAACCCCCTTGCGGGGGTATTGAACCAAGTTTGTCGACTTAAGCGAGAGCCTTGCCGGGCTCCGTGTCATAGCTGGTGAAGAAGAAGTGTGCAGCTTCAACTTCGTGTGACGGGTAGATCGAACTGCATCCCCACAAAACGTAAGGACTTACCTTGACCGGTACGTCTCAGGGTAACTCACACCCTGAACCAGGTACAACAGTTGTCAAAAGTCAAAATTTCGGCGCGTCGCACTCCGACGTCGCCCCTCGCACCTCTGCCCATTTCTCGGCGATCGATGCCGATGAATGGGCAAAAACCGTGCGCGAAGCCACAGAAAACATTGCACGCGTCGAAGCGCTCAACACCGAAAGCGGCCAGAGAGGGAACTCCTGGTCCCTGCCCGTCGACGCCGACAAGCACGCCAAAACCCCCGTCTGGTCCGGCCGAACACAATGGCAACAACAAGTCCGTGCCAGCCTGAACAGCCCCACCGGTACCGCCCTGTGCACCAAAAACAACGTCGGCGGCGAAAGCGTGTTCGCCGTCGCCGTCATGCACGCAGCCCTCGCAGAGGGAAAGACCGGACGAGGCGTCACCGCATCCCGCCAGACAATCGCCCAACGCGCCGGAGTCAGCATCTCCGTCGTCACCCGAGCACGCAGCGTCCTCAAAGCTCTCGGGATGGCAGTCGAGCACGCACGGGGGCGTTACCTCACAACACTCGAATCAATGGCCGCAGAATCCCACCACGGCCGCCGCCAGTACCGCGCCGCCTCGGTCTGGTCCCTCACATCCCCCCGCGCAGTAGTCCAAGCCGTCACGGCACCAGCCAAGAAAGCTGCCAAAGCAACGCGAGCGGCACTGCGCACCGCCGCATACCGCGCTCGGACTGCCGCCCGGAGTTATCCACAATCCGCCACTCGTGACCCCCTATCCCCCTTGGGGGGATTTGCTCTTAAAGCTCTTGTTTTGAATTACTCACCAACGCACGCGCAAGCGCGAGCGGGCAAGCCGAAGAACGCAAAGAAATCCACACCCCGCCCGATCGCCGTACAACGCGCAGCTGCACAGCTGATCGCTCACACACCGGCCTTGAAAGCAGCCGGCCACGTCGGGCGGATCTGCGATGTGCTGGAAGAAACCGACATCGACGTCACCCGGTGGACCGGACGCGACATCGCCCGCGAACTCACCAAAGACACCCAAACTCGCGGCTGGGTGTGGCCCACACAGCTCACACACCCCGTTGCGTTCCTGAGCTGGCGACTGGCTCAAATTGACTGGTCAGGATCTACGCCAGCCGAGCACGCCCGGAAGAACGACGAGGTTCGGTGCGCTGAGCAGGCCGCCCGCCGGGAAGCAGCACGAGTGCAGGAATTGAATGTTGCATCACCAGCTACACGCGCAGCGATGGTGCAACAGTTCCGTTCACACCATCAGGTCGTGTAGATACTTTCGACCGTCGCCTCACGAGAAGTGTGCTCAGGACGATTACCTACCGGCACCAGGAAACTGTTAGACGTCAGACACAAAGGACGCCGTTGCGATTGTTCAGGCAAAGATCGCAACTCTGGAACAACTAACGGATCTCTAAAAAGGTGAACTTTCAAACTTCCCGAAAAAACACGCTATATGGCCGACGTTGTGGGAATCGTTAGTGGCGTACTACTTTGTCGCCGGTTGCGTTTACTCTGAGCGCAGTTCCGGTACCAAGGAGGCCCACCGTTGAAAGTCATCATTGTTATCGTCGCGGGGCTGTTCGTGCTGGGTCTGATCGTGACGTACTGGAAACTCGCGTTGCTGGTCGCAGCGATCACGCTGCTGACATTCATCGTCCCCGTCATTGTCCGAATGATCCGTAAGAACCGCTACTTCGCCAGCGAGCAATTCCTAGCGCACAAGCAGCAGCTCGCCACGATCGTCTCCGAGCACAACGACATCGCCAACTATGCAGCGGAGATCCGCAACAGTGGATCCTTCAAGCTCGGCGAATCATCGACAGGCAGACAATCACACCTGGCCTCGTCCCAGAACACCAGTCAGCACAACTATCGCCGGAATCGAAACGTCGCAAGTCACCAGATGCCCAATGTGCACAACTGTTCGCTGCAAGTCGTTCGCAACGCCGACGTGGACCCAATCAAGTATCTGATGAAGTATTTCCGGATCACGGCCGACGAGACACACCTGGCCGACGTGGAAGGACTCGGAGACGACATCGCTCGCCTCGAAGGGGCGGTAGCGAACCTGCAATCACGCGAAGCCAGCATCACGTCGTCGTTCAACCCACCAGCTTTCATTCTCAAGCACTACGCCGACGAATTCATGGCCCATGTCGGCGTGGAATTGTCACCCATCGAGGTCCCTTACCCGATCTATGTTTTCGAGTACGTCAGCGCGGGCGGCAACAGCGCGCAACGCACGACAGTCACGCTCAACACGCAGACGATCGATGCACTCGTCGAAACGATGTCGGAAAAGATCCGATGGCGTCAAAGCGCGGCCGGTCAACGGGCGCTCATGACCGCACGCCTGCGGGAATCAATCAAGGCACGCGACAGCTACGCCTGCCGCCAGTGCACCATCTCCGTGGCAGCAGAGCCTCACCTTCTACTTGAAGTTGACCACATCATCCCGGTCTCACGCGGCGGGCTCTCAACCGTGGAGAACCTGCAAACCTTGTGCTGGAAATGCAACCGCTCGAAGTCCAACCGCATGCCCACGGCGCAGATCTGAATCCCACGGATCGAGCCGGGAGGGCCAGACCGCAGTGGGCACCGCCGCCCACTTGCCCGCGCGTGTATAGATCCGTACGTCGACGCCCAGCATCGGAGTCCCAATCAGCAACTCGGGGCCTCCGCTCCGAGCAACTGCCACCAACGTCCCGTCCGGCGAATGGCTGAACAAAACGCCCACACAATTTGTATGACAGTTCGTATGACGAGCGTATGGTGGTCATATGAGCACAATCAGCGTGCGACTCGATAGCCGCGAACAAGATGCCCTCGACTTTCTGAGCCGACATCTTTCAGGAGCTGGCACCCAGTCTGACCTCGTTCGGGCAGCGATCCGGCGCTACGCGAAGGAAATCAAAAGGCTCCAACTTCGCGAAGAAGCGGCTCGACTGTCTTCCAGTCCTGAAGATCTCGCAGAGATGCAGAACGTTCTTGCCGACGCCGAGGACGCACGTGCTTCGCGGTGACATCTATCGACTGAAACCGAACAGGAAAGCAGTCGGCCGCGAACAGCAAGGCGGACGACTGTGCATCATCCTCCAAAACGACGATCTGATGACACTCTCGACAGTCCTCGTTGCACCAACATCGACGTCCGCACAGCCTTCCTCGTTCCGGCACGTCGTCGATATCGACGGCACCGAGACTCGCGTACTCGTCGAACAGACCTTCGCGGCCGACAAAGACCGGATCGGCGAAAAAGTCGGACATCTGCTGCACAACGATCTGATGGCAGTTCAAGAGGCACTGCAAACTGTGCTCGATCTCGACTGATCCGCGTGATTGACCGCCGGTGGATAGTCACGCGGATCTCTCGCGCCATCGAATCCGCCAGCCCATTCACAGTGAAGGACCGAGCAATGACCACTCATGCACACGTCCGGTGGACTACGCGGCCGAAGACCCCTGCCGCTCAGAAGAAGACATCCGCTTTCGCCTGTCGGCCGGCCGACAGCATCACGATCCGCATCGTCGGCGTCTCACGCGCCATCATCACCCGATTAACACCCGAAACGAAGCGCAGCACCCAGATCGTGGCCACCGACGCCGCACGATCCCAAATCTTCGGACACACAACTCTCTTCGCCTACGGGAACGCCCCTACCGACGCATTCGACACCACACGCATCCGCGCAACCAACCGCGCCACAAGCAACCTCGTCGACGAAACAACATTCACATTCAGGCAAAGGGCGAATACAGCAGCCAGTGATCGACGGCGGTTCATCGTGCCAGATCGATAGAGCCGAGCTTGCGATAGACGGCCCCGCCAGTCCGGCGGATCTCCATCCATCCCAGAAAGTCCGACACTCAACAGCTTTATACAGTTACAGCGCTACAACGCGATAACTCTACAAAATTGGCGCTGCAACCGGGAAGCACCATAGGTGTTCAGTACTATAACGTTATAGCGTTAGAACGGCATAGCGTTTAGTGGTTCTACCAGCGAAATTATCCAAAATGGATGGTCGCACTCGCCGCCGTGCACCCCCGGAAAAGGGTGGATGGCCAGTGGCCGGTTATTGCTAACTCGCTGGGTTGCCACCGGGGTCCGCATTGGATGCCACAGCAACGCCAATGCCCGCATAGCGTTCTAGCGCCATGACGCTGTCGTGGTTGCAGTTGAGAGTTCTGCCGCCGTAACGCTGGAAAATTCTGCCTTCATAGCGCTTGAAAGCCTTAACGTTGTAGCGCTAAAACGCCAGAACGCTTTAACGCTTGACCGTTGTAGGGTTATGCAGTTACGATACTGGAATGGCAAAGATCATCGTCCTTCATTCGCGCAAGGGTGGTGTCGGTAAATCCACCATCGCCTACGAGTTGGCCTACCTCCTCGGTGCGCCGCTCGTTGACACCGAACATGACGGGGGGGGAGTGACCCGCAAGTTCGGGTACCGGCACGAGGAACGCCTCCGGGCTCCGATGCTTCAAGCGTTCGAGTCGGGGAAGACGCCGAAGTTGCTCAAGGGACACAACAAGGCTCGACTCTTGCCTGGGCACCCGGATCTGTACGTGTATCCGCCGTCTGAGGAGCGGATGGCCGAGTCGTTGCTCCAATGGGCAAGCGACTGGGGGGATGAGTACGTGGTTGTCGACACTCACCCCGGAGCCAGTAGCACCGCTCACGGCGCGATGTCCGTTGCGGATCTCGTCCTGACGCCGACAGCTCTCAGGACGCTCGATTTGGACGGAACGGAACAGTTCGTCAAGGAAGCCGCCGACTATCCGCTGGCTATCGTCCCGAACTTCGTTCCCCGCACCCCACCGCAAGCGGAAATCGACCGACTGCGGCAGATCGTCTCCGGCACACCTGTGCAGGTCACGCCTTTCGTGCCCGCGGTTCTTACTGTCGGGACGAGAAAGAAGCGCATGGCGATCACGGCCGAAGAGCCGCCTTCGAGGTCCCTACAGCCCGTTGCGGAAGCAATGACCAAGATCGCCGACTTCGTGAAGGGATATGTCCATGAATGACCCGATGGACGGCCTTGCCGCCCTCGATGCAAAGCGGACTCGCGTCGGCCGACGACTTCCGCCGCCGAGAAACGCACCGCGCACACAACCTGTCGTCGCGCCCGCGCCCGCGCCCACACCGGCGACGGTCGAAGCACCGCCTGTTGTCGAATTGCCCCTCACGCCCAAGCCTGTCGCGCCAGTACAGCAGCCGGCGCCGAAAGTAGCAGAGGCGAAGCCTTTGCAGGTTGAAGCTCAGCCGCTGGAGAAGGCTTCGATCTACCTCGATCCGCAGAGCGACGAATTCCTCGAATCCGCACGCATTGCAGGACGACGATCGAAGCCACGCGTAGATGCTTCACGAAGCGCCGTGGTCCGCCTCGCCCTTGCGCGTCTGGCCGAACAAATGACCCCTGACCAGGTCGTTCGCGAGCTAGTACTTCGGGCACCCGCCCATACGGGAGAGGGACGACGACGGTATTGAGAGTTATAGCTCTACAACGCTGTAACCCTTAAGCGCTGCAACGTCATACCTCTAAAGGAAAACCCTGGCAGTGCTACAACACCGCCAGGGTCGATGACCACAGAATGGACCTGTGACCACATGCACCAGCATATCTGCGGGCTACTCGATGCCGCACTCGAAATCACACCGGCAGTGGGGGAGTGGTCGCGATGAGCGCCCCTCGAACCGATTCGGCTGACACAGAGAATCACTCAGCAGAGAAACCACACGAAATTCGGACCGCAACCAACTTCAGCCTCAGGGCAGCACGCATCCAGCTAGGCGCGTTGCTCGTTGCGCTTGTCGTTGCAATTCTCATTGCGCTGGGTATCACCACCGGCGCATTTGTGCTTTCCTTCGCCGTGCAACGCGACCTCGCACGGCAGGCGTTGATACCTGAGCATCTGACATGGATCTTCCCCGCGATTGTGGACAGCGCAATCTTCGGCGCAACGATCGCAATCGTCATCCTGAGCAAGCTCAAGGTGAACCGGTGGGACAAGCGGTTCTACATCGCGCTCGCTGTCGGCGTCGTGGCAATCAGCATCCTCGGCAACGCCTATCACGCGTTTCACGCCGCCGTTGCGGCGCAAGCAACAGTCGACAGTGGGGGAGTGCTCGGGTTCGTTCCGCTGGCTCCGGCTGTTGCAGCAGCTATTGCGATCATCCCGCCCGTGCTGGTCCTCGCCTTCACTCATGGCGTTGGGATTCTCATCAAGGCGATCGGTGCCGCGCACGCGCAATACTCCGAACTCGTTCGATCCGCGGACCACCCAACAGCGTCCCTCGACACCGTCGATGAGCAGGTCGTTGCACGCATCGAGATCGACACCGAACCGAGCAACGTGAGCAATGGAGTTGCCCCGGTCGACTACGTTGCACTGGTGCCTGTCGACACCGCCGAAGACGTCGCACCGGACGCCGTACCTATCGATACGACCCGCGACGTTGCACCAGACGTTGCTGCTGCTTCTCCGTCGATTCCCGCCCCTGAATCCACCCCTGACGACTTCGCAGCCGGTTCGGTACTGCCTGAACCGCAGACGGTGGAACAGCTCCTCACATTCATCGACACCGCCGACCTCGACCCGGAAGTGAAGGAAACCGCACGGCTCAAGATCACCCGCCCGCACCTGACCTTCGCCGAGCTGGCCGATGCCACCCACGTGCGAGCAGCAAGCACCGCAATGCGCCGGTACAAGAGGGCTGAGGAAGCTGCCATTGCGGCTGGTTTCACCATCCCGCCGCTGCCCACCCTCGACCAACTCCCCGACATGGCGTTCGGCAACGCCCGCAACGAGGACATCGAGAACACCGCGCAATTGGTGCACAGCTGATGGGCCCGAAAGGCGAATCCCCGCCAGAAATTGCGGAACAGATCGCGCTCTTCGACCTCGCGGACAGTGATGCAACGACCGGCTGCAACGACGAACGCAACGACGAACGCAACGACAGCGCCGAAACGGTCGTTGCAGCAACGACCGCCACAGAAGATGCTTCCGCCGACGCCGTTGCGGACACGTCAGCAACAGAGACCGACATTGCATCCAATACCGCTGACGCCGCGCACTCACCGCCAATGTGGGAGCGCTTGCCAGCGGGTGAGGAAGCAGACGGGCACGCCATCGTCGTCTCCGCCGAAGGCTCTTGCCGCCCCTCCGGGCACCCCCTGACCGGACCCGTCGATTCGATCGCGAAACTTGCCAAGCTCATCGGCTGGGCTGGTCTGCAACCCATGGGCGCACCCGCACAGGTATGGATCGTCGGAATGGACGCCTGCGAACAATTGGGTTGGATGATCGATCCCGGCAGCGAAGACGACGCAACGCCCGAACAGCTACGCACCGACGCCTGCACACAGCTCGAACACCTCATCGGCACATCTCTCGAACCGATGCTCGCGGACGGATGGGAACTGCGCGGAACACCCGGCCACCGCATCCACCTCTCCCACACAGTCGGAAAGTCGACAGCGATGGTCGATGTCATCCTCGAGCCCTACGCGTGGACGATGTGGAACAGCGGCGACACCCTCGGCATCCTCGGAACCGAATCAGACGACGAACTCCGCGACACCGAACTGCCCAGCGCCGACGCGGACGCTGCCCGAGAACTTGGCCGGCGGTTGGCGTGGAGCGTGAAGAACCTTGGTGTTCTGCCTGGTCACACGGGTGCACGTACAGGCGCGGCCGTCCTCGACAAGATCAGACGAGAACGCAAACGCACCGGTAAAGGACTCATCGTCAACACCGCAGGACCAGTGCCCCCGCTCGACAACGAGCGACCCGGAGACCTCGAACCGGCCGTGCTCTGGACACGTCTGCCCGAGCCAGGGGAACTCGACGACACCACCCAACTGGTCACGATCGATCAGCGCGCCGCCTACCTCGCCAGCGCTGGAATGCTCACCTTCGGAACCGGCACATCGCGGCACATCTTCGCAGACGAAGCGGAAACCGCCGCACGCGAGACCAAACGCCCCTTCGGGCTCTGGCTCGTCACCCTGCCCGCAGCCGCGTCGTTGAACCTGCCCGCACGCCTGCCGCTTCCGCACCCGCACATGCGAGACGATCAGCCCGTCAGCACGTGGGTCACCACCGTCAGTCTCGAAGGACTGACCTCGCCCGTCGTCGACGGCGGCGCAGGGCTCGACGTCGACGATCTCGCCATTTCCGAAGCCTGGATCTACGCCGAGCAAGGCAGAGCACTCGAAAGCTGGGCCGCGACACTGCGCACCGCACGCCAGATCGCCGCAACCACCGACGACCGACCGATGAAAGAGTTCACAGCCGCCTGCTACAAGGGATACATCGGCCGGATGCTCAACCCCGACATGTGGACATCGACGAAAATGCAGCATCACCATCAGCCGTTGTGGCGGGCGTCGATCATGGCCCACAGTCGGTGGAGAGGTCGCCGCGCGGCAATGCGCATCGCCCGCGAAACCGGCCGCTGGCCCCTGCGCACCGTGACCGACTCCTGGGTCTACGCCATCTCCGACGACGACCAGATCGCGGACGACAGCACCGCATTGGGCAAGCTGACGATCGAAAAACAAACACCACTCAGCGGCAGCATCATCGAGGATCTCTACAGCGCCAACGAAGGCGTTCAGGTCCGCGACATCCTGGCCCGTGCCTACCGCGAAGGACATTGAGATGGCCAGACAACACCGCCCCCGGCCGCGAACAACCCCGCCCGGTCAGAGCACAACCCGCATCGGCGGCACACCGGTCCGCGTCAACGACAACGCCGTCTCAGGATTCGGAGATGCCAGCGCAGACGCCGGAATCGATCAGCTTTCCCAGCTGAGCAGCATCCGCGATGTACGAACACGGATCGGTGCCGAAGGACTTCGCCAAGCCGCGATAGACGCCGGACGACGACCCCCGTCAGATCGAACCCTGCGACGGTGGGTACACGATGGACGGATTCCGCACCCGGACGTTGCCGCCAACGCGCAACGCCGAGCCGCGATCGACCGTCTCGGGGGAGTGCGCGCCGTCGCCGCCGTCGTCGGCCGCTCGCCCGCTTCGGTCTCTCGCTGGCAGTCAGGCAAGACGAACCAGCTGCGCGGCGCTGCCAATCGCAAACTCGCAGATGCTCGCGTGAGCGAAACTCTCGCTCGCGCCGGAATCGTCGACCGCGCCGGGAACCAGCGCCGCGCGAAAGTCGTAGTCCGAGCAACAGTTCACGCCCGCAGCGGAGACAGCATCGGCTACGACTACCGACAGAAAAAGGTCATGGGATTCGACGGAGTCGGGGGAGACCTGCTCGACGAGGGAGACTCCCGCGCATTGGCCGACGCAGTCGCTCGTGGTGATCACGCCGCAGCGGTCGCCGTGCTCGAACGCCACGCATCACTGAACTACGCGAACTTCGACTCGTTCAGCGACATCGACGGCATGCACTTCGACTCGATCGAGTCCATTTCCATCGACTGGCAATAACGCTTGCGCAATAGCGTTTTCGGCTGAGAAAACAAGTTATCCACAGTCGAGTGGTGGATACGAGAGTTATCCACAGTTGCATTGCGGTGCCCCATTTTTGAGGTGAGACTGTGCGCGAATCACCTCGGCAGGAGGCGAATGTATCTCTCATCTGCCGGGTGAGCATTGTCCACCCGGCAGATGAGGTAACCAAATGCTTACCGCACGAGCATTATTCAACATCGAACACTCGAAATGGACGGATATGAGCCTCCGTGTGCTGGTAGGCGGACTCGTCATCTCCACGATCGGAGCGGGCACCCTTGCGCTCACCGCCCCCTCGATTGCCTCGGCCGCAGCCTCCGGATGCACCGATGTTCTCGCGACCATGACCCCCGGAACGTGGGAAACGACATCCGACGCCGATCCCAGCGTCCCCGTCGGAATGCTCTCCACCGTGGGCGATTCACTCAAAGCCAAGTACGGCGACAAAGTCGAACTGTTCTACACCAACTACGCAGCATCGGCGTTCGACCAGGGAAAGACCTACGGCGACAGCAAAGC
>NZ_JAJHVW010000027.1:0-27884 GCF_027583855.1 Rhodococcus sp. BH5
GGAGTGACCGGCGAAATGCTTCTCTCCGCCCTCTCCAACCTCTCCATGCCCACCCCCGCCGAAGACGGCACACCCGACAAACGACCCGCCGCCACACGCAACGCAGACGCCATGGCAGAACTCGTCCGGCGCTACCTCGACAACGCTGCCACCGGCATCGACGGCGGCCAACGCCCACACCTGAACGTGCACATCAACGCCAAAGACCTGGCCTACCACCGTGAATGCGCCACAACGAGTGATGGCTCAACACCTGTCCCCTCCGAGGACGACGATCCCGGCATGCTCGATCTCGACTTTCACGATCTCGACAAACAAGATCTCGATGTCGGCCACATGCCCTGGATGGGTCCACTGAGCGTCGGCCGCACCCGCATGATCGCCTGTGACTGCATGCTGTCCAGCGTCCTCCTCGACGGAAACGGTGCCCCACTCGATGTCACCCCACTCAAAAGGCTTGTCACCGCGGCACAACGCACCGCCCTGATCGCCCGAGACAAAGGGTGCGCCTTCCCCGGCTGCGACTGCGTCCCCGCCTGGACCGACGCCCACCACATCCAACACTGGGCCAAAGGAGGACCAACCGTCATGGACAACCTGGTCCTACTCTGCCGAACCCACCACACCCTGATGCACCGAAAACCCGGATTCACCGGCAAATGGGAAATCCGAATGGGCACCGATCACCTGCCCTGGTTCATCCCACCAACGGGCATCGACCCCGACCGGAAACCCCGCCGCTCCACCACACGACTCTGAACCCGGAGGTCACCGAGCAAACGCCTCGGTGACCCATTCCGGCGTGCTTCGATAGCCGGAAAGGGCGGCACGGTATCCCCTATTGCTAGCGTTGAGGGTGTGTTTGCACAGGGAACCAACGCGCTGACGGTAGACGGCCGACCGACGCTCGCGCATATCGATTTTGCCCTTATGGATTCCTATCGATTTCCCGACCGGCAGGGCTTCCCCGATTCATATCGCGCATTCATCAGGCACGCAGGTTGGGCGCGGACCTTCGGACTCTGGCTCATCTATCCGCCCGTCCTTCCCGGATTTGCCGACGGCTGGCAAGGGCGCGCCCGCAACCTCACCGCCCATCTTCATTCGGTCTACAGAGAAGGACAGGATGACGAGTTCGATTGGATGATCGAACCCGACGGCGATTGGTCACTCCCCGACTCGCTGCAGGTTTTCGGATGGAGCGAAAACGGTGACGCCCTCCTGTGGGACACAGCATCACGCGACACCGACGGAGAGTTTCCGGTTTGGGAATCACGCTCGTTCAACTCTCTCCACCGCCTCGGCGGGAGCATCCACGAAGCACTACCGTCCATTCGCACCCGGGCTATGGACCTGTTCGGACCTCGCACCTCCGACATCGAGCCACTCCAGCCCACCCAACTCTGACGCGCGACCCAAATTATCGATAGGCCGCGGACACAGCCACGAATACGAAACCTACGACGACGACCAGGGACAGATAGCCGAGAACGAGTCCGGCCACTGCCAATCCGCGCCCACTTTCGCCGGAACGGCGAATCTGGTTCAACGACACATACCCCACTGGAATAGCAAGAACTCCACCGAAGATTCCAAGTACAAGTGCGACGATGGCCAAGGCATTCGTGCCGACCGCTGGCCGCGCTGGATAGCGCGCTGCAAGTTGATCTGCGAGTACCGGAATCCCGTCCGATGTGAAGCCCACTTGTGCAAAAACGGGTTGGCCATCGGCGGTGTAGCCGACCACCCCAGGGAGCGGTGCCGCCACCTGCCTGACAGGCCCGAACGTCGAACGAAGGCTCCTCCCTAACAGCAGCGCCGCGGCCATATACAGCAACAGCCCCGCCACAGATCCGGCTATCCAGGCTCCACGAAACGCCGGCCCGTCGACGTCGAGGATCCTCCCCGCCGCCCTCACACCGGATCCTGCTGCACCGACCGCGATACTCAAATTCACTGCGCCAGGAATAACGGCAAGCATGGCAATGGCACCGACACCAAGCGACAATGCCGGGCCACCGCGTCGCCGCCACGCCAACGAACTCATCAGCGCTGCAAACAAAGTCACAGCGGTGCCCAGAAGCCCAGTCACAAATCCGACAACGACTCCCGTCTCGAAGTCCCCACCTAGATGACGAGCAACCCACTGTGCCCAGGCCCGCGCGAATGGCGGCCCGAGCGTCAGCGAGACAACGACCGTTGCAACCGCAGCGCACGCCACGACACTGATGACCCGCAGAATCCACCCCAGATAACCGGAATGCGAATTATTCTGCGCAACAGTAGTTTCCGAATCGATCACCAGGATTCCTTCATTCAGAGTGTGAGAACAGAACGGCTCTAGCTGTCACTCCACACAGAACCGTGGCCGGACCGGCTCACTCATCTGATCAAGTTCTGGCGCCTGTGTCTGTAGTTCGTTCGCACGACCCAACCGGCGATAGCAACGATTACATATTTGTGTTAGCGTTGTTTCCATGGGTTCGAGAGCAAAGATTCTGGCCGCGGCAACCGAGCTGCTCAACACCTCCCCCAACGGCGACATATCCACCCGCGCCGTGTGCGAGATGGCCGGCGTCGGCGCCCCCGCGCTCTACCGTCAGTTCGGCGACAAGGACGGACTGCTCGCAGCCGTCGTCGAGGCGGGCTTCTTCGAATACCTCGAAGGCAAACGGGCTGCGACACCTTCCGATGACCCCGTCGCCGATCTGCGGGCCGGCTGGGATGCGCACACCGCCTTCGCGCTCGCGCATCCCGCTCACTACCGCTTGATGCACTCACCTTCCGCCCAGAGCGCCGACACCGCCCTGCAGGCTCAGGCGCTACTTCGATCCGTTCTCCAACGATGCGCTGCGGCAGGTGTTCTGACCGTATCGGTCGACGTGGCTACGCAGATGGTGATGTCCGCGAATGCGGGCGTCGCTCTGATGCTCGTCGTCAGGCCGGAACAGTACCCCGATCCGACGCTGTCACAGCGAGTTCGCGACGGAATCTTCGCGTCCATCATCGACGAATCCGGCGCCCACCCGGAAACCTCACTCAACAGAGTTGCATCTACTCTCGACGCCCAACTGGCCGCTGCAGATTCAACTTCTCTCTCCGCCAACGAAGTCGGCCTACTACGAGAGTGGCTTCGCAAGCTGTCCGATGCAACCGAAACCAGTTCAGGAGTTACATCATGACTGACACCACCACCCGCGTCGCCATCGTCACCGGAGCGTCCGGCGGCATCGGGCGAGCGACTGCCGAGAAGCTCGCCGCCGACGGAATGGCTGTCGCCGTGCACTATTCAGGAAAAATTCAACGCGCCCAGGAAACAGCTGACGCCATCGTCGCTGCGGGCGGTCGCGCCATCGCGGTGCATGCGGACGTCGCCGACGAAGGTGAAGTCGCCACACTGTTCGATACGGTCGAGGAGGAGTTCGGGGGCATCGACGTCGTCGTTCACGCAGCCGGAATCATGATCCTCTCCACCGTCGCAGAACTGAACTTCGACGATTTCGATCGGATGCATCGGACCAACGTCCGAGGGACCTTCGTGGTCGACCAGCAGGCAGCCAGACGTGTCCGGCGCGGTGGTGCGATCATCAATTTCTCCACCTCCGTGAAGAAGCTGGCTTTTCCGACTTATGCCGCGTACGCCGCCACCAAAGGTGCTGTCGACGCGATCACTCTGGTTCTCGCGAAAGAGCTACGGGGACGCGATATCACGGTCAACGCCGTAGCCCCAGGCCCCACGGCCACCGATCTGTTCCTTGACGGGAAAGACGAAGCTACAGTGGAGAACCTGTCCAAGCTGGCTCCCCTGGAACGCCTCGGCACACCGATGGACATCGCGGAGGCTGTCGCATTTCTCGCCGGCCCAGCTCGTTGGGTCAATGGCCAGGTCATCTACGTCAACGGCGGCGTGATCTAGCGAAACCATCGCCTAAGGACCACACCTTGGCAATTCCGACAAAACAGTCAAACCAGTCGACTTTGGTTGTAATGTGCAAACAATGGATAACCAGGATCGAGGGTCCGCCCGGACGTCACGACGACAGTTCATCAGCGTTGCAGGGCTGGCGGCAACCGCGGTCATAACCCTCGCGACCTCCTCGACCGCCGGCGCCGCCGGCCCCACGGCACCCAATCCAGGTTCGCGGGTCGGCGATCCTGCTGAAGCCCAAGCGGTGCAACGCGTCGCAGAGACACTGCTGAACAGCGGCGTTCCCGGCCTTGCCTTCGCTATCGTCAAACCGGATGAGAAGAACCGCAAGGCGAGTGTCACCACTACGTACCACTACGGCCAGGCCGACGTCGAAAACGGCGTGAGAGTCACTCCACGAACGCAATTCGAGATCGCCTCGGAGACCAAGACCTTCACCGCTGCACTACTGGCGAAACTGATCTCTCGGGGAGAAGTCGGATTGGACGACCTGGCGAGCAAGTATTCGGATGGCAACCCGCTGCCGAAAGGCATCGGCGGCGAGGAGATCACGCTTCGCCAACTGGTCACCCACCGTTCCGGCCTGAGCGACGACCCGCCCAATCTTTCGGCGGGGTGTGCCGATCCCACACGATCGTGCACGGACGAGAAGGCGAAGTACACCAGAAATATGCTCTGGAAAGGACTCCAAGACGCCGGCGCCTTGGAGTTCGCCCCCGGTAGCCACTGGCTGTACTCGGACTTCGGGTTCGGACTGCTCGGCACACTCATGGCCGACAAAATCATTCCGGGACAAGAGAAGCCACCATTCGCGGCGGCAGTCGCCCGCGAAATCACCGACCCGCTCGGGATGATGGGTACCGTGATCGAGACCAAAGCAACCGACCTTGCCGTTCCGTACCACCTCGACGGCACACGAGCGCCTCTGTGGAACAACACGGGTGCGATCGCAGGAGGGGGTGGGCTGGTCAGCACCGCCGAGGACATGTCGATTTGGGCTGCAACAACTCTCGGCTACGGAAACAACCCGCTCAAACCAGTCCTGACCTCGATGCTCGAGCAGATCGACACGCAAGCTCCGGAGAATCCTGCATTCGGAATGGGAATGGCGTGGCAGCTCCAACCCCCGACGCCGAACTTCCCACAACGGTTCGCCGAGAAAAACGGAGACAGCTCGGGATCCAACTGCATCACCCTGCTGGTTCCCGACAGCGGCTGGTCGATCACGATTCTGGCGAACGGTGGAAATGCGGCGATGATCGACCCTGCAGCCGTGAACCTGATGCATGATCTGGTTCCGAGACTACCCATATTCGGTAGCTCGACGGGAAGTTCGTCGGGCAGCGACGTCGGCTTCCAGACCGGGTCATTCGGATAGGCCCACTTGCCTACAGGCGCTACATCTTCGTCGAGCGCGCCATCACGAAGCAGTAGAGCCCGTAGGTGATGATGCCCAATCCGGCAAGGATCAGCAGCGCCACTCCGTACGGCTGCGCGCCCAGCGTCTTGAACGCTCCGTCGAGTCCGGAGGACTTGCCGGGTTCGGAACTGTTGACCGCAAGAAGAACCAGAATGCCGACTGCAGCGATGGCCAAGCCCTTGGCGACGTACCCGACGGTTCCGAGTCGGCGCACGAAGTTGCTGGGTGTGCCTTTCAGATCATCGAGGAAGTTCTGGCTCGCGCCCTTGTACACGTGGTACACACCAACAGCGATGATCGCGATCCCGCCGATCACCAATGCGATAGTTCCAAGCGTGTTCTCCATCAAACGCGCCGTGATCCCCGCACTCTGACCGCTGCTGGACTTCCCGCTACCGCGGGCGAATCCGAATGCAGTGAACGCAAAACCGAAATAGACGAGCGAAATGCCCAGAGCCTTTGCGCGGTTGAAGAACTCTTTCTTCTTGTCGTCAGAGGACGGCGACGACGAGCTTCCCAACGCAGCTTCGGCCAATCTCCACAACGCCATGGCAAGGAAGGCCACGACGCCGACCCACAGAGCGAAGACACCCCCTGGCTTTCCTGCCAACTCGGCCATCGCACCCGATTGGTCCGCAGACCCGGATCCACCGAGAGCAAGGCGGATCGCGATATATCCGATCAGCAGATGAACCACACCGCTGACGACGAATCCGGCACGGGCAAAGCGCTCGAAGACATTGTTCTGTGCGACGTCAGCCGCCGTGGACGCGACGCTCTTCTGGTCGTGCGGTGACGATTCTTTATTCATCATGATCGTCGAACCATATACGGGCAGACGCTTCCCTCGAACGCCTGCATCAAGTGTTTCGAGATCAAGGGTTTCGAGGGTTCTGATCCGGCGTCGACCGCGGTTCTTCGGGGTTGGGAACCTTGGGGTCGATCGTGTCTGCATGATCTCGTTGCTGGTTCAGTTCCTCGCGAGAACTCGTCGCCTCTTTCCGATGCTGCGCTGCATGATGTTGCAGCGCAGACGCTTCCGCCGCTTTGGCGTCGGCCTCTGCCTGCACCATGCGCGCTTTGGCTGCTGTCTCTTCTGCCCGCGCCTCGCGCTCGCCTACTTGCAGTGACTTGTCTGCGACGTCTTCGCGGATCTGTTCTGCCTCGATGTGACGACGCTCGTCACGCCTGTTTCGCGCCACCCACAGGAGTGCGGCCACGATCGCTATCACCACGACCACGGCAACAATTATCCAGATAATGCTGCTGGTACTCATACTGCGAGAGGTACCCACCTGCGACTTTCTCACACGCAGGCAAACAAATACGCTGAAATTACAGGTCGGTCGGATGTGTGTTGGCTCCGCATAAAACCACGCACAGTTCACCGTCGGACGGCGGCGACACCGTTCCGTTCAGAACCGGAGCCAATGCTGCTGCGGTTCCCAACTCCACCAGAATCCGGAACTCCCGCCACAGGAATGCCCGCGCCTGTCGGATCGAATCATCTTCGACCACAACACTGTCTACCGAACTCTCATGCAGTGTCTCCCAGGCGATGGCACCAATTCGTGTAGCCCCCAACGAGTCTCCGGCGATACTGTTTACTTCGATATCCACCGGACGCCCCGCATCGAGCGAGGTGTGCAAGGTGGCAGCTCCGGTCGGCTCGACGGCTACCACGTGATCTTCGGGACGAGCCGCCGCGACGATTCCAGAGACCAATCCGCCGCCGCCGACTGCAACGCAATACGTGATCGGTCCGGATGCGTCGTCTTCGAGCTCGAGAGCGATGGTGCCGGCCCCACTGACGATGTCGGGCAGGTCGTAGGCATGCAGTTCGAGCGCACCGCTGGTGCGTGCGATGTCCGCCGCAGCGGCAGCAGCGAGTGCATACCGGTCGCCTACCTTGTGAACGGTTGCACCCAACTCTCCGAGAGCCTTCACCTTGGCATCAGGCGCTGTCTCCGGCACCACCACTGTGCAGGTGAGTCCTCGTCGCCGCGCTGCCCACGCGGCCCCGATTGCAGCGTTGCCGCCAGACGCGATCACCACGCCGGCATCGGGCATGGTGCCGTCGGCGACCGCTCGTTCCACTGCATTGAGACTGCCGCGCACTTTGAAGGAACCGCCGTGCTGGAGGTACTCGAGCTTGAACAGAACCGGTACCTCACCCTGTGGCGTCGGTAGCGCAGTGCGAAAGATCGGAGTACGCCGCGCCAGTCCCGCGATACGAGTCCGCGCAGCTTCGACGTCCGAGCGCTCGATTGCCACTGGACCTGCATTGTTGTCGGCGGTGAGAGTCATGTACCAACCCTACGGTTCGCAACGTCGACCCGAAGCAGTCGGCCCATCGTCATCATGATGTCTGTTTTTCACCAAGGAATGCCCGCATCTGACCGAGACAATGCACCTCGGGGTGAATAAATTTACTACTACAAGCACAACGACGACATCAAGGAAAGGCACACCCCATGTCGAAGATCGCAGTATTCGGTGGAAACGGTTTTGCAGGAAGCGCAATCGCGAAAGAAGCCGCTTCACGCGGCCACGAGGTAACCGTCGTCGCTCGCAGCGCGCAGTCCGGAACCGACACGAATGTCGTGCAGGGTTCTGTTCACGACAACACGATCGTGGAGCAGATCACGGCAGACAACGACGTCGTTGTCGTTGCCATCCCCGCTCGCGAGATCGACGGCAAGCGCCTGCTCGACGCCGTCACTCCCCTCGCAGATGCCGCCGCACGCAACGGTGCTCGCATTGCCGTAGTCGGTGGCGCCGGCAGCCTGTTGGTCTCCGAGGGTGGGCCACGCGTCGTCGACACCCCCGACTTCCCGGACGCATACAAGGGTGAGGCACTCGCTCACGCCGACGTCCTCGATGCGCTCCGCGCGACCGACAGCAATGTCGACTGGTTCTACGTGAGCCCGGCCGCTGCGTTCGGTGCCCATGCCGGCGTCGCCCCGAAGGGATCGTTCCAGTTGGGTGGCGACATTCTCCTGACGGACGCCGAGGGCAACTCCGCCATCGCGGGCGAAGACTACGCACACGCTTTTGTCGACGAGATCGAGACTCCGGCCCACCGTCGCCAGCGTTTCACCGTCGCACACTGAATATGAGCAACCTTCGTAGGCGCGCAGCCTGGATGACTGTTCCCGCTGCCGCCGCACTCCTGCTCACCGCGTGCTCCAACGACGCGGAATCCGCAACGCCCAGCAGTTCTACGACGTCCACGAGCGTTGTTGCCGAACAGGGCGATCAACTCGAATCCAACAAGACCGTCGTCACGGACTTCTACGAACTGGCGTTCAACGGCCGTCAGGTTCAGCAAGCCGCCGACCGGTACCTTGGCGACGTCTACATCCAGCACAACCCCACCGCCGCCGATGGGGCAGCCGGATTTGTCAGCGGCATAGGCGGTTACGTCGAGGCCACACCCGGATTGCATGCCGAGATCACTCGCGTTTTCGCCGAGGGCGATCTGGTTGCCCTCCAGTCCCACACCACGTCTGCACCCGGCGACCGCGGCCAGGCGGTATTCGACATCTTCCGCGTCGACAACGGCAAGATCGTCGAACACTGGGATGCCATTCAAGACGTGCCGGAAACGTCCGCGAATCCGAACACGATGTTCGACGGACCCACCTCGTCGCCGTCCAAGTCGTCAGAAGTCTTGGAGCGCAACACGGCCAACGCGTTGACGTTCCTGCAGCTCGCCTTCAACGAAGGCAAAGCCGCCGAGGCTGCCGACCAGCTGGTCGGTCCGACCTACACGCAGCACAACCCCTCGTTCGCTGACGGCAAGGACGCATTTGTCACCGCACTGGCCGGGATCGAACCCGTTACCGAAGACAAGGCCACCAAGTTTCCACGGACGGTAGCCGAGGGCGACTTCGTCTTTGTTCAGACCTTCGCTTCGTCCGGTGAGGGAACGGCCGGCAGCGGCTCGATGGACATCTTCCGATTCGACGAGAACGGCAAAATCGTCGAGCATTGGGACGCCGTCCAGGACTACCCGTCGACGACTGCAAGCGGCAACACCGTGTGGGACGACGGTCGCTGAGACGGCAACTCCGAACAGTTCAGAGAGGGATGCGGATCAGCCGACGTTGATTCGTTCTGTGTCGCCGTCGTAGTAGTCCAACAATCTCTGATCCATCACCCGGCGCCACAGCGGTGGAATCCACGCGATCACGATCATCACTGCGTAGCCGGCCGGAAGTTGCGGCGCTTCGGCCGCGCTACGCAGACTTTGGTACCGCAGCTTCGGGTTGGCGTGGTGATCGCTGTGCCGCTGCAGTTGGTAGAGAAACAGATTGCTCACGACGTGATCGCTGTTCCAACTGTCAGCGGGGCTGCAGCGAACGTACGAGCCGTCGGCACGCTTGCCACGCAGCAGGCCGTAATGCTCGAGGTAGTTCGCGGCTTCGAGGAAGGTGAATCCGGCAACTGCCTGCAGCAGGAGCCAGGGCGCGACCTCCCAACCGAAGATACCGATCAGCGTCGCGAAGAGGACAACACTCATCGCCCAAGCGTTGAGAATATTGTTCTCGAAGCTCCAGGTTCGTTTGCCTTTCCTCTGGAGTCGAGCGCTCTCGATGCGCCATGCCGAACGCAGCCCGCCGAACACACTTCGTGGCAAGAACCTCCAGAAGCTCTCACCGAACCGTGAGCTGGCCGGGTCCTGCGGAGTAGCTACACGCACATGGTGGCCGAAATTGTGTTCCACGTAGAAGTGCCCGTAGAGAGATTGCGCAAGCGCCACTTTCGCGAGCCACTGTTCGATCTTCTCGCTCTTGTGGCCGAGCTCGTGGGCCGCGTTGATACCGACGCCGGCGACGACGCCCACCGTGAACGACATCGCGATCTTCTCCGCGATTCCCATCGGAGCGTTGATCCAGCACCAGCAGGCGAAGACCAGACCGGCGTATTGCAAGGGGAGGAACGCGTAAGTGCACCAGCGGTAGTAGCGGTCCTTCTGCAGTCGTGGGATCGCATCGTCCGGCGGACTTTCGCCGTCTTCACCGGCCAGCATGTCGATGATCGGGATGACGATGACCAGTAGCCACGCGCCGGTCGCCCAGAACAATCCGAGACGAAGGTTGTCGACGAGAAACCAGGAGATGAACGGGCTGAGTGGAATCAGCAATCCGAGCGGCCACAGGTACCTCTTGCGGTCGCGCCAGCGCGGATTTTCGCCGGACGGCGAGTCGGTGTTCTGGACAGCGTTCGATTCGGTACGCCGTGCGTCGGAAGTCGCTGTCATTCGCCGATCTCGCCTTTCGTCCCCTCGAACGATTCGCCCCACGCACCGTTCACGCTCAGCAAACCAGAACTAATGCCCGGACGGGTATGGTCCCGAAATCCAGAGCGCCCTGCTCGAAAGACGGCACGAGCGCTTGTACTCACCAGAAACTCCCCCGCACATCACTGCTCACCCCGACAGTAGATACGGACAAAATACCCCACGGATCTGCGGGGATGGCGACCACCTCCGCACGTCGCCGAGGATCGATGATCCCTGCCAAGGCAAGGTCGAACCGCGTCGCCCTCGTCGAAGTAACGGTAACCGGCAGTGACAGAAATCATAAGCAGAGGACAGGATTTCCGCTCGTAGTGGCGACCAAAAAGACTGCGCGCCCTCAACTGGTCAGTTGCGGGCACGCAGTGAAAAGGTGAGCAAGCGTCAGAGCGTTGCAAACACCTTCGTTTTCACTTCGTTCAGCCAACCGTTCGCGGTCACGAAGTCTGTGACGCTCGACTGCAATCCGAAGACGTGCCCGGCCTGCGCCGCCGGCAGCCTCGTGAAGAGGTTGTCGTCGAGGACCGCCTGAACCGCCGCACTGGTCGACCCGTCCGCGTTCAGCGGATACAGCACGACCGTCACGCCGTTCAGGATGTCGGCCAACTGCTCCATCGGATAGGACGCGTATCCGGCATCGGTGTAATTGGTCGGAACACCGGGCCCGTACGCCAATCCGAGTTCGTTGACCACCAAATTGCCGATCGCACCGGTGGGCTGCTGAACCGAGAAAGCGCCGGGCGCGTCTCCGAGTGAAATGTGAATCCACTTGTTGGTCGCGATCACGTCGGCGTACTCGCCACGGACACGTTCGAGATTCTCTTCGTAAGCAGTCCGCGTCGACTCGAGCACGTCGGTCTTGCCAATTGCCTCAGCAAGCTCGGTGGTGATCTTCTTCCAGTCGCCTCGGCTCTCTCCCTTGACGATGACGGTGGGTGCAATGCCGGACAGACGGTCGAACGCCGCTTGGTCCACCTCGTCGGCGTCGCCGACAATGATGTCGGGATCCGCCGCAGCGATCGCTTCGAAGTTCATTTCCCCGAAAGGCCCGATGGTCGGGAGCCCGTCGACGAAGGCCTGCTGCTCCGGCGTGAATTCACTGATCCACTTGCCGTAGTCCTGCACAGCAGCCGGTTTCACTCCGAGAGACATGAGCTGCCAAGGAGTGTCGTACGACGCGGCGACGACGCGCTCAGGTGAAACCGGCACCTCGATGTCCCCGTACGCCGACGCGACGGTCCGGACGTCCGTCTGCTCGGAGTCGGCCGACGACGAGGAACAGCCGGTCACCACCATCGCACCTACGACGGCAACCGCCGCCGCTGCGATGACTCTGGAACCGAAAGAAAATGATCGAATTGCGCGCACGCAGAACTCCTACAGGGTGATTGTTTAGCCAACCCTAAGTTCATTCTGCGGCACGGCACAAGTCCGATCGAGGCACTTAGAGTCGCTGTTCGGACTAGTCCTGTAGCCAATCGGTCATTGGCGCGCGCGGATGATCGATCAGGCTTGCAAACTCCCCCGGCGTCACGCCCATCGTTCGACGAAAAGCCGCACCGAACGCGCTTTCGGAACGAAAACCCGTCTTCCGCGCCACAAACGAGATGCTTCGACCGAGTGCCAGAAGTTGCATCGCATGATGAGCCCGCAGTCGCATACGCCATTCCGAGAAGGTCAATCCGGTTTCGGCCGGAAACCGTCGTGTGAGAGTCCTCGTACTGACCTTCGCGTCGGTGGCCCACTCCTCGACCGATCGGGTGTCGGCCGGGCTGGCGACCAACTGATCTGCGATCTGCCGAAGCCACGGCGTCGTCGGCAGCGGCACATCGAAAATCAGTCGCGGAACGGGTTCGACGAGGTCGATGGCAAACGCCTCGGCTCGTCGACGAGCCGCGTCGGTCAAGTCGTCTCGGGTGAGGTGATCGAGTACTTGTTCGAGCAGCGGAGGGGTGGACAAGGCCACCACACGATCCAACCCGGTCACATCGGATGCCACCAACCACGTGCACGACAATTCTGTGCCGCTGCGCGCTGTCACCTCGTGGGGAACAAAGGACGGGATCCACAGACTGACTCCGCTCGGCACCGTGTACACAGTCTCCGGAGTACGGACCTCGAGAACACCGTCGATCGCCCACAGCAATTCGTGATCGCTGTGGCGGTGCATCTCCCAGGTGTAGTCGGAATCGACGGCCAGCCGATTGGTCGCCAACCGCAAGTACCCGTCGGCACTGACGCGCAGCGGTCGAACGACGCGTTGCCACTCGGACAGTTCGTCGAGCGGACTGCTGAGCGGGTAGTCGATCTGCTCGCTCACCGCAGCGTCGACAGTTCGGGATGTCCGAACAGGCCAGGCAACCCACCGGTGTGCAGGAAGACCGTTTTTGATCCCGCCGTGATGGCTTCGTCCTTCACGAGTTGGATCAATCCCGCAAAGGCTCGGCCGGTGTACGTCGGGTCGAGGAAGATGCCCTCAGTACGAGCCAAACATCGGATCGCGCCGGCTGATGCTTCCGTGAGCGTCGAATATCCTTGTCCAACTTGGTTTCGCAGGATCTGAAGATCTGCGGCTCGCGCGGTCGGACCAGGCATCTCGTCCAACAACCCAGCGACAGTCGACACCGGGTCGGCAACAGCCCCGACGTCGACGCCCACAACTCTGTCGACGCCCAGATGCGCGACAAGGCCTGCCATCGTTCCACCCGATCCGAGTGCAACCACGACGCGATCGACGCCGGCGAGTTGCTGTTCGATCTCGCGTGCGCAGTCCACGTATCCCTGCGCAGCCACCGCGCTGGTACCACCGAAGGGAATGACAAAAGGTACACCGCCCGAGTCCGCGACGGCCTGCACCGCGGCGTCGAGCGCGGATGCCGTGTCCCCACCGGCCCAGACGATCTCAGCGCCCGCGAGTGCATCCAGAACGAGATTTCCCTGCGCGGATTCCGGCTCGGCACCACCGAGCACCAGCACACAACGCAATCCCAAACGGGCTGCTGCCGACGCAGTCAAGCGAGCGTGATTGCTTTGCGGTGCACCGGTAGTGATCAGAGTCGTCGCGCCGACGGCCAAAGCCTGAGCGCAGGTGTACTGCAGCTTTCGGATCTTGTTGCCGCCGCCGCCCAGGCCGGTGACGTCGTCACGTTTGATCCACAGATCTTCCGGCCCCAATCCGAGTGCCTGCGCGCAACGCGCCAGAGGTTCGACGGGCGTCGGCCAACTGCCCAAGCTGATCGGCGGAACGGCGGAACTCAACATTTGACGAGTCTAGTTCGACCGTGCACCTACAGGCTGGGCTCGCATACAGTCGGGACATGGGAACTTTCACGACGACCACACGTGATGTACCGCTGACCGTCAGCCGACCGGATTCGCCGAGTGAACCGAGACATGCGGTAGTAGTTCTCCAAGAAGCGTGGGGCGTGAACCAACACATCGAGAGCATCCTCGAACGCCTCGCCGATGCCGGCTACCTTGCCGTCGCCCCGCATCTCTACCACCGCGGCGCACAGACCTCCTTCACCGACTTCCCGTCCGCGAAGGATGCGCTCATGGCACTCGACAGCACAAGCATCGGCCACGACGTACGTGCCGCCGTCGACTACAGCCGATCCGAGGGAGCAGACAAAGTCGGCTCCCTCGGATTCTGCATGGGCGGCACCGCATCCCTGTGGTGTGCCGCCGTACCCCTCGTCGATTCCGCTGTCACGTACTACGGTGGCGGCGTTGCAGAAGCCCGATGGGATGGGATTGCCGCAGGCACCGAACTTGCAGCGCAACTGCAGGTCCCGTGGCTCGGTCACTACGGCGACCTCGATCCGAGTATCCCGCCGGAGAGCGTCGAGCAATTGCGCGCAACCGCGTCCGATCTCGCCCGGGTGTACCGCTATGCCGACGCCGGCCACGCGTTCAACAACGACACTTCGACCAGCCACTACGCCCCGGATTCTGCTGCCCTCGCCTGGACCCGCACTATGGAGTTTTTCGCCGAAACCCTGTGATTGCCAATGTAAGTCAGGGAACCCGCTTGACCACCGTGCCGGTGATCTCGTCCTGAACCTGTTCAGCCGTTACCGCTCGACTCTGCGCCCGACGTGATCGGGTGAAGTAGTAGATGCCGATCACGGCAAGAACAAACGGCACCCCGAACACCAAGGTCATCTTGAAATCCTCGACCCACAATGTCGTGACGAGGATCGCGACCATGAGGACACCACCCAGTATCGTCCCCACCGGGAAGAACGGAATCGTGAACGAGAGGGTTCGTCCTTCGCTCGCCATCCGCTTGCGAAAGAACCAGTGCGTCACGAAGATCAGCAGCCACGTCGCCATCGCCCCGAACATCGACAGCGAGATCATCAAGGTGAATGCCTGCTCGGGAAAGAGCACGTAGACGATGGTTGCGACGGCGATACCCGACGTCGACAGCAGCAAGGCATTGACCGGTGAGCCGTTGGCCCTGACCTTGCCGAGAATGGCCGGCGCGTCACCAGCACGGGAGAGCGAGAACATCATTCGCGAAGACACGTACAGCTGACTGTTCATCGCGGACAGCGCGGCGATGATCACCACGAAGTTCAGCACACTGTCTGCGCCCGGAATCTTCACAACCTGCATCACCGTGACGAAGGGACTTCCGCCGCTCAAGATCTTGTCCATCGGAGCGATTGCCAGAATCAGGGCAAGCGTTGCGATGTAGAAGACGAACAGTCGGACGATCGTCACACGGAACGCCTTCTTCACCGCCACCGCGGGGTTTTCCGCCTCACCGGCTGCAATGGCGATCATCTCGATGCTCAAGTAGCTGAAGATCGATACGATCACGGCAAACCACATGCCGGACAAACCATTCGGGAAGAATCCGCCACCGGCCGTGTAGTTGTGAAATCCGTAGTCCGGGTTCCCGCTACCGAACACTACGTACGCTGCCATCACGATGAACGCCACGATCGCGAAGACCTTGATCGTCGAGAACCAGTACTCCATCGTTCCGAAGGCCTTGACGTTGAACATGTTCACGCCGATCAGCACTCCGGAGAACAACACGATCCACAGCCATGACGGTACGTCGGCGAACCAGAACTGCATATACTCACCGATTGCGGTGACCTCGGTACCGACCGCGAGGACGATGCACGACCAGTAGAGATAGCGAACGAGGAAGCCGATCAACGGTCCGACGTAGAACTCTGCGTACGCACCGAACGAACCTGATGTCGCATGTGCAACAGTCATTTCGGCGAGGGCACCCATCAGCAGGAGGGCGATCAACCCGCCGATCGCGTAACTGATGATGACGCTCGGGCCGGCAAAGCCGATGGCGAACTTACTGCCGAGGAAGAGTCCGGTGCCGATTGCACCGCCGAGCGCGATCATGCTCATCTGCTTGGGGCCGAGTTCGCGTTTGAGACCTGATTCTCGCTGCTGAATGTTTTTGAAATCACTCATGAAAGCTCCTTGCGAAAGGCGGTACCTCCCGGTCCGCGGAAACTTGGAAGAATCAGGTGACTGCGTCGCGCTCGCGGAATTCGGGGCGATCCCAGGACTTGTTCTCGAGGATGTCTCGCAACACGTCGACGGCGTTCCACACGTCGGCGTATCCGAGATAGAGCGGAGTGATACCGAACCTCAGCACTCCTGGTTCGCGGTAGTCGCCGATGACGCCCCGCGCGATGAGAGCCTTCATGATGGAATAGCCCTCGGGATGAACAAAACTCACGTGCGATCCACGACTCTCGTGTTCGCGCGGCGTGATCAACTCCAAACCGTAAGCAGCGCAACGCTCCTCGACGAGGCTGATGAAGAGATCGGCCAGCGCGAGCGACTTGCTGCGGATGTCGGCCATGTCAGCTTTGAGCATGACGTCGAGACCACACTCGACGAGTGACAACGACGTGATGGGTTGAGTACCACTCAGAAACCGTCGTATTCCTGCGCCGGGTTCGTAGGCCGACTCCATCGCAAATGGTCGCGCGTGCCCCCACCACCCGGACAGCGGCTGGATTCCGGTGTTCTGATGGCGACGGTTGACCCAGATGAATGCAGGTGAACCCGGACCACCGTTGAGGTACTTGTACGTACACCCCACCGCGAAGTCGGCGTCGGCACCGCTCAGATCGACAGTGACGGCGCCGGCCGAGTGTGCGAGATCCCAGATCATGAGGGCGCCACGTTCCTGCACTGCTGCAGTGACTTCCGTCATCGCATACAGGTTTCCGGTGCGGTAGTTGACGTGCGACAACATCACTACGGCGGTGTCCGGTCCTACTGCTTCGGTGAGGTCGCCCGGTTGGTCGATCAGGCGTAGTTCGTATCCCTGATCGAGCAGCGAGATGATGCCCTCCGCAATGTAGAGGTCAGTGGGGAAATTGTCGCGCTCGGAGACGATCACCTTCCGGCTGGGATCCTGTGCAGCCGCGATGGACAGCGCGGAGGCCAATGCCTTGAACAGGTTGATCGACGTCGAATCCGTTACTACCACTTCGCCTTCACCTGCTCCCAGCAACGGGGCAAGTTTGTCACCGAGGCGGACCGGGAGGTCGAACCATCCAGCCTCGTTCCAACTGCGAACCAAGCCGTTGCCCCACTCGTCGCCGATCACTCTCGCGGCGCATTCCTGCGCGGCAATGGGACGCGCGCCGAGCGAGTTTCCGTCGAAGTAGAGAACGCCCTCCGGAATCGCGAACTCGCGGCGGAACTCCCTCAGGGGATCCACTGCGTCGGCCTTGACGCAGTCTTCCAACGAAAGTGTGGTTGTCGATGTCATGACGATTCTTCTCCTGCATGTGTCGGCGTTGAGGGTGATGAAGGCAGAGTCCGGAGCACGGCGCGTACCGGGCTGGCATCGAGGTCGAGGAACTTCAGCGGCAGTGCGATCAACTCGTAGTAGCCTTCGTCGACGTCGTCGAGGCAAAGTCCTTCGAGGATCGCGACGCTACGATCGCTTGCCGCGTGGTGCCCGTCCATGGTCTTGCTGTCCATCGGATCGAACGAGGCGCCGTCGATTCCGATCAGAACTCCACCGCGGTCGGCGAACCAGTGGGTCAGCTCCGGAGATACACCGGCGAAGTCGTTGTCCCACTTGCGTGGGTACTTCGGGTACGTCCTCAGAATCAGCCGTTGCGGCAGATGTCCGCCGAGTCGCTCCACCGTCTCTTCGACGGGCCTGATGCAGGCGGCACCGTCGACCCCCGTCATGTCGACCACCAGTGCTTCGCCGAGATAGGGCTCGAGGGGAACGGAACCAATGGTCGCGCCGTCGATGCGAGTGTGCGCCGGCGCATCGGCGTGAGCACCGATATGCGGAGTGGTGGTGATTCGGTTGATGGTGACGGCGTCACTGCCGCCGAGGTCGGACGTGACAGCGCGGGTGAAGGCGGTATCGCCTGGCCACACGGGCGTCGATTCGGAGATCGGCGGGCTGATGTCGATCAACCGCGCCCTCCAGTCGCCCGTGTGGCGGCCGATCCTCGGAAACATCCAGACCCCTTCGTCGCAACAGTCGACTGTGTCGATCTCGACCGTTTGATAATTCGATGTGTTTGGCAAAAGCTAGGATCATCGACGGGCGCGGTCAATAGATGCTGAATATTTTCGCGACGGCAGGGAGAAATCGGATGATAAATGCGATCGAACGGGCAGCTGCCGCAGCTCGGCCGAATCATGTTCGGCTCGACGACGTCGATACAGCGATTCTCCGCGAACTCGTCCGGGATGCACGCATCCCCAACAACGCACTCGCCGAGAAGGTCGGGATAGCGCCGTCGACCGCTCTGGCGCGGATGCGTGCGCTACGCGAATCGGGCGTCATCAAGGGGTTTCACGCAGACATAGACCTCGAGCTACTCGGCCTCGAGATCTCGGCGATGGTGTCGATTCTGATTCACTCCCACGCCAGGAGCCGGATGACGGAAATTGCCGAGCACCTGAGCGGATTGGATTCCGTTCAGCGAGTGTTCCTGATGAGTGGGGACCGTGATCTCCTGGTACACGTGTCGTGTGAATCCCCCACTCGGCTTCGCGATTTCGTCAGCGCGCACCTCAACGATCCGGCCATCGCCAATACCCAGACCAACCTGATCTTCAGCGAACTGAGTCAAGGCGGATGAACTGCAGCTGTCGCCAAGGCGTCTTCGGGTGCTTCCGAGATCGACACCTCGATTCGAACTTCCCCCACTAGAGTCGAACGGCATGTTGCCACTCGGGTTGTCCATGCTCTGGGAGTCGGTGGAGTCGGAAGCCGCTCTGAAGCAGCGATTCGGATTCAACAGCTTCGGCGCAGCCACCCATTGGGTCTCGGCGGTACTCGAGCAGACTTGGGGATTGACGGCCCTCGAGTGCTCGCGAATGGCGATCAGTGACCAGAACGCGATTGTGTGGGTTGCGAGCGACCGAGGTGGGCTGGTGGTGAAGTGGTCGCGCGACACAGAGCGCTTCGCGAACCTGGAGGCGTCGACGCGCCTGCTGAGCGCACTCGCCGCGCAGGGCGTGCCCGTTCCGTCACCAATCACGTCCCTGAACGGATTGGACCGGGAAACACTGCTGGACCGGGAAACACTGGAAGGGCCTTCGTGCGCAGTGTCATTCACCGTACTGCCGGAGTTGGCGGGAGATTGGTTGGACGTGCAGGACCGCGTGGCGGTCCGTTCGGCAGGAGCATGTCTGGCAGAAATACACCGAACGCTCGGCGCCACCCATGTCGACGGATCGGTTTTCTCGTCGCGCAGCACCGGGTTGAAGGAGCGCATCGGTGGTTGGCTCGAGAATTTCGACCGCGGGTTCGCGCCTGAGGCAACGCGTAGGCTCGTGGGCCTCCTGGCGCGTGCGTCCGAGCTCGATGACCAAACTCAACTGGTACACAACGACTTCCGTGCAGCCAACATCTTGACTCGAAACTCTCGGACCACCGGAGTACTCGACTTCGACGACGTGGTGATCGAGCACCGGGTGAGCGACCTGGCCAAGGCAAGCGTCTATCTGGGCACCCTGTTCACCGATTGGCGACCGACACCGATCGCGGTACGGCAGAGCCTGCGCGCCGGCTACGAATCCGTCCGTCCCCTCAGCCGATCCGAGACAGAATGGTTCGAGATCCTCGAACTGTGGCACGGCCTGATGGCAATCCCGGGTGAGAACGACACCGCCGGTTGGGCATCAGCGTTGTGACAAAAGTGGGGACGCCGGTACCGGCGTCCCCACTTCGCTTCTGATCACATCAGGATCCGGCGCGGATCCATTCTTCGAGATGCGGCGCCTCGGTACCGATCGTCGTGCCGTCGCCGTGACCGGTGTGAACCTTGGTCTCGGCGGGGAGCGCGAACAGCTTGTCGCGAATGGACCCGATGATGGTCGGGAAGTCTGAGTACGACCGCCCCGTTGCGCCGGGTCCACCGGAGAACAAGGTGTCGCCGCTGAACAGTTCCCCCGCCTCGGGCAGGTAGAGGCAGGTCGACCCCGGGGAATGGCCCGGTGTGTGGATGGCCAGAATGTCCGTACCCGCCACAGCAATACGCTGATCATCTTCCAAGCTCAGATGCTTCACCCCGGGGTGAGTCATCTCCCAGAGGACATCGTCGGCCGGGTTCAGGTAGATCGGAGCGTCGAGTTTCTCGGCCAGCTCCGGCGCAACGGTGACGTGGTCGTTGTGGCCGTGGGTGCAGACGATTCCGATCACCTTGCGTCCACCGACAGCGTCGATGATCGGCTGCGCGGTGTGAGCTGCGTCGACGATCACCACTTCGTTGTCGTCACCGATCAGCCAGATGTTGTTGTCGACGTCCCATGTTCCGCCGTCGAGGCTGAACGTGCCCGAGGTGACGACGCGATCGACTCGCAATGTCACAGGACCACCACCGAACGAAGGACCTCGCCGCGGTGCATCGTCTCGAATGCCTTCTCGACCTCGTCGAGCTTGATGCGCTCGCTGACGAACTTCTCGAGCGGCAGACGCCCCTGCTGGTACAGGTCGACCAGAACGGGGAAGTCACGCTCGGGCAGGCAGTCGCCGTACCACGACGACTTGAGGGCTCCGCCGCGCGAGAAGAAGTCCACCAGAGGCATTTCCAGCTTCATGTCCGGCGTCGGAACTCCCACCAGCACTACGGTTCCCGCGAGGTCGCGGGCGTAGAACGCCTGCTTCCAGGTCTCGGGACGGCCGACTGCGTCGACAACCACGTCGGCACCGAAACCTCCGGTCAGCTCCTGGACTGCTTCGACGACGTCGTCGACCTCGGTGGCATTGATCGTGTGCGTGGCACCAAGTTCCGTGGCCCACTCCAGCTTTCGTGGATCCCGGTCGATGGCGATGATGGTATTGGCACCGGCCAGGCGTGAACCCATGATCGCTGCGTCGCCGACGCCGCCACACCCGATCACGGCCACCGAATCACCGCGTCCGACGTTGCCGGTGTTCATCGCGGCACCCATGCCGGCCATGACGCCGCAACCGAGCAGTCCGACGACAGCCGGATCGGCCGAGGCGTCGACCTTGGTGCACTGGCCTTCGTGAACCAGCGTCTTGTCTGCGAATGCGCCGATGCCGAGTGCCGGCGTCAGTTCGGTGCCGTCTTCGAGCGTCATCTTCTGCTCGGCGTTGAACGTGTCGAAGCAGTACTGCGGGCGGCCACGCTTACACGCACGACACTGCCCGCATACGGCACGCCAGTTGAGGACGACGAAGTCGCCCACCTCGACGTGAGTGACACCGGGGCCGACGCTCTCGACGATGCCCGACGCCTCGTGCCCGAGCAGGAACGGGTACTCGTCGTTGATTCCGCCGTCGCGGTAGGTCAGGTCGGTGTGGCACACACCGCACGCTGCAATGGCGACCACTACCTCGTTGGCGCCGGGATCGGGGATCGTGATGGGGACGATTTCGACGGGGGCACCCTTGGATCGGGCGATGACGCCGCGTACCTGCTGTGGCATGGCTTTGCTCCTGGCTTCGTGCGATTGAGGACGTGTCGTCACATGGCGCCGTGTTTTCACATTGCGATATGTGCACTCGTTGAAAGGTTAGCCCGAAGTAGGTGCCCGCAACCCTGGTCGAACTGACTGACCGACCTGGCCGAAAGGACTAGGGTGCAGGCTTCACGCCGGCCTCGGCGCCCGCGGCGGCCGCCGCACCCCGACTCTCGACGCCCAATTTCCGCAGGACCCCGGCAACATGAAACTTGACTGTGCTCTCACTGACGCCGAGTCGCTCCGAGATTGCCTTGTTGCGCCGTCCGGCCACCAGATGCTCGAGTACCTCGAACTCCCGCGGTGCCAGTTCGGTGAGTACGTCGCGGTTCGGCAGCGCGACTGGGGCGTCGAGCGGGATGGTTGCGCTGATCCGGTTCCCCCACCCGGGCGTCGACTCGGATTCGACGGTTCCACCCAAAGTCTCTACCCTCGAACGTAATTGGCGTTCCACGTCGATCACGTCGGCTTCACCACCACCGTCGTCGCGGATGTCGATCGAGAGCGAAGCCGCGTCGAGGGTCCAGGCCACCCGGATTCGCGAGAGCGTCTGCTGATCCGACAAGGCCAAGACCGCGCCGCGGACGACCGCGCGGGCGCCGTGCGCCACTTCACCGGGTAACCCACGCCCGTCGACGGGTGGCTCCACCAACTCCAACGCGATTTCCCGATGCTTGAGCAGCGAACGCAATTCCCCACGCATCCGCGCAAAAGCGGTGGTGGTCGACTCTTCGGCCAACTCGCGGTGCACGTCGACGGCTGAACGCAGGCCGATCAGAGCCGAGGCCGCAGTCTCCCTGGCCGAGGTTCGCGCACGTGTGTCGTCGAGATCCGCCGAGCGCAGCGTCGCCAGCATCGTCTCGAGGGTGGCCGCATGCACCTCCGTCATCTCTGCCACGGTGCGTGCACGCTCGGACGACGCTGCCCGCGACTCGGCGAGATATGCCGGGCTCGCGTTCCGGACCTGGAGCTGAATTCCGGTTGAAGTCACTGCGAACAGTGCCTGGATCAATTCGAGGGATGCTGTCTTCACCGGTACGGGGTGCGGCGTCAGCATGAGTAGGGTGTCTGTTCGATCGAGCATCGCAAGCACTTCACGATCCCGGCCGGCGATAGCACATTTTCCCCGAAAGATCTGTCCGACAGTGAGATCCGTACGAATACGGTCGAGTTCGGCGATGGTCACACGATCGACGACGGCTGGATCCCCAGCGACCTTGCGCGGCCTACCGGTGCATTCACGGGTGAAGATCACCAGGGAAGTGTGCGGCGCCATGTCCGCGATCAACGTCGAAAATCGTCGGCCGATTTCGGGTAGTGGTCCCACCAACACGTCTCGAAGGGCGGTGATCAGTAGCGCATTGTCGGTGGTGCTCACCGTTCAACGATAACCATCCGGTTCACTGGTGCAGCGTGGTCTTCATGAGCATCACGTTGTAGTCGGACCACGTGGTGGCGAGAAAGTAGAGGTCCTGCCCCTGTGACCAGGGGTGCATGTACGCGCCGTAGAGGCCCGGAACCTCGTCGGTGCCGATCACTACGTCGGGTGCACTCCACGGACCGGTCAGGTCCGACGCCGTCCGCAGCACCAGCGCTCCCCACTCGTTGGAGTACATCGCGACGAACTTGCCGAGATAGTTGTTGTACTGCACCGACAGTTCGCTGACATCCCCGTCGAGAACTACCGCCGCGGCAGCGGGATTGTTGGGGACCCATGCCTTTCCGTCCCAGTATTCGTACGCCGCGACGTCCGCGATGGAGGCTTCCTTGACCCGCGAAAGGCGCCCCTCGCCGAAACGTCCCGCGGGGGTACCGAAGTTGTAGACGTAACCACCGTCTTTGACGAAGGAACCCATCTGGAAGTTGTCGTTACCCGTCAACGGCAGATTGGGCCGGGACGAGGCCGGTTCGACCTGCCAGGTCTCACCGTTATCGTGTGAGGACGCGATCTGCGAGAAGTTGGTGACCCACTCGCCCGACCCTCCCCACGAGCGGATCGACATGTAATTGACGTATTGAATGCCACCCACCGAGATACCCGTCGTCGGAATGCTGCTGGTTTCGACGCCGGTGACTTTCAGACTTCCGATGATCTCGCGCGAGTGATTCGGTCGGTCGGTCGGTGAGGAGTCGATGTTCATGCCGTCGGACAGATTTCCGTCGGAGCTACGGAACAGGACGTTGCTGCGCCAGTCGCCGACCACCCCGGAGCACAGAGGATCAGATCCGATACCGACGGTGTCACCGAAAGCTGTCAGGACCTGACCTGCGCCGTTGTCCCACATGATGCCCAGATCCGTGCCGAGAACATTGAACCGCTCGACGGTTTGGTTGGGGCTGAGCGCGCCCGTGATGTACTCGACCGCCGAGGTGCGGCCTTGCAATTCCGGCAGTTTGCCATCCGTGCCGTTGAGCCAGGGAATCGGATTGGTCGGCCCACCTGATTGATCCAAGCTCCCGGTGACATTGCAATCCCACGGGGATGCATGGGCCTGGGTCGCCCCCAAGACCGCGGTCGACGCGAGTACACACGTCACTGCTGCTGTCGATATCTTCCGCATCCGGCGCATCGCTCCCCTTTCGCGGGGGGAGATCCGGACTCTACGAGGTGTGTTGCTCGACCGGATCGGTTCATCCACCCACGAGAACACAAGGTAACAGGTAAATCGGTCAATCAGGACAAAACGGGCTTATTCGGTGGAGATGGATTTCAACCATTTCTCCATCACGGCTGCGGCAATCTCGAGCCCCTGCGACTCGGCTGCACTCAACTGCTGCATGAAGATGCGCGGACCGTCCGCTCCCAGCGAAGCATGCAGCGAGTCGCGGTACTCGGCCAGTTCCATCCATTCGCGCGCCACCTCGGAGGACGCTTCGAGGTGAAACTGAACGGCGTAACTCTGCTTGTATCGGAAGAGTTGATTCGGATACTTGGCTGAACCAGCGAGCCTCACCGCGCCGTTCGGTATGTCGAAGGTATCCGAATGCCATTGCATCGCAGGAAAAGTGGAGGGCAGACCTCCCCACACGGGATCTTGCCGGCCCTCGACAGTCAAGGTGATCTCCTCAACTCCGACTTCAGGCACAGCGCCCGTGTAGACGCGAGCACCCAGCGCTGCGGCGAGCAACTGCGAACCCAGACACACTCCCCACACCGGGACGTCGCTCTCGACCAGATCGCGAATGTATTCGATCTCGGATGCCAACCACTCGACCTCGCCCTGATCGCCGACGCCCATCGGCCCGCCCATCACGATCACGGCGTCGAACCGTCGATCGGCAGGAAGCGGGTCGGTGCCCAGAAGAACAGTCTGCACGTCTCCGTAGCTCTCCAGGACAGGCGAATACGCCGCTGGGGGTTCACACTGCGCGTGTCGTAGCTCCAGAAAATGCATGCTCGCGGTCCTTTCGCTCCCGATGCCTGTAAGCCTATGGCCCTTTCTGCTGCCGGTCGCGGCGGCGCCACGCTTGACAATTACTTGCCGTTTCCCGCACTCTGATCACCAAGATGTAGAATCCAATATATTGGATTCCAGAAGGGTGTACTTGTCACATGAGAATGGCCACGAGCGACCCCGTCATCGGAATACTCGGAGGCATGGGGCCCGCCGCTACTGCCGACTTTTACTCCAAACTCGTTGCGCTGACACCAGGTTCGACGGATCAGGAGCACCCCAAAGTTGTCATCTGGGCCGATCCCACGGTTCCCGACCGGACATTGGCACTCACCGAGAACGGCCCTGACCCCACTCCGTGGCTGATCCGCGGTGCGCGCGTTCTCCGAGAGTCGGGCGCGACGACGCTCGCCATCCCATGCAATACCGCCCACGCCTTCCTGCCCGCCATCTCGTCCCAACTGGGACTTCCCGTCGTCCACATGATCGACGAAGTCGCTCGGCACATCCGGACGCTCTCACCCGCCGTGACGTCCGTCGGACTCTTGGCCACCACGGGAACGGTCCGCACCGGGTTGTATCAACAGTGGCTGTCCGAATACTCGATCGACGTCCTGCTACCCGAACCGGCGATCCAGGATGAATTGGTGATGCCGGCAATCCGGGCCATCAAGAGCGGCAACGTCGGAGACGAGACCACCGACAAGCTCGTCAGGGCCGCCGATCTTCTCGCCGAATCGGGCGCGCAGGTCGTCGTGGCCGGATGCACCGAGATTCCACTCGGGCTGCCTGCCGATGCCACAACCTGTCAGATCATCGATCCGGCAACAATTCTCGCCCGCGCTCTGCTCCTGCGCGTTGCGGATGCACGGAAATACGCTTCGACGGCGCACCCGGGCTGACCAGCGGCAGGCGGCCTGCAGAGTACGATATCCAGTATGTTGCGTGGCGGTAAACCGGTTGAGCGAGCACGAATGAGCGACATCGCTCTCGAACGCATTCGCGAAGCGATCGTCACCGGTGAACTGGCACCGGGATCGAAGATCAAGGACAGCGAGCTCGCCGAGTATCTGGGCTTGAGCAGAACTCCGGTCCGCGAAGCACTGGCCAGGCTTGTCGACACCGGACTCGTGGAAGCGAAACCCGGTGCGTACACACGCATCACAACCCTCGACCGCGGCGACGTCGAAGCAACACTCGCAGTCATCGAAGCTCTCGACCAACTGGCCGTCGTCACCGCAGTACCGAATCTCACCGACGAGATGATCGGGGCGATGCGTTCGGCCAACAAGGACTTCGCTGCCGCCGTCAAGCGAAACGACATAGGCCGAGCCTTGACCGCTGACGATCGCCTACACAGCGTCATCATCGATGCTGCGGCGAATCCGCTGTTGAAGAAGCTGATCCACCAAGTTCACCCACAAATTCACCGCATCTACTACCGCAAGTTCTCGAGCCTCCTCGGCAGCCAGGACTCCGTCGACCATCACAACAAGCTGATCGACCTGTGTGCAGACCACGATGCCGAGGCGGCAGCGACATTGTCGGCCGAACATCGACGCCATCTCGGCGGGCTGATCGGTGAACTCTTCGACGCCGACGAGTTCACTCTCGCGGACTGACCGAGTCCGGGTACAAGTTTCGGCGCTTGCCTATATTGGCCATCGCCGATATAAATGACTGGTGCATGCGTTCGACGTTCTCGGAGACCCCGTTCGGCGGCGAATCCTGGAACTCCTGTCCAACGGAGAACGCTCGGCGGGTCAGATCTCCGAAGTCGTGGCAGCAGAGTTCGGGATCTCCCAACCGACCGCGTCCGGGCACTTGCGAGTGCTCCGAGAACACGGATTCGCCACCGTACGCAGCGAAGGTACCAGGCGTCTCTATGCCGTCGAGCCCGCGCCATTGCAAGAAGTGGACCACTGGCTCGACGGATTCCGGCAGTTCTGGAGCGGACCTCTCGACGCACTGGCCACAGAACTCGCACGCGGGAAACGACGCGGCTCCGGACGGAACAGATCTTCACCATCGAATTCTTCCGAAGAAGGGGACTCACAATGACCGAGATCGCGAGCCAGGACACCAGCCTCACCGCGGTAGAGCGGAGCATGGGCAACCGCGAGATAGCCGAAGGTTCGGCTCGAACAGCCGTACTCAAGCGCCGCTACAACGCGTCGGTCGACGACGTCTGGGACGCCATCACAACGCCTGACCGCATCAACCGCTTCTTCCTCCCGGTGAGCGGAGACTTCCAGGTGGGCGGCTCTTACGCTTTCGAAGGCCAGGCGAGTGGCGAGATCCTGGCCTGCGACGCTCCACACCTGCTGCGACTGCAGTGGACACCGCCCGGCGATCGTGGATACAGCGATCAGGTCGAGATCCGGCTGACTGCCGACGGCCCCGACGCCACCTGGCTCGAGTTGGAGCACGCCTCCGTCGCCGATGTCTTCCGTAACGACCCGGACACCGGCTGCTACGGCGTCGGAACCGGCTGGGAAGGCCCACTTCACTACCTGGGCGAATACTTGCGCGGCACTCTCCCTGATGCGCCGAGCACCGAGTGGTACACCTTCGACGAAGCAGAGGAGCTTCGTCTGGCCAACTTCCGAGGGTGGGAGTGGGCAAAGATCGAGGCAGAGCACGGCGACCGATAACGCCCAATTCTTCGAAAACGGTCACAGGATGGCCGTTTGCTTTGTATCGTGACCGAGCTGGACGTATGTCCAGCAGTTTTGGTGGCTTCCTTTCGTGCCACACCTGCTTCGGTCCACGAGAAGAGAGCTCCACATGGCGCCACAACCCGTAGTCGACAACGCGGCCACGACGCGACGCACGCACATCATCCGGACAGTTCTCGCTGTCCTCGTCATCGCACCG
>NZ_JAJHVW010000028.1:0-24841 GCF_027583855.1 Rhodococcus sp. BH5
GCGGCGCTCCCCCGGCGCTGCGCGCCGAGAACGGAGGCGGGCGCTTCGCGACCCGCCGAGAGGACCGCTGCGCGGTCCGTCGGTGGTGCGGTGTCGTTGCCGGGTGAGCGCGGCGCTGCGCGCCACTCGAAATTCAATCGTGTTGTTGCACTTTTATTTTCGAGTCTCACGTCGAAATCGGAGTCACCTCTAAAGAGGGCTGGGGAGGTGGGGTCCGGTTCGCCGGCACGTCAACGCTGAGTCCGTCACAACCACTTCGATCTCGTCATACCCACCATCATACACCCCCATCATCCAACTAACACAAGAAAACCAAAAACGTTGCCATGCAAACACATTCACAAAACACGTTGCACAACCACCCAAACGGCAAGAAGCACAACATAATACTAAACACACTGCACCACAACACAATTCAAAACACCCTACGAGCCACCCCAACCACTCCCCCAACACACAAACACACCCCACACCACCACCACCACAAAACCCCAGCTCACCACACTGCCGGCCCACCACCACCCTTGTCACAACCCCACAAAATACGATCCTCCGAAGCTCGGAAAAGGACCGACCTGAAAGGTAGTGTCTCGCCCCATGAGCGGCTTCTCAGACTTACTCACCCAAACCACAGCCCCATGGTTGGGTGGCGATCGTCAGCGGGCTTCTGGGACTGCTCGCGAGCAGTCTTTTGACAACCTTTGCGGAGAGGAGACGTCGGAAGAACGAAACTCGAGTCGGCATCGACATCAACCGCGAGCAGGAGGGAATAGGGGCGGTATACACCCGTGCCGAGCTTGAGGGCCACATCGAGAATTAAGCAGCCGTAACCGGGGCACATCAGTCTCCGAAATGGTGAGGGCACTTAACTTTTGAACCGCGATCTCCATCTAACGAGTCATGCAAGGGTGTACATTCCCGACATGGCCGTCAACGAATCACGTTACCCGTCAACGCTGAATCGACGATCCGTCCTTCGCGGCGCCGCCATCGGCTTCGGGGCGTTCGCTGCCGGTCAAACTTTCGCACCGACGGCGGGGGCGCACACAGAAACGCCTCCGCGCTCACTCCGAGACATGACAGCTGTGGTAATCGGCAGTGGATTCGGTGGCGCAGTTGCTGCACTGCGCCTGGGCCAGGCGGGCGTACAAACGACAGTCCTTGAACGCGGACGCCGGTGGCCGATCGACCCCGCGGGCTCCACGTTCTGCACAATTAACGAGCCCGACAGCCGTTCCGCATGGTTCGCCGACCACCCGCCAATCAATCCGCTGACCAAGTTCACGCACATCGACCGCTATCCGGGTCTCATCGATCGAGTACGAGGCAACGGGATCGATGCCCTCTACGGCTCTGGAGTCGGAGGAGGATCGCTCGCATTCGGCGCATTCACCCCACAGCCTCGGCGCCAAGACTTCGCCCAGGCGTTCCCCACGCAGATCGACTACGGCGAGATGGACCGTATCTACTACCCCCGCGCGAAGAGGATGCTTGACACCTCGCCCCTGCCCGCGGATGTACTCGCCCACCCCAGCTACCGCGGCGCGCGAGCCTGGCTCGACTACATCGAGGACTTCGGCGGCGAACCCGTACTCCACGACTTCTGTGTGGACTGGGACGTTGTCCGCGACGAGTTGACAGGGCGTGCCCCTGCCTCGTACTCGATCGGCGAAGGCCCGTACGGCAGCAATTCCGGTGCAAAAAACAGCGTCGACCGCAACTACTTGCCCGCCGCAGAAGCGACCGGAAATGTGACAATTCTTCCGCTGCACGAGGTCACCGAGATCCGAGAGGTATCTGGACAGGAATGCTTCGAGGTGGCGGTCAACAGAATCGACGAGTCGGGTACGGTGCTCGAGCGCACGACAATCGTTGCAGACTGCGTATTCATGGCCGCTGGTTCGTTTTATACCACCTCCCTACTGGTCACTGCGAAGGCGAAGGGAACCCTGCCTCGGTTGAACGACCAGGTCGGCAAAGGCTACGGAACCAACGGCGACTTCCTCCTCTCGCGAACGCTCCTGCGGCGCGACTGCGGCGCCAAACAAGGCGGGCCCGGTGTCGCTGTTATGTACGACGACGACAATCCAGAGGGTCCGATCTCCATTTCGTGGGAGGCTTCCCCTTTCCCCGATATCGCAGGTGGCGGCACCATGGCCAATCTCATCCAGGTCATCACAAGCGAACGCGGCAGCATCGACTACAACCCCTCTTCGGGGCGCGCCGAACTCAACTATCCCTACGGTGAGACGAACAGTGACGTCGATGCACGCGCACGAAACTTCGCAGGCCGCTTCCACGACCGCACCGAAACCCGATTCGGCTCGCCCATAACAGGAATCCCCATCTACACCAGATTGGGGGATTTCGGTTCAGGTTGCACTTGGCACGGACTAGGCGGAGCGGTGATGGGGCAGGCATGCAACTTCGAGGGCAAAGTCGACGGATACTCGAATCTGTTCGTGGTCGACGGTGCCCTGCTTCCTGGGTCGTCCGCTCTGGTCAACCCCGCCTTGACGATTACAGCAATAGCAGAGCGGTGCCTGGACAACCTCCTCGGCACTTATCTCATGCCTGGCTCCCGTAACTAATGGGCACCGCATGTGAGCACACTGGGACAGAGCACAGCCAAACGGACGCGGGAGTCGGCTACTCGAAAGGCTCATGGGTCACAGTGCCCCCCCCTGCGCACCGTTTCGATCCGGATCAAACGGTGCGCAGAGAGACAGCGATCCGACAAATATTTACTTAAATCTTTTCAGGTAGCTACCTTTCGCAACAATATGAGGCTAAAGATGCGCAAAGGCTGCGATGATGGTGGAATTTGGAACGTTCACGATTTATTGCCCACGAACAGTTCCCACAAGCCGGGGGTTACGAAGCCTTGCCTCGCTTACTGCCAGGTTTTGCGGAAATAGCCCCGCCGATCAGGATCATCCGCATCATTCGTTCGGCAGCATCGATGAGTAGCGCCTCCCCGTCCGCCATTGCTTGTGACAGCGACATGGGTACGGTGAGGATCGAGGCGATGGCGGCGATACCCATGTCATGGACAGTCGGGGCTCCCTGTCCGAGGGAGCCCGCGAGCGCTACGACAGGGACTCCGAGCCGATTGGCCCGGCGAGCAACTTCGGCGGGCACCTTCCCGTGTGGGGTCTGGAAGTCGATAGCCCCTTCAGCGGTAATGACGAGGTCGGCCTTACTGATTCGACGGTCGAGGTCGATGCCGCAGAGGCCGGAGTCGAGCAGTACGTCGAAGCGGGACCGCAGTTGTGCGCCTGCCCCGCCTGCGAGGCCCGCCCCCAGGCCGCCCGATGCTCCCGTTCCCGCTCCCGTTCGAAGGTTGCCCGAGTGGACTCCGTCGCATTCGAGGATTGTGGCCCAATTCGACAGTGCCGCGTCGAGTTCATCGACAAGGGCTGACGTTGCACCCTTTTGCGGGCCGAAGACCCGAGCGACGCCGTGTGCGCCGGCAAGGACGTTGTGCTGGTTGCATGCCAGGATGATCTCGGTGGCGGCGAGACGATAGTGAATCCCAGACAGGTCAAGTCGCCTTGCTCTGGCCAATTCTCTTCCACCGAAATTTATTTCGCATCCGTCACTATCTGTGATCTTAGCTCCTAGAGCTTGGAGCGCCCCTGCTCCTCCGTCGCAGGTACCGGAATCACCGCATCCCACGAGTATTGTGTCGACATGGTGGTCGAGTGCGGCCGCAATCAACTGCCCAACTCCGTAGGTAGTTGTCGAACCTGGATCTCGTTGATTTTCCGGGACGAGTGAGAGACCCGCGGCTGCAGCCATTTCCACGAGTGCGATCTTCTTTCCCGGAACGCCAAGAAGGGCCCAATGGGCGTTCACCGTCGCTCCGGTAGGGCCGATGACCGCGACATCGTGCAATGTTCCATTCGTCGCCGCAGCCAGTGTGCGGGCGGTACCCTCGCCACCGTCGGCGATCGGTGCGATGTCCACCCGCACACCGGGCAGGGCTCGCCGTACGCCTGCGGCGATGGCGGCGGCAACCGCCTCGACGCACAAGCTCTCCTTGAACCCACTGGGAGCTATCAGGATTCGTTGTGGGACTCGATACGACATATTTCCTCCGAGGAGAGTGATTGAAGCTTTCAGGACAGGTACAGGGAGAGCCCGAGGAGCGGCCATACCCAGAGCGCGAACCCGAGCAGGAGCGCGATCGAGATGGGTGCCAGGACAGCTGACAGGCGGAGTAGGTGACCCTGGAGGTATCCGGGCATGGAATCGGTTTTCGCGAACATCGCGACCGGTTTCGCGGAACTGGTCAGCGTGATGCAGAAGCCCGCGGCCGCAGTTGATATGAAAGCGGCGGCGGCTGGGTCGATTCCGACTACAGGAGCGGTCGCGACGATGACCGGGATCAGTACAGCGGAGCGGGCTGAACGCGATTGCACGAACAGATGTGCGCCCAGCGAGATGATCACTACGGTAACGACGAAGAGCCACCCCGCCGAATTACCAAGGCGTTTCATCGGTTCGAAGAACTGGTCAGCTACCCAGTTCGCGGCGCCACTCGTCGTTAGGGCGACGCCGAGACATAAGGTCGACGCCATGAAGAGCAGCAGCATCCAGGGGATCGTCTTGACAGCGGCCCCGAGCGTCGTAGTGCCGATCATCGGCGCGACGGCCACCAGCGCACCGAGCATCGCGACGATTGCCGGTTCCACGCCGTGAAGAGGTTCGCTGCACCAAAGCAGCACCATCGCGGCGAGTAGGAACGCTATTCGCCTCTGTGCGGGCGAGAGTGGCCCGGACCAATTGTCTCCGTCCGGATGTAAGTCGTTCTGGTCGAGAACGATTCCGTGACGGCGTTCGCTCCGATCGGTGAACAGCAGCAAGGCCACCTCGGCGCACAGGTGCGACCACACCACCGCAAGTGGCAAACCCCAGGTGGCCCACGTCAGAAAGTCGATGCCGGAACCCGTTGAGGAGTAGAGGATTTTGCTAGTTATGAGATGAGCTCCGGCGCCGAGGAGTGATCCGATGGCGGAAAACAAGATCACCGAAGGGAATACCAGTGCGAGGCACAGTACCAATCTCGGACGCTCTCGGAGCGCTACAGCCAAAGAGAGGAAGACCGGCATGGCGAGTGCCGCTCGACCCGATGTAGCCGGGATGGCAAACGTCGTGATGAGGAGAACGATCGCGACCAAATGGACCAGTTGACGTGGCGTCCGAGCCACCGAGAGAACTCGCGTCGCCACGCGGGCGGACAGTCCGCTCGAGGTGATTGCGGCGGCAACCACGAATGACCCTACGAGTAGCCAGACGACATCCTGGCCGAGAGTGCCGGTGAATACTTCGGATTCGATAGGTCCGAGAATCACCAGGGTCAGCGCCGCGCCCAGTGCAACGTACGTGTCATCGACCGGTACGAAAATCCATATCCATACCGCGATCAGGAAAACGATCAGTGTGATCGCGCCGTCGACGGGCAGGGTGCCCCAGAGTCCATTGGCTGCGACGCAAGTACACAGCGCACAGGCAATGATGGTGCCGGTCACCGCAAGTGGAGACGGTTTCGGGAGCGAACGATATCCCTCCCGCTGACCTAATGGAAGCCTGTTTGTCCGGCCGATGAGGGGAGGCGCGGTAGGCGGAACGGTGAAATGTTCAGTGGCGGTCAACGTAATCGGTATCCCATCCCGCGGATCGTCTCGACTCGGTCGACGCCTATCTTCGCCCGTAGGGCGCGCACGTACACATCGACAACATTGGAGGCTGGGTCGAAGTTGTATCCCCATACATGCCCGAGGATCTGCTCACGGGAGAGTACTTGATCGGCATGACGTAGAAACACTTCGAGTAACGCGAATTCACGAGCTGTGAGATCCGCCTGCTGATCACCGATGTGGACTCGACGGGAGCGCAAGTCCAGCCGCAGGTCGCGCAGCACCAGCGAGGTATCGGGAGATCCTCCGGCGTCATCCTGTATCCGAAGCCTGACGCGAGCAAGCAGTTCAGCGAACTGGAACGGTTTGGTGATGTAGTCGTTGGCGCCACCTTCGAGGCCAGCGACGGTGTCGCTGACGCTGTCTCTCGCGGTCAGGACCACCACTGGGGTCGTGATAGCTTCGCCGCGCAGCTGCTTCAGTACGGTGAAACCGTCCATCGAAGGGAGACCGATGTCGAGAAGTAGCATGTCGAATCCTCCACCCCGAGCCATCACCAACGTGGTCTCGCCGTCTGCGACGTGTTCGGTGGTGTATCCGGCGGCCTGAAGTCCCTTGCGGATGAACGACGCAATGTGAATATCGTCCTCGGCAATCAAGATGCGGCTCATACCATCTCCTTCGTGGTGAGTGCCCGCTGTGGCAGATCGGGGGTATCGGGTACGGGTGTGGGGATGTTGAGGCCGAACGTGGCACCTTCACCGTGAACACTGCGGATCCACGCCGAACCGTGGTGGGCATCGGCGATAGCACGGACGATGGCCAGTCCGAGTCCAGCACCTGACCGTTGACTCGATGCGGTGCGATGGGCGGCTGGGCCACACTGGAACCGTTCGAAGATCAGTGGTACATCTTCGCTACGGACGCCGGGTCCTTCATCGCTGATCCAGATCGAGAGGATCCGCTGGTCACCGTTGCCGATAAATTTGGAGCCCAACCGGATTTGCGATTCCTCGGAGGTATGACTGACTGCGTTTGCAGCGTATTGCAGCATCGCTTGGGTGATGCGTTCAGCGTCGAGTACGCAGGCCCCCTCGGCGACCTCCATGAGGAGCCACACCCGGTTGCCGAGTGTTTGCATTTTGGATTCGATATCGAGAAGTAGTTGCGCCGCATCGACCGGTTCTGGGACCACGAAGTCGGGTCGCTGAGCCTTGGCGAGCATCAGCAGATCACTCACGATGCGCCCCATCCGGCTCAGTTCGCTGTCTACAAGATCGAGGGTCTTACGACGTTCCTCGGGTTCGTCGGACATCAATTCGAGGTGGCCGCGCACGACGGTGATGGGCGTACGCAGCTCGTGCCCAGCGTCGTCTACGAACTGCCGTTGAATGGTGTAGGCCGTCTCGATCCGATCGAGCATCGCATTGAAGGTTTCGGCGAGCTCGGCGATGTCGTCACGCCCGTGTACCGGGACCCTCGCCGTCAGATCTAGTTCGCCCGTTTCCGCGGCGACCTTACGCACATGTCTGACCGGTGCGAGAATACGGCCGGCGACGAAGTAGGCGATAACTGTCGTCAGCATGAGCCCGCCCAGACCGACTACGGACAGTGTTTTCATCGTTTCGTCGACAAGGTCGCGTCCCGGGCGAGTCGCCACAGCTACTACGAAGGTGCCACCTTCTCCGGCGAGATTGTCCACCTGGACCTGTCCCCAACGTATCTCACCGGTCGGAGTCTCCAGGACGTCGGAAGGCCGGTCACCTGTTGATACGGCTTCCAACAGTGCTCGCTCGTCGATCAGGGTATCTCTCGCACTGGCAGAGGACGATTCAACAATCTGATCGGCGATCACTCCAAGCATCACTTCGTCAATTCCGGGTGATTGCCGGGCAAGATAAACCTCGAACAGCCGTTGGACCGATTCGAAGGGCCTTGCGGTGGTGGGGTCCACTCCTTCGCTGGCAAATGTCCGGAACTCGGCAGCTTCCTGTGTAACATTGCTGTTCGCCCGAATTTCGACGTCACGCATGAGGAGATTTCGTGCGGTGATCGCAACAACTACCAACAACACGAACGTCGTCAGCATGATCCAGGCCGTTATCTTCCAGCGCGCGGACAACGGTGATCCCTGACGCCTTCCGTCGGCGGACAGCGATTCAATCATCATCATCGTCGTCACCATCGAGCACGGCAGGATTCGGTGTCGGTGCCTGCTGCGGGATCAGTGACTCGGTGGCGATGCGAGTTGGGGGTGTGGGAGTTGGGGGTGTGGGAGTTGGGGGTGTGGACATCGTGATCGGCACGATGTCCACCACTACCGGTGTGGAATCCAGCTCAGGGCCAGGAGACCGTGTGAGCCAAAAGCTCGTTGCGAGCGCTACACAACCGATGGCGAGCACCGCACGGTCAGCGTAGGAGCTGGAAGATCGCATAAGAGTAACTATGCACGTCGGATGTGACGCATGAATGAGAGACAGATGAGGGTTCTTTCATCTGTTGCGTATGACGGGCGAATCTCGGAACACCGAACCGAGCAACCGGATTCGCTTGCGCAGTTCCCGGTTCTCCACCACGTCTCCGCCTGTGGTTTCAGGCTTGATATCGGACACTTTCAGCCAGCCCGTCAGGCAGGATTCGCTGATACCGAAATCTGCGGCGATCTGCTTCAACAACGTCCCGGGCTCGCGACTACGGGCCACACGGACGACGTCGTCACGGAGCTCTCGGGGATAGGGCTTTGGGCATGGTGCACATCCTTCCAGCGGCACCTCTCGGCACCACAGATCAGAATGGAGTGTGTCAAGGTTCTTGGACAGCGACTCGGTGGTTTCAGGCAGCTGCTGCTGCGTTTCGATACTCGGCGAGGGCTTCCGCGGGGTGCGATAGCCCAGCGTCGAATGCAGACGTTGTCGGTTGTAGAACACCTCGATGTACTCGGCGACCGCGAACCGTGCCCGGCTCCGGGTGCCGAACGTTCGCCGGTGGTACATCTCGTTCTTCAGGGTCGCGAAGAACGACTCGGCCGCCGTGTTGTCCCAACACACCCCTGTTCGTCCGACGCTGGTTCGCACGTCCTTCGACTCGGCGAACTCTGCGAATCTCGTTGATGTGTACTGACTTCCGCGATCTGAATGGAACACTGCGTCCGTCCTGACGTGCCCCGCGGGTGACGGCCATCTGCAACGCGTCGACGATCAGCGACGTGCGCATGTGCGACGCGGTCTGCCATCCGACGACCATCCGCGTCGCGAGATCGATCACCGTCGCCAGATACAACCATCCCTCACTGGTGCGTAGGTAGGTGATGTCACCGACCAGACGCGCGCCCGGAACCTGTGCGGTGAAGTCCCGGTCGATCAGGTCCGGGACCGCCGCCACCTCGCCGGCAATCGTGGTCCGCTTGTTTGCACGTGGTTGCACCGCGCACAATCTCAGCTCGCGCATGATGCCGGCGACGGTGCCGACGCTGACCTCGATACCGTCCCGATTCAACTGGGCGGCCACGCGCCGGCACCCGTACGTCTGCCGCGACGTGTCGAACACCCGCCTGACCTGCTCGCGCAACCCTCGCCTGCGCGAGGCGGTCGGTGTCTCGACCCGGTCACGCCAGACATAGAACGTCGACCGCGGCACATCCAACAGTGTGCACATCCAGCCGATCGAGTAGTTGGCCTTCTCCGCTTCGATCAACGCGCAGCGCTCGGCTACGGGTATGTCCTGGCGAAGAAGGCCGCGGCTTTTTTCAGAAACTCGTTTTCCATCCGCAGCCTGCGGATTTCTGACTCCATCTCCGCCACACGTGCCGCCTCCACAGGGTTCGTCGCGGTCGCGGGGTCGGAATTCTCCTTGCGCCACGCCTTGACCCAGTTACCGAGCGTGCCCGGATTGATCTCCAGGTCCCGGGCGACAGCGGCGAGTGAACGTCCCAGTCCGACAACCATTTGCACCGCTTCCGCCTTGAACTGCGGGCTGAACTGACGACGCTTCTCGGTCATGTACAGATCCTCTCTCATCCCGAGATTCACCGTCCAAGATCATTGGTACTGTGTCAGCGTTGGCGATTATGGATGTCGACGACGATGCGGCGCTCGATAACGACAGAACTGCCGATGTCCAGAAACGACTGCACGAAGTCCTCAAAGGGGCGAAGAATCGCCAGGCCGAAAACCTATACACCTTCGCAACATTCATTCGCGGAATACGGAACTACGGGATCCATCCCAACGCTGGTGAAAACAAAACCGCGGAAGAAGCACAGTCCGAACTTGGATGCTTCAGCCTTCTACAACGCATCCACGCCCACCTTCTCGCACTCCTAGACGCAGTCCAGAATCTACCGGCCACGACCCCTTAATCGTCCACTGTCCGGGAAACGACCGACACTTCGGCGGCCGGATTGGGGACCTGGCCGCCGATCTACAGAGAGATATTCCACCAGCGATCTCGTAGAGGCAGGTGTTCGCTCTTGGTCGATCAGAGACACCGCCATGGGTCGCCCCTTAGGAACGGAAACAGATACTTGCCAGGGTGCGCCGGCGATGGATTCGATGATTGCCCTCTGAGTGCCCTCGTCGATGCCGATGATTTGGTAAATACCGAGACTCCTCCGGATCAGCTCAGCGGAGAACGGAACCCAGGGGCGCCCTTGAAACGACCGAGACTGAGTTAAACAGTGGGAGCGACGTATTCGTGCTTGAGTTCGCTGACCCGTGCAATGTAGTCGAAGTCGCGATCGGCAGTCAACACCGTCGCGTCATTGACGATAGCGTACCCGGCAATGAGGATGTCGACAGCGCCGGCAGCCCGGACGAGGCCGGACCCCCACAGTGCACTCTGAATATCGAGCACAAGCGACTCGTCCGGCGCGTGTTCGAGCGGGAAACCGAGCGAAATCTGTTCGCGGTAAAGCGCATGCTCGTCCGGCGTCCTGGCGCTGTGGCAGAACTCGAGCACCTGCGGCGGGCAAGTCACGAAGAGGCCGGAGGGGGCACGTTCGATACGCCGCAGCCGAGCTGCGATTCCCGGGTCGCCGGTCGCGAGCCGAGCCCACACCGAGTTGTCGACGAGGTAGTCAGTCACGAGGCGCAGTGACCGGCGACTCTACGGGCGCTCCGAGATCCTCCGGGAGGTCGGCCAACTCAGCGATGCCGTCGATCATCGCCCCCTTCTGCCTCGACGCGATCAGGCGACGCAACGCGAGATCGAGCACGGCGCGGTTCGACCGTTCACCTGTGAGCTGACGAGCGCGTTCGATGAGGCTCGGGTCGAGATCGACACTGGTGACTGCCATGACGGGCTCCTTACCGAAGAGTCTATATTTTTGATTATATAGATATGCGCGCCGCAGTACCACCTCCGAGCGTGGCCTCTACCAACAGGCAATCCCCGAATCACTGCTGGACAACCCACGACGTCTCGCCGCTGATCACTCCGTACCAGTCAATCGTCGTGCACCCACGATTGCTGCCGTTCGCGTGTCATACAGAGCTTCTTTCATCTTTTCGGCCTGTCAAGGCGTCAAGAATTACGTTCGACACACGGATGTGATCGTCATGATCGGTAGAGCTCAACTTCTTCTCCTCATTTCTGTGCACTCCGACACGTGGCTCTGTGCTCACGACTCACCCTCAGAGGTCTTGGCCGGTAAGACTTCGGAGGGGAGGGGCCTGTCCAGAAAACGGTGTAATTGGTTGATTTCTAACTACTTTCGTCCGGCAGACAGGCGTCCGTCGAACATTATCTCGAAGGCATTCAGCGCTGCCTTCCATCGGTTGGACCAGCGTTGGCGGGCGGTGCCTTTCGGGTCGAGGTTCATGATGGCCAGATACACGCATTTCAAGGCCGCGGCCTCGGTCGGAAAGTGTCCACGGGCCTTGACAGCCCTGCGGATTCGGGCATTGACACTTTCGATGCATTGGTCGTGTAGATGACCTGTCGGATGGCGTTGTCGAATGGCAGGAACGGCACGAACTCGGCCCATGCGTTGGTCTAGAGCCTGATGATCGCGGGATAGCGTTTCTCCCATTTGTCGATAAACTCGGCGAACCGGTCGAGCGCAGCCTGCTCCGACGGCGCCATGTCGACGGGTTTGAGGTCCTTGGCGATCTCGGCCCAGTCCTTGCGGGAGGCATAGGCGTAGGTGTTGCGGAGAAGGTGGACCACACAAGTTTGCACGAGGGTCTGTGGCCACACTTGCTTGATCGAGTCGGGTAGATGCTTGAGGCCGTCGCACACGACGATCAGAACATCCTGAACACCAAGGTTTTTCAACTCGGATAACACCCGAAGCCAGTACTTCGCTCCTTCCCCGTCGCCGTGCTCACCGGCCCACAATCCGAGGATGTCGCGGGTGCCGTCGACAGTCACCCACATCACGACGTAGATGGGCCGGTTGGCGACGTTGCCCTCGCGGATCTTGACGTGAATGCAGTCGATGAACAACACCGGGTACACCGGATCCAACGGCCGGTTCTGCCACCCGGCCATGCCTTCCATCACCCGCTCGGTAATCGTCCAGATCGTCTGCTTGGACACATCGGCTCCGTACACCTCGGCCAGGTGTGCAGCGATCTCACCGGTCATTAAACCCTTTGCCGACAACGAGATCACCATGTCCTCCACGCCGCCCAGCCGCCGCTGTCGCTTGGCCACGATCTTCGGTTCGAAGGAGGAATCCCAGTCACGGGGCACCTCGAGTTCGACTGGGCCGGCTTCGGTCAACACGGTCTTGGCTCGTCTGCCGTTGCGGGAGTTGCCGCTGCCTCTCCCTGACGGGTCGCTCTTGCCGTATCCGAGGGGGTCGTCCATCTCGCCTTCGAGCGCGGACTCCACGACCAGCCTGGTCAGCTTCGACAGCAATCCGCCATCTCCGGTCAACTGCAGCCCTTCGGCTCGTGCCTGCTCGACCAGCTCTTTGAGCCGCGCATCGCTCACACCCGACTGAACCGAGTTCGTCTCTGCCTCACGATCAATCACATCAGTCATAGTGGCGTATCTCCTTTCAGAGTTACACCGTTGTTCTTACGGTCCAGGTAACCGCGCCGTCAAGTGTCTTCGGCAGTGATGGTGATAGTCAGGTCTGTCAGGGCGGAGCGATCGCCTCCCATGCGGCGGAACCTTAGTGGTGGAACGGATTTCGCTTCGCTGTTCATTTGCGGCCAGGCGGTCGCGGGCCGTCTCCCCATGAAATTTCGGAGGTCCGGTCGGGTGCGGCGAGAACATCGACGGAGCAGGAACATCGCGGCGAGAGTGGGCAGAACGGTAGCTCGTCGACAAAATTCGTGGAGCGCGGCACGGACATTTAGGCGTGGTAGGTCCATCCTGCGCTCTCCCAATCTTGCCGGTTGAGGCAGTATCGGCCGTCGATGATGTTCCGTCCGCGGGCGACGTCGCTGACCGAAGTGGGGTCGAGGGAGACAAATTCGGGCCATTCTGTGAGGACCAGTACGGAATCGGCGCCCTCGCACGCTTCCATCGCGGAGGTCGAGTAGTCCAGTGTTGGAAACAGTCGACGTGAATTGTCCATCGCGTGGGGGTCGTAGACTGTAACGGCTGCGCCGTTAAGTTGGAGTTGTCCAGCGACGTTCAAGGCGGGAGAGTCGCGGACGTCGTCAGAGCCTGGCTTGAATGCTGCGCCAAGTACCGCGATTCGTGATCCGATCAGTGTTCCGCTCGCGGCTCGGACTATCTCGACCATTCGGGTTCTGCGCCGCATGTTGATCCCGTCGACCTCACGGAGGAGTGTTAGTGCTTGGTCGGCGCCGAGTTCGCCGGCGCGTGCCATGAAGGCGCGGATGTCCTTGGGTAGGCATCCGCCTCCGAATCCGATTCCGGCGTTGAGGAACTGCCGACCGATGCGCGGATCGCGGCCGATAGCGTCGGAGAGCGCGGCGATGTCTGCGCCGGCAGCCTCGCAGACCTCGGCGACAGCGTTGATAAAGGAAATCTTGGTGGCGAGGAAGGCATTCGCGGAGACTTTCACCAATTCCGCTGTGGCTAGATCAGTTACGAGAAGGGGGACGCCGTCGACAATGAGCGAGGCGTAGATTTCCCGGGCTACCTGCTCCGCCCGCCCGCCCGGGCGTGTGCCGAGCACCAGACGGTCTGGGTGCAGAGTGTCGGCCACTGCGTACCCTTCGCGAAGAAACTCCGGATTCCAGGAGACCTCGACGTCGACATCGCGGGCGAGCTGGCTCACTCGGGTGGTGAGACGCGCAGCAGTTCCCACGGGTACGGTCGATTTGCCGAAGAGGACTGCATCGTCGGTCAAGAGTGGTACCAGCTCGTCGATGACGGCGTCGATGTAGCTAAGATCGGCTCCGAACTCGCCTTTCTTCTGAGGTGTCCCGACCGCGATGAAGTGTGTTTTTGCCCATGCTGCTGCTTCGGCGTACGAGTCGGTAAAGTTCAGGCGACCTTGGTCGATGTTGCGGCGCAACACTTCCGGCAGTCCTGGCTCATAGAAGGGCACGTCTCCGGCTTCGAGTTTGGCGAGTTTTCCTCGATTGGTATCCACCCCAAGGACCTCGTGTCCGAGTTCCGCCATACAGGCGGCGTGGGTGGCACCGAGGTATCCAGCTCCAAATACCGTCATTTTCATCGGGTCCCTGCCTTTGTCCATCGGTTCAGATTCGAACGGGCCGCGGCGACTGTCTCCGGGGTACTCGAGAGTGTCCAATCGGGGCCGTCCCGAGAGTCGACCTCGAACCGGACGAGGCCGGTCACCTGTGCGGTTTCGAGGTAAGTGAAGAGGTCTTCGATCCAGTGCGCTTTGTCCGCCCCTGGGGCGCAGCCGGTCTCATTGATCCAGACCGGGGTGTGCTGATCGATTTCGCCGATGATGGGCAATGCCACCGAGAAGACCTCGGAGGGGTTCGGCCACCGAAGTTGCCCGCAACCCTTCGATGTCTGTGCGAAAGGTTTTCGTTGCAGGTCGCGTGCGGTCTATAGGTGCAGGCAGTGTGGCCGTCATGTCAGTTCCGCCAGAACCATCAGATCGAAGTACCCGAGCGCGATGGCCGCCAGGAAGACGAGCACCGAAGTATAGCCGACGGCTTTGTAGGTGCTGATACGACTGTTGGGCGACTCGACCGCACGTTCCTTGTCGGCGATTGTTACCGATTCACGATGTACGGGGAGAACATCGAGAACCCGAAGGAACTCCACAAGCAACGGCGCAGCGAGGTAAGTGTACCCACCGAGGAACACCGCCATCAGCCAGAAGTGCGAAGGCCCATAACGGGTGAAGTCGTAGACCAATGCAGTCCATGCAGCGGTGAGACTGATACCGATGGTCGTGGCACCGACGACGCTGATGGCATGAGCCAACGAGCTTCCTCGCCCCACTGTTCCCGTTGCGACCCAGTCCTGAGTTCGGCCGGTCAATTTGTGGAAGATGGCGACCGCGTGGGAGAAGCTGTAGGCCATTTGAGTTCGCATTACTTCAAATCGCCAGCGGGACTTCGACATCCGAGGCAACAGGACGAAATAGATCCACGCGCCGGCCAAGAACGGCGCGAAATGGGCAGCCCGCACCTCGAGTGGGAAGAACACCGCCATGACGATGCCTGGGATATGGACGGCGAAGACATTGATTGCGGTGGAAATGTAATAGATGAAACCCGCCCAGAAGCAGATTCGTTGCCGGATGGTCAACGGATGACGCTGCGCGTTTCCGCTGAGAAGCAGCGTGATCGAGCCGTTGCACCACCGATATTGCTGATTGAGGAAACTCGCGAGATCCGAGGGACACAGCCCCTTGGAGACGAGGATCGGGACGTAGCGAGTCGCGAATCCGGCACGAAGCAGGAAGATCCCTGTATGCACATCTTCGCTGTGCTCGATCTGAGCGAACCCACCGGTGACCTGGAGCGCTGCGCGCCGGTAGACGGCGCTGGTACCGACGCAGATCGGGGCGCCTGCCGCGTCGCGGGAGGGCTGCACCCACCGGTAGAACAACTCCTGTGTCGCGCCGGATGTTCTCTCAAGCCAGTTCATCGACGTAGTGGTTCCGAAGTATTGAGGACTCTGCACAATGCCGACATCAGGATCGTCGAGATATGGCACCAGGTGATCCAGGAAATCCGGACGAGGACAGAAGTCGGCATCGAGGACGACGATCAAATCTGCGTTCGTGTACTCGTACCCGAACTGAAGGTTCCCCGCCTTCTTCATGAATCCCCGGTTCGGGCGCACGAGGTAGTTGAATCCGTGCGCCCGAGCTTCGAGTTCGACCTCCGGCCGTTCCGCATCATCTAGCACCCAGATGTGGAGATCCCCGGACCACCGCAACTGTTCGACGTATCGGTAGGTATTGGCAAGAACGATCATGTCCTCCCCACACGTGGGAAGGAAGACATCCACCGAGGGTCCGACAGGATTGAGCGTCGCCCAGCTGCCGATCGTGCGTCGGTGCGAATCCGCTGACACCTTCCGCTTGTTCCATCCTGAGAGTGCCGATACCACGGACCCGAGCACATTGACAGCCAATACCGCTAGAAGAGGCCAGAGCCAAACGCTGTTGGTCGCGAAACGAACCAGACTCATCGAGGCAAGCGAGAAGGCCACAGTCATACCCACCTGGACGCCGCGTCGCTGGGGGCCCAGATATGCGTACAGTTCACCGTCGGCCGGAGGCGAAACCGAACCCGTTAACTCTGTGAGAGACAGTGGCTGAGGCTCCTGGACACTCTCAAATCTAGTGGCGGTCATCCCCGCACCTCTCTGCAAATTCAAGTGAAGAATGGTCAATGTGGACCGCTGCCCGTGAAGCGCGGGGTGCGATGCGCACAGCGGCGAACAGGTCTGTGTAGTCAGCGCCGCATCCCAGACAGATCCGCTTTGAAGCCAGGCTGAGCCAATTGTCGGCTAACCAGAAGCGCGAATGCGCACCGAGAAGTGCCTCACCAATGGATTTCTGCAGCTAACCGGGACTCAACGTTCTGTCCGGACCGGACGCATTCCGGCGTAACACCGGACGCAGCCTGAGGTGGAATTATGAGTTGAGTCTCATTCGTTTGGAACTGCCTCCCCGGATCTGCGATAACAATGTGCGCACCTGACCGCAGTCAGAGGTGTTCGAGAAGTTTGAAATCGGAGCGTGTCGTGGCCCGTCCAACAGAATGTGAACACCCTCGGGTGCGGTTTGCGGAGAGGTTCGCACTCCTCTACGAATTGGCCGGCAGTCCCGTTCTGAAACGGCTCGCTGACCGCATCAACACGACAGTTACCGTAAGTGACTCCCGTCGTTCCAGCTTTGTTTCCGCACAGCGACTCTCTGATTGGCGTGCCGGGCGAAATGTGCCGGCACGGTTCGAGGGATTGGCCGTGACTCTTCGAGCACTCGTCGCGGCGGCCCGGGCACACACTCCGACGCCCCCGGTGGACGGGTTGTACTCGTTAGGCCACTGGCACGCACTTTGGGAACAGGCTCAGCGCAGCAATCCCGTTGCAGCCGACGGTCGTGTAGCGAACAACGAAACGTCGAAAGCTGCCATCGAGATGACGGACATCGAGTGCCCGTATCGGGGGTTGGCCGCGTTCGGCGCTTCCGACAGCGTCTACTTCTTCGGCCGCGACAGCGCAAGTTCCGTCCTACAAACAAAGGTCTTGGACGACAACCACGAGTTGGCAATGACCATCGTCGTGGGTGCTTCGGGTTCTGGGAAGTCTTCGCTTCTCCACGCCGGTCTTCTCCCCGCGCTGAGTCCGTCACGGTCCGGCATCGAGCTCAGCCCAGGACGCGCCCCACTCAGCGCCCTGCAAGACGCCCTCGAGACGTGTCCGGACGGACACGCAATCGTGGTGGTCGACCAGTTCGAAGAGCTATTCACACAATGCCCCGACGACACTTCCCGAACCCTATTCGTCGCGCGGCTTGTCGATTTGGCGCGGGCGCGCAAGTACAAGAGCACCACGATCGATGCTGTCGTAATTGCCGTGCGCGCCGACTTCTACGAACAATGCCTACAATTTCCTGACCTTGCGCGGTGCCTCGAACACCAACAGATGGTGTTGGGCCCGATGTCCCGGGACGAGATCGCGATGGCTGTCAGCGGACCGGCCAACCTCGTCGGGGTCACCGTGGAACCAGGGCTCGTCGACATCATGATCCGAGACCTCGGAGCAGGGGTCAAGCAGTTCGCGCGCGAGGTCCACTACAACGCGAGCGCACTCCCACTGTTGGCACATGCACTCCTGACAACGTGGCATGCATGTTCGAACCTGACACTGACAATCGCGGCATACGAGTCGATCGGCGGAGTACGTGGAGCGGTCGCTCGGACCGCTGAGGAGGTGTGGTCAGGACTCACGGCCACCCAACAATCGACGGCGCGCCAGCTATTGCTGAGACTGGTAACAGTCTCCGAAGACGGACCGGATACACGACGCAGACTGGCCCAGAGCCGACTGTTCGACGGCTGCGACGACGCGCCTGCTGCTGCAATAGTGCTGAATGCCTTGACCGAAGCACGTCTGGTAACTCGCGACGCGCCAGGAATCGAGTTGACGCATGAAGCGGTGTTCGAAGCCTGGCCGCGCCTGGCGGGTTGGCTTCGCGAGGATCGCGCCGATTCGGTGCTACGTCAGCGTATTGATTCCGATGCCCATGACTGGGATTGCAACGATCACGACAGTTCACTACTCTATCGGGGCCTGAGACTGGATTCCGCCGTGGACTGGGCACACTCGCACTCGGGCCAAATCGGCAGGTCGACTTGGAGGTTCATCTCGGCGGCTAGACGGCAAGACAGGCGTTCCCGCCGGCGACGCCGCGGAGTTGTGACAGCACTCGCGTTCTTGGCTGTGTGCAGTACTGTCCTAGCAGTCACCGCGCAGGTTCAACGCATCTCGGCCAATCACGATCGGAATGATGCGCAGTTCGCCGAGGTACTCGCGCAAGCCGCCGGGACCCAAAATTCCGATCCGTCACTCTCTGCGCAACTGTCTCGCGTTGCTACGGGTTTGAGACCGGACGATGCTACCGCGTACGCCATGGTCGTGGCAGCTCAGAACGCGCCGCTCAGTAGCCCCATGACCGGCCACGATGGTGCGGTGTACGACACTGTCGTCGGCCCGAACGGTATCGCAGCCTCAGCAAGCTATGACCGAACTATCAGGCTCTGGGACACCTCCACGGCCGGCAACAACCACCAGATCGGCGCTCCGCTATACGGGCATTCGAAATGGGTCACCAGTGTCGCATTCAGCCCAGACGGACGCATCCTCGCCAGCGGAAGCGGCGACAACACCGTGCGCCTCTGGGAGGTCAGCGACCCCTTCAACCCATACGAGATCGGCAATCCATTAATCGGCCATACCGGCGCCATCTATATGGTGGCGTTCAGCCCAGACGGCCGAACTCTGGCCAGTGCCAGCGACGATGCCACGGTCCGGTTGTGGAACATCGAAGATCCGAACGCGGTCGTCGACCGCGCGCTACCACTACGTGGGCACACTGCAGCGGTGCGGACGGTCGCGTTCAGCCCAGACGGCCGAACTCTCGCCACAGGCAGTGATGACCGAACAGCGTTGTTGTGGAATGTTAACGACCCTGCCAACCCCGCGCCATGGGGCGTTCCTCTCCGCGGGCATACCGACACGGTCCATTCAGTCGCATTCAGCCCAGACGGTCGAATTCTTGCAACGGGGAGTGACGATCAGAGTGTCCGACTCTGGTACATCCACGACCCTCGCGCACCGGTCTCTTCCCATCAACCAATCACCGGTCACAAGGCAGCGATCTGGTCGGTCGCGTTCAGCCCGGACGGAACAAGCTTGGTCTCAGCCAGCTGGGACGGCACTGCGCAGATCTGGGCATTGACCGACCCGGAGCGGCCAACCGCACTCGGAAAACGACTTGCAGGTAGCAGCGGGGGCCTAACCTCAGCGACATTCACGCACGACGGTAAGGACGTCGTCACCGGTGGCCAAGATGGAATTATTCGAGTGTGGACCTTGCCGACCTCGGTATTGGACGGTCATACACGTCGCGTCACAAGTCCAGCGATCGATCGAGGCGGGCGAATCATGGCGACTGGATCGCGCGATGGTACTGCGATCATCTGGGACATCGCCGACGGTCGAGTGCCTACCATCAGCGCCCGACTGCAATCGCCCGATTCGCTCGGTATCGAAAACATAGCCCTCTCTCCTGACGGGTCAACCCTGGCAACAGCCAGCCTAGGAAGTGGTCGGGTACAACTGTGGCATCTTGAGGTAGGCGGACTAGCAGTACCCGTGGGGGCTCCGCTGGAAGTGGCTGCCCGTTACACCCATGAACTGGCGTTCAGTCCTGACGGGAGGCTGCTTGCTACCGCGCAGGACGACCAGTCCATTCGATTGTGGGCCGTGGCAGACCTCGCGCATCCAGCACCTCTGGGGTCAGCACTTTCTGGTGCAGGCGGCTGGATCAATGCGGTTGCTTTCAGCCCCGACGGAGGCACCGTAGCAGCGGCCAGCAGCGACGAGACTGTCCGTCTGTGGAACGTATCCGACCCTTCGATGGCAGCTCCGTTGCAGTCCACGCTTACTGGTCACATAGGGGCAGTCAACTCCATTGCGTTTAGCCCCGACGGACTCGCACTCGCCAGCGGCAGCGACGACCAGAGCATTCGGTTATGGAGCCTCCACACAGACCAAGGGCAAGCGATAGGGCCAGCAACTATCCTCACTGGACACACCAGCACAGTCCGGTCCGTCGCGTTCAGCCCAGACGGACGAACCCTCGCCAGCGGTAGCGACGACCAGACGGTTCGAATCTGGAGTGTTGCCAACCCTACGAATCCCCACGCCGTCGGGGCCTCGTTGGTACAAAACGGAACTGTCCGGTGGAGCGTGAGCTTCAGCAACAACTCTGAGATGTTGATGGCCACGGGCGAAGGCGGTGCAGTACGAGCTCTCGATCTCAATCCGGACCGTGCAAAGGCGCGGGTGTGCAGCGCCACCAGAGGAAACTTGACAGAAGAAATTTGGAAGCAATACCTCCCACATCTGAGCTTTGAGCCCCCTTGTGGGTGATCCACGCTCTCAACGCGCCACTGAATCGCTCCGGCGAGTCCGGAGACTTACTGATTTGAGAACTCCGCAATTCGCGTAGTTCTTTGTTTACTGTAGTAGAACGCCTTGAGTTCGACCGGCGGCACATCGCCGCAGTGCTCGTAGAGTCGTCGGTGGTTGAACCAGTCCACCCACTCCAACGTGGCGATTTCCACATGTTCGACCGTTCGCCACGGCCCGCGCGGTTTGATCAACTCGGTCTTGTAGAGACCATTGATCCTCTCGGCGAGTGCGTTGTCGTGGCTCGATCCGGTAGCTCCGATCGAGGCATCGATACCGGACTCAATGAGTCTGTCGGTGAACGTAATTGACGTGTACTAATTGGGCTCAACCGGTGGAAGCAACACTCAAGGCCAGGAGGGTGTTGTGGGCAGACCATCGGATTGGGTGCGGGAGGTGACGGGCAGGGCTCCGATGAGGTCACCCGGAACGCCGGGCCATTCTCGGTCGAAGGAACGGCAGTTTGGGACCAGATCGCCGCAGGCAAGCTTCCTCGCGAGGCAGCTGACGCTGTCGGCGTGGGACAACCTGTGGGCCAGCGGTGGTTCCGGCACGCTGGCGGGATGACGCCGCATTCGTGGCCCGCGCCGGCAGGCAGGTACCTCTCTCTGGTGGATCCTGGGTATGCCTCGCGGGTGCGGTTCTCGATGGTCTTGTCTCCGTGGACGATCTGCCAGGCGTAGGGCTGGCGCACGGTCAGAATTCGCATGCTCACCCCTTCTCGGCCGCAACGAGCAGGGGCGAATTGGCCGTAATAGGTGGTGACGGCGTCTTTCCAGCCGGGGCTGCCTTGCCGCCATCGGTAAGTACGTCCGTCGACGGTTCCGTTGACGGACACATCGTCTGGTACGCCTTGTAGGCTCGGCCACGATGCCGGTTCCCTCATTGCTGTTCCACCTCAAGGGGTTTGGCAGTGACGGCGAGTCGGTACCCCTCGGGTGCGACGGTCACGGGATGGGTTGGGTGTATTGCCACCTTGAAATAGCCGATTTCGAGGATGATCAGCGGGTAGGTCAGAGAGTCGGTGACCGTCCGCAGTGTCCCCGCAACAATGGCTCCGTGATGACGTACCGCGACAGTCCTACCGATGCGATCGCTCTGGTACAGGTTCGGTTCGCCGTCCGTTCCCATGCCGTTGGTGGCGAGTTGGGAGGCCACTATCTCGTGCGGTCCGAGATCCGGGATGGTCTGAAGTTTCGGTGCGGCTGCCAGTTTCATTTGCTGCTCTCCCTCAAAGGCTGTTTCGTTTCCCTCAGTTCGATCGCTGTGCGCTTTCGGCGCTCTCGCGTGCGCGCGCCTGTACGACTGATTTCCGAACGGCCCAGGTGTCGCCCACGCGGGCAGCGGGGAGCTTGGCCGTTTTGATGGATTTCAGGATGCTCTGGCGGCTCACGCCCAGCTCTTGCGCTGCTTCGCTGACGGATACGAGCGCCGGCAGCGCCGCGGCTTCGGTGAGCCTGTCGAAGTCCGCGGCGGGCAGCACACGTAGCGACACCAGCGCCGGCCCGTAACGCTCGCGTCCAGACCTTCGTGGCGACGAAGAGGACGTCCGGACACATGTTCTAACCGATCTGACTTCGACGAATGCGTGCATACGGTCTTGAATGCGCGATACTCCGGCTCGTCTTGGGCCGGAGTATCGCGGTTTCACACTTGTCAGCTTGTCGACAAGTTAACTTCGTCGTCGTTCTGTGGCGGCCGGCTGGCCGGGCGATCCATTCCTCGAGTCTGATTCGTTTCATAGTTCGGGTCGCCAGGGAAGCAGTGTGTGGATGCGGCGGCAAAAGTGGCATGGATGAGCGCGGCCCGCTGAAGGGTGTCACGGACGTCGATGGGATAGGCAAATCGTTGCGGGCGACTCGGGTCAGGTTGCAGCGCAAGCAGGGACACCCTCGAGGCGAGAGCTGCGTGTTCGATGCGTGTGAGTTCGTGGTGTTGCGGATCGGGTATATCGGCCAGCGCAGCTTCGGGGATCGTCCAGGGATTGCGGGGGCTCGCCGCACTGGTCGGATCTAATTCGAGGTTCGAGGGGTCGTGGGTCATGGTCTCGTTCACCTTTCGTTGTTTCGCTTGCGGTGCTTGTTCGTCAGTTGCGGACGCACATCGCGTCGATTTCGCGCCGGATTTCGGGGACGAAGGCAAGAGCGGTCGCACACGCGGAAATCGTGGCGAGGATCAGTCCGGAGACGCCGACGGCGAGGGCGGGGTTACCGAAGCTCGCCGCCGTGTGGATCATCTCGCGCAGGCCGTCGGCGGTGGCCAGCATTACTGCGTAGAAGATGAGTGCGAGGAAGGCTGCGGCGATACCGGTGGTGACGCCGGCTATTCCTGCTTTGATGGTCCGCTCACGGATTCCGCGGCGCTGGGCAGTTGATGTAGTCATCGTTTCTTGCCTTTCGGTTCGTTCTCTTGTCGGTGAGCACCCCATGTGTGTGCTCGTACGTCGGCGCAGATCGGGCAGTAGCTTTCTTCGGCGGTGAACGTCCATCCCGGATCGACCGCGCGGGTTCGGTTTCACTGCAACCTCTTTCGCATCCGAGTACGGCCGGCAGTTCGCCAACGACGGTCAGGGTGCTGATCGACTCGTCGAGCCCTGGTATCTGGTCGCCTGGATATGCCGCTCGGGTCAGAGCGCCGGGTTCCGTCGACGTCGACGAATCGGAACGTGCGAATATGGCGTCGACGGCGTTGCTTTGTGATGCGAACCGCGCAGCGGCAGTGAGGACTATGGCGGCAGAGATTGTGGAGTTCAACCATTTTCGGCTCATTGTCGCTTCTTTCGGAGTAGTGGGCTAGTGGGCGTATCCGGTGCGTAGGGCCGCCACATTGAGAGCTTGTGTTCGGCGGTCGATGTTCCCGTTGCTAAGTTCCGGTGGGCGATGGCCGAGGTGAAATCTGCCGTCGATATGTGGGCAGGGGAAGATGGATAGCCGTTTGCTGCTGGGGCGTTGTTTGCGGACTGTTCGGGCGTCGGCGCGGGCGAAGTATGCGGGGCGCTCGCATAGCTCGCACCAGACGTAACAGGCGGCGGGGTTGTGTGACTGCTTCGGTTTAGCCATCCGATCGAGCTTCGGAGTCGCCGCCTGAGGGCCACATCATGCGTTCGCCAAGGGGCGAGAGAGAGGACAGCGAGAGTCGGGTGGTGAAGTTGTGACGCAGCGCTTCTGCGTTGTTTGATCCTGCTGTTGGTGTGGTGTTTTCGGTCATTTCGTCTCCTCGGATATCTGGTGGGTGGGTCCAATGGCTTGCGGAGATTCTCGCCGCGCTCCGATGGTGTTCGCGATGCCGTAGACGATCGTGGAGGCGATGTCCGGCTTGAGCAGAATTGCAAACATCGGAACCATGAGCAGAGTCATGGTGAGGTTCGACCAGTTGTTCGCCGCTCCGAGTAGGAGGACCGGGACGGATGTCACGAATACCCCGCACTGAACGACTTTGTCGATCACTTCGTGGGCCATTGTGGTTCCTCAATCGTCGTGTGGTTGGGCGTCTGTGCTGAGTGGTTATGCGGCGCGCTGGATCTGGATTCCGAACCAGTCACTGAGCCATTGCAGGGCGCTGCGGCCGGAGTTGTCGACGGTGAGTTCTCCGTAGTTGGTGTGCGCTCCGGAGGTGTAGAACGAGGCCGCTTCGAGGCCCTGGCCGACGAGGGTTGCGAGGTCTTCCGCACCTTGTGATCCGGCCATAGTGGTCAGTGAGCTGGTCAGTCCGCTCAGGTCCATGTTCTGGGCTTGGCCGGTGATCTGGGTGGCAGAAACCGATGCTGCGCTGGATTTGCCGAGTAAGGATGCATCGGTTTTGGTTGCTTTGCCGGTGAGCATTCCTGTTGCAGCAGAGGCGAGGTCGAGGCCGATCGGGAGTAGTCCGGCGAGCGCGGCGGGGTTTCCTTCGAGGACTGCCCAGGCGATTTCTTGGATTTGTCCGACGTTGTTGGCGATGCGGACGATGTCGACGCCGGAGAGGATGTTGCAGACGACGGCTGCGATCTGAGCGGACCCGCTCGGGTCCGGGATGATGGAGAGAATCTGCGAGATCCATTTGAGGTCCACGCCTGCGGCCATTTTCACCAGTGGAGCGAACTGGTTGTTGAGGTCTCCGGCGATGAGGTGCGCTCCGGCGACGTCGAGCGCTGCGATCTT
>NZ_JAJHVW010000029.1:0-22740 GCF_027583855.1 Rhodococcus sp. BH5
ATGCGTGAGAGCAGAGGATTCTTCTGGGTGGTCGTCGCACTACTTCGAATGTGGTTGCCGCCGATGAACCTCGGGCGTTGGCCTGGTGATGGGCACAAGGGCCGCGCTCAGCCCAGATCGGAGCCGTAACCGTCATGGCGTGGACCAATGGAGGCGCAACCCGCACCACCACCAAGGAGCACCGACGCTGGGCCAAGGCCGTACTGCGACGCGATGGGTACCGATGCGTCGACTGTGGCTACCAGGGCACTGCTGGCAAGGGTGATGTCAACGCCGACCATCAGACTCCCGTCGCATTCGGTGGCACAACGACCCTCGGCAACGGCCGCACGAGATGCGTGCCCTGCCACAAGAAGAAGACGGGCCGAGAAGCTGCCGAAGGGCGCCGTCGAAAGCGTCAGCGGCCTGCTCAGCGCCACCCCGGCATCCCTGTCGACTGACCACCCTCTGACCTGCCTAGATGGACCGGGGGTACCCCCTCCCCCCTCATCAAGGGGCCACGGAGGGCATAGGGCCTCAGCCACTGTGTGAAATGCCAGGACTTCCGACAAATCGCAGATTCACACATTTCGACTTCTTGGGGGTGATCAGCCGTGGCCATTGCCGGTCGAAAGCCCAAACCTGAAGGTCAGCGCGTCAATCGTCATGCGCTCAAACATGACTGGACCGACGTCAAGGACATCCCATACGCAGATGCGCCGAAGCTTCCCTCGAAGCGGCTGCAGGGCAAGGCCTGGCCGACACTGACTCGCCGGTGGTGGAAGGCCATCTCGACGATGCCGCACTGCGTTCTGTGGTCGGATTCGGATTGGCAGTACGCCATCGACACCGCGCTGATCGCTGCGGAGTTCCACGACGGCGATGTCAAGGCGGCCACCGAACTTCGCGCCCGCGAGAAGCAGTTAGGCAACACGGTCGAGCATCGTCGCGACATGCGGATTCGGTACATCGACCCCGATGCTGCCGACACCTCACCGCTAATCGACGACGAAGAAGACGCATCGAACGCGGACGTCGCGCTCATGGACGACTACCGCGATGTCCTCGGCTGAGGTCAATTCGAAAGCTGAACTCCTCCCTGGGTATTGGATCGACCCCTCGGGCGCCTGGCGCACCATCCCCTGGCCTGGCGATCCGTGCAAGGCATGGAATCACCCCGACAGAATGGCGGAACTACCGTCGTTCTCGCTCGGGCCGGCGCTGATCAGGTTCGCTGAGAAGTGGTTCGTCAACCCGACCACCGGGCAACCTTGGACGTTCACGCCGGGTCAGAAGATGTTCCTCGTCCTCGCCTATGCGGCCGACCCGAATACCGGGCGATGGCTCTACCGTTCGGCGGTCAAACGCGGCGCGAAAGGCACCGGCAAAGACCCGTTCGGCGCGTGCATCTGCCTGCTCGAGCTCGTCGGCCCCTCGCAGGTCGGGCGGGCGAAGAATGGTCGTCTCGTAGGGATTCGGCACCGGCTCCCGCTGGTGCAGATCGCCGCAAACTCGGAAGCGCAGGGCAAGGACGTCCTGCGCGTAGCGAACGCGATGGTCCCCGAGGCTACTCGCCAGGAGTTCGACTTCGACTGCGGCGATACTCGAACCACCCTCAAGCGTGGCGGGCGAATCGAGCTGCTCACGGCATCGCAGAAGACCGCCGAGGGCGACCCAGCGACGCACATCATGCTCAACGAGTCGCACCACATGACCGAAAGCAGCGGCGGGCACGACATCGCCGCTGTCGCCCGCCGCAACGTCGGAAAGTCTCCACGCGAGCTGCAGGCACGGGTGTTCGAGTACACCAACGCCCATCGAATGGGCAGCGACGCTGTCGCCGAACAGTCCTTCGGTGCATGGCAGGACCAGCAGCACCCCAACGCCAAACGTCGCGACATCCTCTACGACTCGATCGAAGCGCCCCCCGACACCGACATCACCGACGAGGAGTCTCTACGTAAGGGCCTCGCTGCCGCGTACATGGACGCCCCTTGGTCGGACCCAGAACGGCTCGAAGGTGAGGTTCTCGATGCACGCACCACCACGGCCGACACCATCCGCTATTACCTCAATGGACTGGCAGCCGCCGCCGACGCGTGGGTCGATCCGCGCAAGTTCATCACCCTCGCCCGCGGCGACCTCGACCTCGAACCGGGCGATCAGATATCCCTGTTCCTTGACTGCTCGAAATCCGAAGACGCCACCGCCCTGGTCGCCGCGCGCCTCTCGGACGGGTTCGTCAAGACGCTCGGCATGTGGGCAAAGCCGCCCGGCTGGGACGTCAAGAAGCAAGGCCAGTTCCGCGTCGACCGAGACGAGGTGGACGACGTTGTTCGCCGCACGTTCGATCTCTACAAGGTGGTCTGGTTCGGCGTCGACCCCTCGCCTGCCAAGGACGACGAGGACGAGGCGCTGTACTGGATCGACCTCATCGACGCCTGGCACCGCGACTTCTCGAAGAAGCTCAAGGTCTGGGCAACCCCTGGCGCACAGGGGCACTCGGTCAAGTTCGACATGCGCCTCTCTCAGCGTGGCGGCGTGACCCGCAACCAGCAGTTCACCGAGCAGGCGCAATTGGTGGTGACAATGATCGACGAGGACGGCACGCTGCTCCACGACGGAGACCCGCGACTGGTCAAGCACGTTCACAACGCGAAAATGCGCGGGAACAGGTGGGGCACCTCCCTCGGCAAGAAGTCCCGCGACTCCGGCGAGCTGGTCGACCTCGCGGTCTGTATGGTCGGCGCTCTCCTCGGTCGGCGTCTCGCACTCAACAGCAACAAGGTCCGCACATCCAGCGGAACGGGAAGGGTTTTGGTGTTGTCGTAATGAATGTTCCCCTTCTCGGCGGCGCGATCAGCCCTGTCACAATCACATCGGGCACGCAAATCTCCGATCTGAAGCCGGACGAGCAGAACACGCTCGACAAACTGATCCGGCAGTACATGCAGAAGCTGTCGCGCAACAAGATCCGCCAGATGTACTACGACTCGAAGAACCTCATCAAGGATCTCGGGATCGCCATTCCGCCGGAGATGGTCAACATCGAGATGGTTCTCGGTTGGCCCGCCAAGGCCGTTGACGGTCTCGCGCGGCGCAACAAGATGGACGGCTTCGTGATCCCCGGCGGCTCGTCGATGGATATGGGCATCGACGCGATGTGGAATGCGAACGACATGGACATCGAAGCGCCCCAGGCTCATACGTCCGCGTACATCCACAGCTGTGCATTCGTGGCCACCACCAAAGGCGACGTCGCATCCGGCGAGCCTGATGTCCTGATCACCACTCGATCGGCGATGTCGGGAACGGCGCTGTGGGATCGTCGACGGCGCCGACTCTCAGCTCACCTGGCGATCGTCGACACCTCGGAGGACGGAACCCCCACCGTCTTGATGATGTACTTGCCCGACGTCGTAATCACGATGACCCGCTTTACTCTCGGATGGAAGGTTGAGCGCCGCAAGCACTCCCTCGGCCGACTCCCAGTCGAGCTGCTGGTGCACAAGCCGAACCTCGAGCGTCCGTTCGGTGCCTCGCGGATCTCGCGCCCGGTAATGGGTCTCGCCGACGCAGCCCTGCGCACCGCGGTGCGTATGGAGGTATCGGCCGAGTTCTACTCCTCACCGCAGCGGTGGATCATGGGCGCCGACGAGTCGATGTTCATGGACGCCGAGGGCAACCTAAAGACCCAGTGGCAGGCGATCATGGGTCGTCTCTGGGCGGCCGGACGAACGGAAGAAGGCGAGCTGCCGCAGGTCGGCACCTTCGCCGCGGCGTCTCCGCAGCCGCATTCGGATCAACTTCGAACGCTGGCAACACAGTTCTCGGGTGAGACATCGATCCCGGTCGGCTCCCTCGGTGTCATCCAGGAGAATGCGTCCTCGGCCGAGGCGATCCACGCCATGAAAGAGGATCTGCTCATCGAGGCCGAATACTGCAATCAGGTGTTCGGTACAACCTGGGTCCGAGCCGTTCTGACTGGCCTGCAGATCCGCGAGAACCGCGACACCATCCCGGATGAGTGGCGCAGCTTGCGGACCAAGTGGCGCAACCCTGCCACGATGTCGCAGTCCTCGGCTGGCGACTTCGCCCTCAAGCTCATCCAGGCGTATCCGAAGCTGCAGGACTCGGCAGTCGGCCTGGAAATGATGGGCTGGGATGAGACCACCGTCGCCCGCGCGATGGCCGATATGCAACGCGCACAGCTCGGCTCGCGCGTCGACGGGATGATCAACGCAGCGCGTCAGGTCACCGACCTGAACGTGATTGCGTTGGCGAGCAAGCGGACACCCGACGAGGGCGAACCCGATGCCCTCGCCGAGTGAGCGCCTCGAAATCCTGTCGAACCTGAACCTGCTGGCCGTCAACGACGTCTCCGACCTCTGGAAAGAGGCGTCGATGCTCGACATCGACTCACCCTCGTTTCGGAGTGTGATGACACAGGCAGTTCCCGAGATGATCTCGCCGTATGAGTCCATGGCAGGCGACCTCGCTGCTCGTTGGTACGAGGATTCAGCACCTGAATTGCCCTACCGGGCAACGCCTGCCCCGCTCTCGCCGACCGAGCAACTCGCGACATCGACACAATGGGCACTCGGCGCCACCGGCGAAGCCGCCCTGTCGCGACTTGCAGGCTTTGCGCAGCGGGCGATCTTCAACGCTGCCCGAGAGACGGTTCTGACCAACTCTCGGGCCGAATCCGGATCGACCTGGGCTCGGCACGCATCAGGTACCGCGTGCGCGTTCTGTCGGATGATGGCAACCCGAGGCGATGTATACGCATCCGAAGCCGCGGCCGTTTCGGTCGTTGGTCGAGGCCAGGAAATGTCACTCGCCGATCGCAAGATCCGCGCATCCGGCGGCGAGCGACGTCAAGGCGGACAGTTCGCCGCTGGTGGTATCACAACGCGAGGAAGCCAGAAGCGTGGCGACAAGTACCACGACAAATGCCACTGCATCGCCGTCGAAGTACGCCCAGGCCAGAGCTACACCCCGCCTTCGTATGTCGACGAATGGAACGAGGAGTACGAGGCGGCCGTCCTCGCCACGCCTGGCGTCGGCGAGTTCGGGGCAATCGACCTCACGGCCGTACTCGCCCATATGCGCAGCGTAGGAACGGCGACCCGCTGACGCCCCACAAACCCCCAGCGCCGCACGGCGCTGACCGATCCCGCACGGGAGTAGAAATGCAACACACTCGATCAGCACGTCTCGGATTCGCCACCTCGGCAGTCGACCTCTTCGGTCCGGCCGGATCACGCGCCGCACGGCGCCATCCTCGCCGCGATCCCGACCCCCAGGCTCACCCGCAGGCCCCGGCTGCCACACCGCCTGTACCCGCAGGTCCGGCGACACCGCCAGCTCCTGCCCCGGCACCCACGCCCGCCGCTCCTGCACAGGACGAGTGGGCAACCCTGTTCGAGGGAATGACACCCGCGCAGGTCAAGGATGCTCTGGACAACTCACGCAAGTGGGAGACGCGAGCGAAAGCGAATCATCCCAAGGCTGAGAAGTATGACCAGTTCCTCGCAGGACTCACCGGTGGGACTGATCCGGCAACACCGCCAGATCCAGCCAAGCTCACCACCGACCTCACCGCTGCACAGCGCGGGGAACGTGAAGCCAAAGTCGAGAACGCGATCTTGCGACTCGCGCCGGGTGCGGAGGCAAATGCCAACTCGCTGATCGACTCCCGCTCGTTCATGGCAAAGATCGAATCACTCGACCTCGATCCGAGTGCGCCGGACTTCGCGACGAAGGTCTCCGCCGAGATTCAGGGCGCGATCACCGCCAATCCGTCACTCAAGTCTGCAGCACCGGTCAGTGTCGGCGTCGTCGTGCCCGGTGAGGGCAACACTCCCGCCAACACTCCTGATCTCGACGCACGAATCGCCGCGGCGACCAAGGCCGGAGACATTCAGACGGCGATGGCACTCAAGTCTCAAAAGCTCCACACCGCAAGCAAATAAGCCCCGCCCGATCCACTCGGGCATCAGTGAAAGGACACTCTCATGCCCGGAATTACCGGAATGGGGACCACCTACAACCTGCCGAACTACGTGGGCGAGCTCTTCCAGCTCTCCACCGAGGACACGCCGTTCCTGTCCGCAATCGGCGGCCTGACCGGCGGTGAAGACACCGGCTCCACGATCTTCACCTGGCAGACCGCTGACCTGCGCGATGCTGACGAAACTCGTCAGCGCCTCGAAGGTGCCGATGCGCCGACGGCTGAGGGCCGCAAGCGATCTTCGGGCAGCAACGTGCTCGAAATCCATCAGGAGCAGGTGTCGGTCTCGTACACCAAGCAGGGCGCCACCCGTCAGCTCACCGGCACTGACCCGATGCAGGCCGGAGTCCAGCCCGTTACCGACGAGCTCACCTTCCAGACCGCGGCGGAGATCAAGCAGATCGCACGCGACGTCGAAAAGTCGTTCATCGTCGGCACCTACAACCTGCCGACCGACAACACGACCAAGCGCCGCACTCGCGGCATCCTGGAGGCCATCACCTCGAACGTCGTCACCAACGGCACCGCGGCCGCGCTGACCGAGACGATGCTGCTCGACCTCATGCAGCTCGCCTGGGAGAACGGCGGCATCCAGGAATCCGAGACCCGCACGATCATCGTCGGAGCCAAGCAGAAGCGCGCACTGACGAAGATCTTCATCGACGGCAAGGGTTACAAGGAATCCACCCGCAACGTGGGCGGTGTGAACCTGCAGACCATCGAGACCGACTTCGGTCGTTGCAACATCATGCTCAACCGCTACATGCCCGCCACCGACCTCGCGGTCGTCTCCCTCGAAGAGTGCGCACCGCGATTCCTCGAGATCCCCGGCAAGGGTCACTTCTTCGCCGAATCCCTGGCCAAGACCGGCGCGTCCGAAAAGGTCCAGCTCTACGGCGAGATCGGACTCAAGTACGGCAACCAGCTCAAGCACGCCAAGCTGACCGGACTGCTCTGATGGTGGCCGTGCGCTCGCCTCGCTACCCCCAGTTGATCGTCTTCGACCTCGGCGTCAAGTTCATTGACGGCGTCGCCGAGGTCACCGACAAGAAGACCCTCGACGCGCTTGCCGCCATCGACGGCATCGAAGTTCCCGAGCAGCCCAAGACGCAGACCGCAGCCGAGAAGGCCAAGGCCAAGAAGGACGCCGAGGCTCAGGCCAAAGCAGATGCCGAAGCCGAGAAGGTCGCGCTCGAAGCCTGGCTCGCCGCCGAAACTCAGTGGACCGAAGAGCAAGCCGCGGCCACGAACGACACGAAGTGAGGTAGACCCATGGGGCCGGTAGCCATCGACATCGAGGACGATCTCGCGCCATTCGTCGCGAACATCGACGAGAAAAAGGCTCGAGCAATGATCGACTCGACCATCGCGATGGCATCGGCCCCATGGATCGCCCCGTGCATTGTCGAGAACGACTTCAAATACCCAGCGCAGGCGAAAGTCATTCTCGTTGGCGCGATCCTGCGGTGGAACGACGTCGGCTCCGGCGCCATCACACAGGTGAGCGCCGGGCCTTTTCAGCAAACGATCGACAACCGATCCGAACGCAAACGCATGTTCTGGCCGAGCGAGATCACCGACCTGCAACGTCTCTGCGGATCAGCTCGCACAGGTCGTGCCTTCACGATCGACACCACTCCCCCGAGAAGTGATGCCTGATGGCCGAATTCCAATGCACCCTGCCGATCAGCTATCGGCGCAAGATCGCATCGACCGAGTTCAGCCCACGAGGCAACGCGCTCGAGAAGCATGACGACCCTGAGCCCAAGTTCGTTCTCCTCTGGTATCCGAGCGAAGTTGCGGCGCCGACCGACGGGCACGCAGAACGTATCGCCTTCGATGCAACCTGCTACCCGCCAACGGATCTCGGCGTCAAGGTCGGCGACCGAATCGAACTACCCGGCGAAGGCTGGTTTCGCGTCGTCGCCGTCTCGAACTACGACAACAACCCGTACTTCGTCCCCGGAATCGTGGACGTCAAACTTCGAAGGGTGGACGGATGAGCGACACCGTCGTACTCGTCCGGCATATCGGCGGCGAAACTGTCTACGACACCACAACGTTCGTCACCGAGAACGGAACCGGAGTACTGCTGATCTACTCCGACCCCTCCAAGCGAACACTCCTCGCGGCCTACAACCCGCAAGCCTGGATCGCTGCCGAGTTCGTGGAGAAGGTGATCGACGATGACGCAGCCGAGGATGCAGTGGAAGCCGAACGCTCTCTATGACGTTCGGCGATCCGGCCCCGTGGTTGCAGCGGTCGACGGGCTCGCATCCCGCATCGCTGCAGCGGCCGGAGATGGATTCGAATGGTCCTCGATGCAGGGCCAACGACGGCCACAGGGGCGATGGCGCGCGATCGTCTACGCCAAGACGTACGCAGCCCGCAGGAAGAACGCCAACGAGAACACACTGGTGCGAGTCCTCGGGAGCGTGCGATGAACAACCTGATCGTCCCCGCGTCCGCTGAAACCGTTCTCGCAACACTCATCCAGGAGCAGATGCCCGACCACCTCGTCGTCTGGGTTGGGACCGAGACCCCCAACCCCCGCACCAATCCGGGGCACACGCTCAAGGTCCGCGTCTCCCGCACCCCAGGCGGCGGGATGGCAACGCACGGCCAAACAGATCGGGTCTTCGCACTGCTCGAATGCTGGGCAGACACCGAAGGCGAAGCCGACGACCTCGCCGCGGTCGTCCGTGCGATCATGCGCGACTCTCGCAGCCGAACGGTTCTGGGCACGTTCATTCGGTCATGGAAAGAGAACTCCGGGCCGTATCGCTGGCCTGACGAGTCCGGCCAGGAGCGCTACCAGTTCACCGGCGAGCTACTCCTGAAAATCAGCTGACCTCAACACATCCCCACCTTTCAAGGCCCGGTGCAACGAACCCTGAAAGGGCACGAATCATGGTTGACACCAGCACGAAGACCTACGTCGCCAACCCCCCGCTCGACAGCGGCGTCTTGTACTCCGCGCCGCTCGGCACGACCCTGCCGACGACCACCTATGAGGAACTCGAGCCCGAGTTCCTCGCCAACGACTACGGCGAGATCGGCGACTCCGGCTTCTCCATCAGTCGCACCAAGTCGATCACCAAGATCCGCAAGTTCGGCGGCGGCATTTCTCGCCCGGTCACCACTGAGACCGACAACACGGTCAAGATCACCCTCAATGACGCCAATGACCCCGTGGTCCTGCGGGCGATCAACGGTGCAGCGAACGTCGTCGAGCACCCCGCAGACGAGCACGGCCGTCAGATCACGGTCTACCAGACCGCCGACGACCTACCGATCGAATCCTGGGTCATCAACTCCATCGACGGTGACACAGCAAAGCGCCACGTCATCGAAAAGGGTCAGATCATCGAGATCGCCGAAGTGCAGAACGTGCACAACGCGCTCACCCAGTACCAAATCACGATCCAGGTCTACGAGACCGAGGCAAACGGTCGACGCGGCGTCAACGTCATCGAGATCATCAACGACGCCACGAAGGCAGCCGTCGGCCCGCTCGCGATCACCACGACCTCGCTGCCCGCCGGCAAGGTGGGCGATGCCTACGAGCAGACCCTGATCTCTTCGGGTGGCACCGGCGCGAAGACCTGGACCAAGACGGGAACTCTCCCTGCAGGTCTCACGCTCTCGCCCGCCGGCGTCCTGTCCGGAACCCCCACCGCGGCCGGCACCCCGTCGATCACATTCAAGGTCACCGACTCCGCTACCCCGGCAGTCGAAGTGACCAAGGCGATCGTCGTCACCGTCACCGCCTGATGAACCCACCCGGCAGGGGTTGATTCACACCCCACTGCACCGGGCCGCCCTTGCCGGGTGGCCTCCACGGCCCGGTCGCATTTCTCCCATTGGAACAACTGAAAGGCCTGGTGCAATGGCTGGCTTCGTCTACAACCCCTCAGAGTTCGAAAAGTTCCCCGTCGAAATCGTCGAGAACGGAGAGACTGTCAAGTTCGAACTTCCCCTACTCGGCTACATCCCTCGCGAGATCACCGAGTACGCCGACGCGAAAATCGTCGAGCGGGCCAACGACGTTCAGGCTGCCCGCGACGAGCGCCACGAGAAGAAGCTCGTCATCATCGAGGCCGATCCCGCAATGGTCTACCCGACCAATCTCGACGGGATGGAATGGATGCTCGAAATGATCGAGCCCGCACTCCATGAGCACGTCATCACGTGGCCGAACCGATCTCGCACCGAACTCTGGAATGCCTGGCAAGAGGCGTCGAAGATCCCCGCGGAAAAATCCGAAGCCTCCTCCGACTCCTCCGACGCGACGGAGTAGAGGGGGCGATCCGCTCCGACCTACTGGTCATCGGTAGGTCACTCGACGAGCTCGGGCGCACGCTGTCCTGGCTCGACTTCGATGCCTGGCTCTCGAACCTGCCAGGACGCAGTGCCTATCGCAGACTCGTCGATCCGATGGGCGTCTTCACCGACGTCGAGGCTGACATTCAACTCAATCTCACCGACGAGATCCGCAAACTGCGCGTGCAACTCGCGGGCGGCAATCCCGACGAGCTGACCCCCACGGTTGAACGATTGCGCCAAGTCTTCGCGCAACGTGAAGCCGCGAAACAGGAACCGGCTCAGAACGTCACTGACATTCGCACCCGGAAACCTCCTGCGCCGCAACAGAAGGCCGAACGACAACCGAGCAACGCACGCGATCGGATTGCGCAGGCCCAGGCTCGCGCACGCGCCGCCAACCAATAGCAAACAGGCCCCGACTAGTGCTCAAACGCTGGTCGGGGCCTTTACCAATCTCACTCGCCCTAACGAGGAGCGGCATCATGCAGCTTACTTCAAAATGCTCAATTGACAACTGTTCAAACAAGGCTCACGCACGCTTTATGTGCCCGACGCACTACAACCGAATGAAGAGGACCGGATCTGCCTTCAAGTTGTGCCTGGGATGCGGAACCGACATGGGTACGGGATTCACCGGCCAGGCCAAGTACTGCTCGGAAGAATGTAAGCCACGATGCGAGGTCGACGATTGCAATGACCCGCAGGAGAACCCAACTGGGAAGTCCAAGTATTGCCCGCGACACTCGATCGAGATGCGCCGACACGGTAATCCGCTCGCAGGAAATCGCACCCTCACCCGTGAATGGATATGTGTCGTCTGCGACAGTCCTGTAGAGAAGGGTTCCGGCAGACGATCGCACTGTTCTCGAAACTGTCAGGTCATCGACAGTTGGCACCGAACACGAGGGTCGAAAATCGCCAAGTTCAGAAACTGTGCGCGATGTGGAATCTCAATCAACCTGATGGATAAGTCATCTGGGCGCAAGACCCGCAACGATAAGATGCTCTGCGCAACCTGCAAGCGGGCCAATGCGCGACCACACAAGATGTCGACAAGCTACCTCTGGCAGCGAGACGGGAATCAGTGTCGAATCTGTGACCAATCGATCGACATGATGCTCACCTACCCGGACATGATGCGCGCTTCCGTGGACCACATTCTGCCGTACTCACTCGGCGGCACGCATCACGAATCAAACCTGCAACTCGCACACCTGAGATGCAACTTGATCAAACAAAAACGGATCGGTTTCAAGATCCCCAACGCTCACAACCCCCGCCCTGGACTGGACGGGGGTTTCGCTACTTAGGAGGCGAATTCCGTTGACAGAATTGGGTGTTGGATACCTCTCGATTTTGGCGGACACTTCGAGAATCCCCGGGCAGATCACCTCTGCCCTTGGTGGCGCACAGTCATCCGCCAACCGTGCCGGCGAATCCATGGGTTCACGACTGGCGTCCGGTATCGGCAAAACGCTCAAGGTCGGCGTCGTAGCGGCCGGTGTTGCCGCCGGAGGTCTGCTCGCATCCTCGCTCCACAAAGGCATCGGCCGCCTTACCGCGATCGACGACGCCCAGGGCAAGCTCACCGCCCTCGGAAACTCGACCGCCTCGACCGCGAAAATCATGGACTCCGCACTCGCGGCCGTCAAGGGCACCAGCTACGGACTCGGCGACGCGGCAACCATCGCAGCATCCGCAGTCGCAGCTGGCGTCAAACCCGGCCAGGACCTCACGCGCTACCTCGGACTCACCGCCGACGCCGCCTCGATCGCAGGCACCTCCCTGTCCGAGATGGGCCAGATCATCAACAAGGTCCAAACCTCCGGCACCGCATACACGATGGAGATCACGCAGCTCGCCGACCGCGGCCTGCCGATCTGGCAGTGGCTCGCGACCGAAATGAAAAAGCCGCAAGCCGAGATGAAGAAACTCGTCGCCGAAGGCAAGGTCGACTCCGCGACCTACCTCCGCGCAATCGAGAACAACATCGGCGGCGCCGCAACAGCAGCCACCACCGTCTCGAGCGCCTGGGCGAACCTCGGTGCCGCACAGGGTCGATTCGGCGCCACCATCGCGGGACCGATCTTCCGCCAGGCAATCCCGGCATTCCTCGGACTCACCAAGGCTGTTGACGAACTCGATACCAAAGCCAAGCCGATCATGGCGACGTTCGAAAAGAACCTCACCGGCAAATACATCCCCGCCATCTTGGACTTCGGCAACCAAGGTAAAGAGGCCTTCGAGAAGTTCCGCGACTCGGATTTCGCGGTCCAGTCGATGTCCAAGATCGGCGACATTGTCGAGCAGGTCGTAGAGACAGGCAGGGAGGTCGCTCCGGCCATCGGGTCGATTGTCACGTCCCTGTCGAAGGCGTCTGCCGCACTGGGCGTCTCGACGTGGCAGATCTTCCTGACCACGTTGGAAGCCTCGGCGACAATTCTCGACGCCACCCTCGTGCCGATACTCAATGCCACCGCGGGGCTGATGGAGAACAATACGGTCGCAGTGGCCGGACTTCTCGGCGCGTTCATGCTGTTCAAGACAGTGCCGGGCATCATGGCCAGGATCGCCCCCTCCATGGCGACTTTGACCGCCCAAACTGCGGCCGGGCGAGTTCCGCTGACGAACTACCAGCGCTTGTGGATGAACACAGGAAATACGATCACGGGCACCCGAACTCATATGCGCAACTTCGGCGCCGAGGTGCGAAACACGCAGGCATGGGCCGGTGCGGCGGGCCGCCCAATCGGTGTCATGTCCGCCGGTATGCTCACACTCGGCCAAAATGCCCAGAGTGCGGGAGCAGCCCTCGGAGGCAAGCTCAAGGCCGGGATCTCGAATCTGACGGGCGCCCTCGGTGGCGGAGTCGGAATCGGCATCATGGCTGCAGCAATTGCTATCCCGCAACTGGTTTCGTCGGCAAAGAACTGGGATGTCCAGGCGCAGATTACCGAGAAGTACTCCGATGACGTCGCTGAGTCGCAACGCAAGATGGCCCGCGCGTTTTCGGAATCGAAGGGCGCTGTCGACGACAACGTGATGGGCCAGCTCCAGGCTCAATCCGAGGCGTACATGACGAGCCTGAAGGAAACCGCCGACGAAGCCCCCGATATGTGGGATCACATCGTTGGCATGGGCAAGAACCTCATGGACAACAAGGGGATGTTCGACTCCGAGGGTGCTGGGCTCAGAGATCTGGCCGACCGCAAGACGGCGGCACTGCGAGCACGGGAAACGATCGACTCCCTCAAGGCTATGGGCGTGGGCGCGGACGAGCTTTCGGCCGCACTCGCTGGCACCAACGGACAGTGGGGCAGCTTCTACAAGGCCGCCTCCGCAAACGAGGACGTGTCATGGCAAACGCTCCAGTCGTGGTCCGAACTGCGGGCTGAAACTCAGAATCTGCAGACGGTATCGGCCTCGGTATCGCCAGTCCTGTACGGCCTCTCCGACGCGTTCAAGGTGTTGACCGACGACACCGCCAGTGCGTCAGCGAAGGCAAGTGCATTTCACGACACCATGAACCTGATCGCGGGTATTCCGCCCAGCCTCGGAGATGCCACGCAATCGTTCAACAAGACTGTGCGCGAAACCAAGAAGCTCTTCGAAGAGAAGCTCACTCCCGAGGGCGGCTCTCTCGGTGGCGATCTGATCGACAAGGTCACCGGCGGCGTCAACACGATGACCGAGAACGGGACGCGAATCCGCAGTGCCATCCAGGAAATTCGCACCAGCGGTGAAGCTCTGGTTACGGCAGGCGGAGATGTCGACGCTGCTCTCGCCGGCATGCATGACAGCTTCAAGCAGGTGACCGAGGCTGCCGGATTACTCCCCGAGCAGATGGAGAAGATCCTTCGCGCAGAGGGCTTCTCTGAGGACTGGTTCCGAACGGCCGCCGCCGTGCAGGGAATGAACAATGTCGATGCCGCACTAACGACACTCAAACTGACAAAGGATTCCCTGAATCCCGGTGAACCGTTGCGTCTTCCAGTGGAACTAGCCAATGACGAGCATGTTCGCAAGGCGCTCGAGAAACTGAATCTCGACCTCAAGGAGCTGAACGGCGGTTCGCATTTCGAAGTTGTCGCGAAAACCGAAGGCGCCCTGAACAACCTGGACGCCGCTGCGGCCAAAGCACTCGAACTGTCCGAATTCCGGGCAACATTGAACATCGACGCCAAAACGGACTCCTTCGACATCAAGGCCGAACAGACCGAAGGCATGGTCAACTTCATCTCCGGTCTCGAACTCAAGCCCGGTGCGGACATCGACATGACCCAGTTCGAGGGGAAGCGTCAACTCACCGTCGAGCAACTGTCGGAACTGTCCACGAAAACCGCCAACCCGCAGGCGATCTTGGACGGACTACGGAAGTTCCTCACCGACTCCGCAGAGGCCAAACGGGCTCTTGATGCTTTGCAGAACAAATCCGTCACCGTCTCGTTCAATGCGATTTACAGCACGGCGCAACAACACGGCGCATTCTCGTCCGAGGCTGCCGCAGAGATGCTGCGGCAGCAGCGCGGATACGCCATCGGTGGGCGAATTCCTGCATTTGCGGGCGGCGGAAAGCTACCAACCACCGGACCGGGCACCGACACTGTCGATGGAATCCTCGGTGTCGATTCGAACGGGATTCCAACCGCGCGCGTCAACCGGGGCGAGTGGGTCATCAACGACCGCTCGTCCGAGAGGTATCACCGCGAATTGGCGTCGATCAACGCGGGCACGTTCCCGAAGTTGCCTGGGTACGAGACGGGCGGCGTGGTCGGTAGCCGTGATCTGACCGATTTCGTCATGGGACGGATACCCGGCGTCAAGCCGCTGACCGGCGATCCGTACAACTTCGGCGGAATCAATTGGGGGGACTGCTCGGCAGCCATGTCGGCGATCGCTCGCTTTGCCGTTGGCCTTGCGCCATTCGCGGCGCGGTTCGCAACCGCCAGTATGGGTGCCGCTCTTGCCGGTATGGGCTTCCAGTCCGGTCGAGGCGGCGCGGGCGATCTCCGCTTCGGTTGGTACAACGGCGGACCCGGCGGCGGCCATACCGCCGGAACCCTGCCTGACGGAACCAATGTCGAAATGGGTGGCAGCTACGGCGGCGGAATGGTCGGCGGATCGGTTGGGTCGAATCACCCGAGCATGACCGACCACGCGTATCTGCCCATCGCGGCAAGCCCTGTGCGCGGCGAGGTTGCTCGCATCGAATGGACGGACAAGGAGCAGTTGGATCTCGAGGCTGCCGAGATCGCCGTACGTAAGGCGGAGGAGGCTCGCGTCGAGGTCGAGAACGCCATGGCCGAGGGTAAGAAGACTCAGACCGATCTCGACGATGCGAACAACAAGGTCGCCAAGGCGCAGGAGAAGGTCACCAGTCTGCAGGCGAAGAAGGACGGCATTGTCGAGGGCACCTACAAGGCGCCCCCGCCGCAGGCTCCGGCACTGTCGCGGATGTTCACCGACGCCGAGGCCGATCGGATCGACGCTCAGCTTGCGGTGCAGTCCGCGAACGAGCGCCGCAATGAGGTCTACGACGATCCCGAGTCGACGGATACGGACATCTCGAAGGCCGATGCCGAACTGTTCAAGGCCGAGAAGGCGCTACGCGAACTGGGTATGACCAAGGATGGCAACAGTCCGACGTCGTGGTCGGAGATTGCCGGCGACTTCGCCAAGAACGCAGCCTCGGGATTCGTCTCGGATGCTTTGGGAGTCTTCGGAATCCCGGACGAGATTCCGCCTGCCGTCCAGGCAATGCGGATGTTCGAGGAAGCGCAGCAGACCCAGGCGCCCTACCTGATCGAACCGTCCGCCGACCAGCGAGCAATGGGCGCTCAGGTCACCACCTCGCCGTCGATGATCGCCCAAGACAGCCCGGCGATCTACAACCCTGCCGAAGGTGTTGCGCGGTGGGGCGATTCGGTTGCCAAGGGGCAGGACGGCGTTGCTGCACTGCTCGAAGAGATCGAGCGAATCCGCAGCGGCAACCGTTTCGCCAAAGGCGGTCCCGTCGATGGGCCGGGCGGTACCGACAACGTGCCTGCGTGGCTCACCAAGCGCGAGTTCGTCGTCAATGCGCTCGATGCGAACGCCGGTCAGAATCCGACGATCTTGCAGGCCATGAACAACGGCGCACGGCTCTCGCTCGGCCAAGGCGGCCAATCCGGTTCGACGTACATCTTCAACGGCGTCGCCAATGTCGAGGAAGGACTTCGGCAATTGAGAGTCAAGGAACTGCAGGAAGCTGCAACGCACGGTTGGGGGATTCGATGAGCGATCTACTCCTGTTCGAGATCGAAGCCCCCAACGGAGCCCGGGCCACTATCCATGGTCCGGGCTCCGGCGCTCAGGGCATCGAACTCGACGAGAGTCCCGAAGGGCTCTGGGAGACGCCGACGACCACAATCTGGACCGAAGGCGCCAGGCAGGAAGGCGGAACCTACAACGGGTTCCGCCACAACATGCAGGACGTCATTCTGCCGGTGCATATTTCGCCGACTGATGACATGTCGTGGCAGCAGGTGAAGTCGCGGTGGTCGGCGATGTGGGAGTTCGATCGGATCACCTACCTCGTTGCCACGTCATCGTCGGGTATTCGGCGTCTCGGTCTACAGAAGGTCGAGACGCCGAAGTTCAATCCGCGCAATGATCCTGGCCGTAATCGCTACGGGCACATGGTCATGACTCTTCGTGCTGGCTGGCCGTTCTGGGTGGAGAAGGACGAGGTCGACGTCTTCCAATCGAAGGCGGGTGCGCTCAACGGTTCTGTCACGCTGGCGAATCCGACGAACCGGCCGATGTATCCCAAGTGGGTCATCGATGCCCCGCAGGGTGGCCAGGTGACATTGCCGGACTTCTCGTGGATCACCGATCCTGAGCATGAGGACTACGAGTGGCGTGGGCGCGTGATCGACGTGCCCACGCTCTCGCCGGGTGAGAAGCTCACGATTCGAACGTATCCCGACGAGGAGACGTACGACTCGAACATCAACCCGCTGTTCTGGGCACGTGCGAATTCCGTCGAGTTCGAGTTCGCCGTCCCTCCGCACACTCTTCCGGTCGACGTGCCGATCAAGTGCACGGTGCCGAACATGACTGTGGCGGTGTATCAGCCACGTCACTGGACCATGGTGATGGGCGGTGAAGAATGACCGCACCACTGCTCGACAATCCCCTCCTGCACGACCAGGAGCTGATGGATCGCATGCAGGCGATCCTCGACGACTCCGAACGCAAGAAGCAGAACCGCGCTCGGCGTCGTCGCAAGCCTCCACTGATTCGCCTGTGGGACGGCGATATGAACTATCGCGGCCGGGTCACGGTCGAGTGGGAGATGGCGGTCAAGTGGATCAAGAACAACTCGGGTCCCGGCCGGATCGTCCTGCCCGCCAATCACTATCTCGCCAAGTGGGCGGTCGATCCGTACGGGCGGCCGAAGCAGAACGTCCATATGACTGCCGACAAGGACGGCGCACGGTGGGGCGGGCGGCTGCAGCAGGCTCGTCGGGCTGCGCCGCGCGACGGGAAGAACTTCGTCGAGCTGCAGTTCCTCGACGACTACGAGGAACTCAAGCACCTTCTCGTCTGGTCGAATCCGTTCCTGCCTGCGATCATCCAGTTTCCTCGGTCGTTCGTGCTCGCGGGGCCGTCGATCTACATGCTCAAGTTGGCGCTCTTCCTCAACATCATGCGGATGGAAGGCAACTGGTGGGCACTTCCCGACGACCCGATGGATCCGGTGCAGTGGCTCAACGGCCTCGACATGTCGGACTGGAACATGGTCGTCAAACCTGGCTCATTGCTGGGTGATTCGTCACCGTGGACCGTGTTGTCGAGTCGGTTCAAGTACTGGCACGACATGGCGGAGCCGACCCTCGGCGATGCACAGCTCATGGTCACCACTCGGCGGTATCTGCAGGGCGATCCTCCCCCATGGCCAGGGGCGAAGTTGCGTCACGGCACGATCGTCTTCGATGTCGTCGACAAGTCGGGCTACTGGGACGAGACTTCACAGGGCGGCACGATCTGGGACGGACTCAAGCGCACCGTCGTCAGTCTCGCCGACAACCTCGTCGACGAGACTCTCACGCAGGTGTTCGATCCCGTCGACCCGTATCGGAACACGATCGGCACCTGGATCGGGACGTATCCGCGGGCGCCGTACGTCGTCTATCGCGACGGCCGAATCTCGGGAATAGAAGTCTCCGACTGGTGTCACACGCACGGCAAGTCTGTCCAGATGGTCGTTGGTGGGCACTCCTTGGACGCAATCAACCAGGCTATATCCGCTTCCGTCCAATTGGGTCTGAACAACCTGGGCATGACCATCCTGCAGCCCACTGCCGGCACCATCGCGGACATCTTCCTGCGTCCGATCTACAGCGACACGATCGGCGCGTGGATCAGCGTGAAAAGCCCTGTGCGAGCGCTGAAGTACGGATGGTCGCACTATCACGAGGATCTCGTGTCCGGCGGCGACCGTGCATACACGCTCAGTTCGATCATGAAGATTCGTGAGGGTTTTCATAAATCTCGCCCGCGTATCACCCACCGTATCGAACTCGCGGACGGTCGACCGTATGTCATCGGCGATAACGGGCAGGGTCATTTCTTCCTCGGTGACCGCATCGGCTCGACTCTGCGCGATGTCGGCAAGCGTGGCCAGATCTACGTCGAGCAGGTCGGCGAGATCGAACTCGTCTGCGATCGCGGCCAGAACACGTGGAGCGCCGTGACCGGCGAACCCGCGGACCTCGAATCACCTACTGCGCGCGGCTTGCGTCAAATCGCGAACCTCGCGGCCGCTGGACACGATCTAGGAGTGATCTGACATGGCAATCCCCACCCAGGTGACCGCCAATATGGACGACCCCGAAGAGCATGCACTGTGGGTGCTCATGGGAGCGATCATGACCCCCGACGGCAGCGCCCTGATCACCGCCGAAGAGTGCCTGCGTAAAGCCTCGTCGATCATCACCCGCGCCGGGTATCGGCACCACCCCGAGCTGCAGGAGATCAAGCAGATCATTCCCGGCGGCGCGGAATCGGTGCACTGGATGGGCGTCGGAGCAGTCGAATGGGTCGACATCGACACGCCCGATCCGGACGTGAGACCTGCGCCGGTCACCGATGCCATCGATCTCGACGCCATGTCCGGGTCTGATCTCATCCGGTTGGCCGAGCGGCTGCAGGAGCGCGGCGTCATCCGGGCGCCCGAAGATGCCGGGCCGAGCGAGGATCTCGCGCAGGTCCGCACGATCGAGGTGGACTACTGATGACGGCACCAGGTAGGCCGTATCCCGAGGGTGCGTACGGCAAGCACGGCACGATGCGCGGATACCAAGACATCGACGAGGCCGAAGCCACACGCCGCATGCGCAAGCCGATCGACGACGCGAACAATGTTGCCCACAGCAGGTTGTTCGGCGAATTGTTCTCCGGCTTCCCGAGTTTGGGCGCACTCCTCGGTGATGTCGCACTCGCGCTCGGCGGGGACGGGACGTTCGGCCCCGGCCCACTTCGCGACATTCGGGACGGGCAGTCGAACTACAACGACCGGGTGGATCTCCTCGAAGGTGTGCGCGGATACGGGGCGGCGTACATGACTGCCAACCCCGCCGTCGTCTCCCGGTCGACGCGCATGCCGTTCACCGGTCGGCTCGGACCACTCAAGGGCGTTCGACTCCTGCCTGCGGGCGGACTCCTTCTCGAATCCGAAGGGCTGTGGCATGTTTCAGCCACCACCTTGGCGAAGTCGACCCTGTTCACCGGCGGCAACGAAACCGTGATGCACCTCTCGGTCCGTACGCCAGGCGGATCTGCCGTCTACTCCGAGATACCTGACGTCAAGCGGCCGGGCGCATCCCGGATCACCCATCACATGGCCGCGCCGTTCGTCACCCCCGAGCCGAACTGCGAAGTCCATGTCTGGGTCACCTCCGAGAGGTGGCGCAACTTCGCTGGCGGAACACAGTATTCGCGACTGTCCGCCATCAAGCACGACAACGAAGCCGACGCCACCGGCGTTGCCGAATACCCGGACGAGCCAATCGAATCCTGAAGCAGTCCAACGAAAGGACATCTGTCATGGCACGCACATTCACCCGCGCACAGGTCGATACGACTCGCGCTTACATCTGGTCCAAGGACTGGCTTCCGTACGTCTACGGCGGTTCGGGAAACCCTGGCGGCGACTGCAGCTGGTTCACTTTCGCCGTCGCAGCCCATATTCAAGGTCTGCAAGCCAATCGACGCTACGGCTCCACCGAGAACTGCAATCGTCCAGGCATTTTCGGTGCTTCCGCTACCGGCGACGCAGCCAGGCTGGGGCTCGTTCACGCTCGCAGCAAGGCGGACGTACCTGCCGGAGCGCTCCTCAAGCTGGGCTTCCTGCATGGCGGCGGGGGCTACAACTCTCACGTCGCCGGAACGTTCGACGGATTGAATTTCGAATCGCGCGGCATGTACATGGGCCGCTCCGGTCACGTCGTCGCCGCATCGGCCAGGGCGTGGAACGACCCGCTCTTTCACGACTTCTGGTATCTCGATGCCGTTGTCGGCGCAGGTGATCCCGACGCGTTCCCCTTGCCGAGCGGATGGTATTACGGCCCTCTCGAAGGTCCGGAGGAATCGGTGTCCGGGGAGGCCGGTGAACCGGCCCACCACATCGCGGGCATCAAGCACATGCAGGCGAAACTCGGCCTGGCGCAAACCGGGAGGTGGCGAGATGCGCAGTCGGCGATCGCAGCCCTGCAGCGCACCGACCCCACCTTGACCCCCGACGGCACCGTCGGACCCAAAACCTGGGCACTGATCATGCGCCTGGGACCTACACCCGCACCGACTCCAGGAGGCATCGTGGAACTTTCACATGAACAGCACGCCGCATTGCAGTGGGGCCAACCCGAGCCCGTCCGGCCGATCGTTCGCCCCGGCAACGTCAAGGTCAAGGAAGGTCAGATGTGGCCGCGCGCCGGACTTGCCGACATCTGGAACGAAACCGTGTGGGACGGATACCCATCCCACGTCGAGGGCGACGACCGCACCGGCTCGCCGACCTTCTGGCTTCTCGAAACCCACCGCGAGGCAGTGGAAATCAAAGCCCTACTCGCATCCCTGCAAGCCCGATTCGCTTCGGGCGACACTCGTCAGCAGCCCACCGCTGCACAGGAAGGCTGAAATCATGACCGAATCACACCAGCACGAGAGCGACTTCGACGGCATGCTCGTCGCACCCTCGATCGACACGGCAGCATTCTGGCTCGACCTACTCGACCGCACCGGCAAAACGTTCATCCAGACTCTCCTGATCTTCCTTGCAGGTGGAGCCACGATCGCTTCCATCTCCTGGGGCACGGCACTGTCCTCGGCGGCCCTCGCCGCCCTGGTGTCCTTTCTGATCGCACTGTCGACCTCGACGGCGATCAGTTCCGGGAACTTCCTCATCGACCTCACGGACCGAGTGGGCCGCACCTTCGTCGGCGCACTCGTCGGCGCGATACCGGCGACGGGCACCCTCTCCGACATCGACTGGCCCGCAGCGCTGATACTGGCGGCCAGCGCGGCACTCGTCTCGGCCCTGACGTCACTGGCCACCGTCAACATCGGAACCGCAAAGGGATTGCCCACCCTCGCCCCGGTGCCCGTCAGCGACATCGCCATCGAGACCGGCGATCTCGTCGACACCGACACCAGTACTGACATCGACGGCAACCACGCCTTCGGTGACGACAGTGAAGATGCGGACGGCGACCAACGCCACGGCAACTGACCCTTCCGGCATACCGTAAAAAAAGGGGGACCAGCAGTGGTCCGCAGAATCGCACTCGCCGCACTGGGCGTGTCGTCGATCGTGCGGGGGTCGTCGTACATCGGCCCCCGCACCCCCGACTACACACCCGCCCAACTCGCCTTCGTCGACCACCTCGTACCCCTGTCCTGGTACGCAATCGGGTGGATCATCACCGGAATTCTCACCCTCTCCGCAATCGGTTGGCGCGCACTGCAACCGGCAGGATTCGCGTTCACGATCGGATTCAACCTGCTGTGGGCCCTGAGCTACGGAGCGGCATGGGTCTTCCTCGACGTTCCGCGCGGATACGTCGAAGCCACCCGATACCTCACCGTCGCGATCCTCGCGTTGTGTATCGCCGCAATGATCGAACGCACCCGCCCGCCGAAACCCCGCGAGGAGCACACATGTCTCCCCTCGGACTGACCATCGGAGGGATCGTCGCGACCGTCGCCGCGGCGATCATCGGATACCTCGGATCTCGACTGGCCCGCGCCTCGGCGAAAGAAGCCAACACCACCACCAGTTGGGCCGAACTGTTCAAAGCGAACGAAGCGCAATTCGCCCGAATGGACACCCGCATCACCCATCAGGACGACAGGATCAGTCGCCTCGAAGCGGACCTCCG
>NZ_JAJHVW010000029.1:22840-24664 GCF_027583855.1 Rhodococcus sp. BH5
TTACCGTCGAACCCGGACCACTCGTCGTCGAAATCCGCAGCGGCGTAGCCGATTCCAGGCCCAAGCTCGTGGTCGTGCCGATCGGTGTCGAGGAGATCACCCTCCAGGATCTACTCGAATCGGCCTACGTGTACGAACCGCCCGTCGTCTCACTGGTCAAGCAGTACCGCGACGAAATACTCGACATCGTCGCCACACCAGGACCCCAGGGAGAGCCCGGAGAGAAGGGGGAGCCGGGCGATCCCGGCGGCGTCACTTCCCTCGATGGCCTGACAGGGGAACTCACCAAGGAGCACATCGGCCTCGACCGCATCGACAACACCCCCGACCTCGACAAACCCCTCTCCCGTCCTACCCGGACGTTCGTCGAAGAATCGATCGCCCGTCACGACGAAACGATCACCACGAATCTGAACTCCGCCCTGGCCGACAAGCTCGACGAATCCGCCGTCCACGCCATCGCCTCCGCTGCCGCAGCTGCCATCGTCGACAATGCACCCGAAGCGCTCGACACCCTCGTCGAACTCGCCGCAGCACTGGGTAACAACCCCAACTTCGCCACCGACGTCCTCGAACTGATCGGCGCCAAAGCCCCCAAAGAACACACCCACGACGCCTCCGGGATCATCACCGGACACCTTCCCGTCCCCCGAGGCGGAACCGGACGGACAACAAACACCCCCGGATCATTTCTCGTCGGCAACGGAACAGAACCATGCCAACTGCTGACCCCCGACCAAACGCGCACCGCCATCGACGCCGCACCCGCCGAGCACCGCCACTACATGAACGACATCGACGGACTGATCGAAGCATTCAACAGCCTCGAAGAACTCTTCAATGCCAAAGTCGGCGCCTACCCCGGACAGAAAATCATCACCTGGATCGGGACACAAGCCGCATACGACGCACTACCGACAAGCGAGAAAACCGCAGTCGGATTCATCGGAGCGATCTACTGATGGCCTACCTCATCGGCAACGGCACCGCCACCAAACCCATGACCGCGATGTTCGTCGGCATCGGCACAGGCAAACTGGCCCCCGTCGAGAAAATCATGGCCGGAACAGGATCGGGAGCCACCCAGATATGGCCAGGCAAACGCATCTTCCACGACGACTTCGGCCTCGAAAACTTCTACCTCTCCACCAGCCGCTGGGCAAGCATCGGAACCGCACCGTACAACCTCATGCAATCCGGCGGAAACGGCTACCTCTGGGGATCGACTACAGATGGAACCTGGACCGGCCTCGCCGCATACCGCGAACCCACCGACACCTTCGATCAATACGTCAACGCCCGAATCGGCGTCACCGGAGCGACCACCCTACTCACCTCACTGCACGTGCACTCCGCCATCGACTGCTCGAGTTACGTCAGCGCAGAATGGCGCGGCAACACCATCACCCTGCGCGCACAAACACCACAAGGAAGTATCACCTGGGGCACTGCCACCATGACGCAAGCAGTCGGCAGACAATGGGAACTCACCGCACACGAAAACCCCGACACCGGAATCTTCACCTACACCGTCCACGCCAACGGCATCGACGTCATCCACTGGGACGACACCACCCACTACATCCCCAAGAACGCCACCACCAAACACCTCGGATGGGGCAGCCAATTCAGACGCGCCCTCTACATCGACAGTCGAGGACCGCGAATCTCCGAATGGCGCGGCGGCGACCTCTGACCCCCTTGGGTCCCACCCCCCAGAGAGCGCACAACTGAAGGGTGGGACGTGCGCGGCGGACCGACTCCCTCGATCGCCGCAGCGCAACCATACTATCCGACCCCGCCCGACCCCTGCACTCGCACGAC